>MFDK01000011.1:9715-40471 GCA_001776865.1 Candidatus Daviesbacteria bacterium RIFCSPLOWO2_01_FULL_37_10 | reverse complement strand
TAAGTCTCCTATCAATCAACAAACTAATACTTCAACACAGTCTGCCACTACTCAATTTTCTAATCCCAAGAAAAGTGCCCATTATGAATCAAATACGCCCTCTCATGGTGCAACCCTAGCCGGAGTCCCGATTAATGTAGTAATAGATTTTAATTTTGACCTTGCGGAAAATTCTCGAATTGAGATTCACTATTTTGGCTCAATTCCGAAAATTGGACCAAATGATTTGGGTGCTGGAGAAACAATCATAGATAAGAATAAACTAAGCATGAGGAGAAATATGGATCCGACTTCTCCAGATGGTAGATACTCTGTGGTTTATAAAGCATGCTGGCCAGATGGAAGTTGCCATGATGGCAGCTTTGAATTTGCCATAAATAGAGAGTTAGCTAAGAATTTTACTGATGAAACAAAAAGCAGTGAAGTAACTGTTAAATTATCCCAAATTCAATTTCAACCGCAAAATATTAGAATTAAAAAGGGTACTAAAGTGACTTGGGTTAACGGCGACAGCATAGAACACTATATTAATACAGATTCACATCCAGCTCACACTTATTTTCTCAACCAAAATTCCCGGGCACTTCAAAAAGGAGATACTTATTCAGTAACTTTTGACACTGCAGGAATTTATCCTTACCACTGCAGCGCCCATGCAGACTCCATGACCGGAAATATTCTTGTTGAATAAAATTAACTCTTTTTTACTGGGGTTTTTGGAGGACGACCAGATAAAACTTCAATAATATTTTCTGCTGCCAGTTCTCCCATAGCACTCCGAGCCTCTGTTGTAGCTGATGCAATATGAGGGGTAAGTACTACATTATCTAAATCCACCAAGCCGGGAGCCCACTTTGGTTCTGTTTCACCAACATCTAAAGCCGCGCCGGCAATAGTTTTATTTTTCAAAGCTTCTACCAACGCAACTTCATCAACAACTGGCCCACGAGAGGTATTAATCAGATAGGAAGTAGGCTTCATCATTTTTAACCTGTCAGCATTAATTAAATGTCTTGTGGAATCAAGTAGGGGAACATGAACACTTACTATATCCGACGCAGAAAGTAACTCATCAGGTGTTGCTTTAAACTCTGCTCCTACTTTCTGCTCAAACTCTGGATTCTGCTTAACATCATAGTAGATAACATTCATCCCCATTGCTTTACCAATTTCAGCCACCCTGGAGCCAATCCTGCCAAGACCCAGCACACCCAGTGTTTTACCTTTTAGCTCCATCCCCAACATGACCTCAGGTCCAAAAGATGAGCCTTGAGTCAAAGCCAATTTATGAGCCTCAACGATCCTGCGGGTAATCGCCATAATGAGAGCAAAGGCATGTTCAGCTACGGCTTCTGTTAGAACATCAGGAGTATTGGTACCAATTACATTGTGCGACGAGAGAGCAGGGAGGTCAAAATTATCAAATCCAACTGCGAAATTGGCAACAATTTTAAGTTGTGATCCTACGGCAGTTAAATATTCCTCATTAACCTTATCTTGTAATTGACCTAAAACACCATCCGCTCCCTTAATAGTCTCCAGAAGCTTGGACCGCTCCATTGGCCCATCTTGCTCCCCCACTGTAACCTCAAAACCAGCATCTTGAAGCATCTTAACCCCATTTCCCGGAATTTTTCTTGTTACAACAACTTTCATAATATGTAGTTCTCCATTTCAGTCGAACAATAAGTATTTATTCTTCGACCAAGCGAAGCGCGTGGAGAAGTTCCCTTAAAAATATAATAACACAAACTGGAAAAATTATTTATCTTGGGAAACTCCGAAGCTTTCTCTACGTCTTTGAATTTCACGAAGTCCACATGCTGCATGTCTTGGGTAATCAGCAATATCAATTTCTTTTATATCGTCATCCCAAATAGGTTGATAACCATATCCTTCGTCTAATGCACAACCTGTCAAAAAAATTCCTTCTTCTGTTAGAAAATAATATTGAAGGCTCCCTTCCCTCTCATCCTCAAGTTCTAATACAGGTTTTGGTACAAATCTTTGTTCAGGAGTCCCATCATTAATTATTACACCAGTATCCCAATCCCCAGTATTACTAAAAAGATGTGCACTTTCTTTCATCATTTGAATTAGGAGATCTTTATATCTTTACCCATCTCTTTCCAATGAATCGCGAAGTTCTTCTTCTGGTGGAGTTCTTTTTGTTTCTATTACTTCTACCATATTATTTGGACAGCCAGAGTAGTCTAAATTAAAACTCCCTGGCTGTCAAGATATCGATTTCCTTAAACGTCATCCTGAATTCATTTCAGGATCTCTGTCCGGGAGATTCCGAAACACATTCACTGCGTTCAGTGCAGGCAAGTTCGGAATGACGGATTCATGAATAGATTGCTTCACCCCGACAGAGGCGGGGCTCGCAATGACGGGTAGAGGAATTACACATTCCCTACACAAATAATATTCCCCTCGCTATCTTTAAACCATGCTGCTTGATATTTTTCCTCCCAAGTTGCAATATTATTCTCATCAGTTTTTATTTCTTCCATGTCATAACTCTCAAATTCAACACCTTTTTCTTTTAACTCTTTGACTGTCGTTAAAACATCATCTACTTTAAATGAGACTACAGTATTTGTAGCTTTTGGAGCTCCGCTATTATAAATAAAAATCTCTGTCCCAGCTCCTGCTTCCAGTGTAATACCTGCTGGATCAACTTGATTAGCAGCCATTTTAAGTCCTAGTTTTTCAGTCCAAAAAGCTTTTGCACGGTCTACATCTGATGCTGTTAAAGTTGTTACAGCTTTTGCATTTGCTAAACTCAATTTAAATCACCTCCCTTTATTTTACTGTCATTCCCGCGCAGGCGGGACTCCATAAATATTTTATAGATTCCGGATCACATTCACTGCGTTCAGTGCAGGCAAATCCGGAATGACAAACATACTTAATCCTCACTAATTGTCTTTCTTATTTCCTCACGAAGTTCTGGACTATCTGTATGCCCATGATGTTTAACTGCATGATATACACCAACATCTACCATTTCCTCCTCTTCACTCTTATCACATGAAATTGTAAATTGACAGTCTTTTTCACTTGGAAATTTCCTGCAGTCAGCAGTTATTCTTTGTCCTGTATTTGCCATATATTTTCACCCCCCTTCAATAAATGTCATCCTGAAATTTTTTCAGGATCTTCTTTTTACCAGATTTCTCTCAAAATAACAACAGGGATTTTCTATTACTTTGTGGCAATTTCTGATACAACTTTAAAACGCTCAGGTAAAGTTACTTTTAAGAATTCTTGCTTTCCCTCCCCACTTAGTGTACAAACTTCTTGCCAAAGAGCTCTTCCTGCTAAAAATCCTTTTACTCCACCTTTAGCGGCATTTTCTAAATTACTTTTAAAAGTTTCAAAATCCGTTCCACCTGTTAACAAAATCCAAGGTACATCACCAACCATCTCAGTTATTTCTCTACATTTTTCTAAAGATCCCGGATATTCAAGTTTCCAGACGCTTGGTTCAACCCCCTCTTCCAAAAATTGACTTACAGATTCAATAACCAAGCTCTCGTTATGAGTCACAATTTCTAAAAACAATGGAAAATCAGATGCCATACAATCTGCAACCACCTCAGATGCAATTTCGAGCTGCTTAGCGCAGTTTTCATCCCCTGGATTAAAATCCATTAAAATTTTTGCTCCGGCTGCTCCAAGACTTTTTAAATCTTGAGCACTATGCTCCAATTCTACCACTCCTGTATGTGAACTTTTTTCTAAAGGCAGTAAGAATGGTTTTACTTTACAGACTTCATGACAAGCCTCAAGTCCAAATTTATCATCAATTAAAATTGCACTAAATTGATCCTTTAGTGATTCAATAATTTCATTTTTAAGGGAAATCACCTGTTCATCAGTAACAGACTCCGGATCCTTCGGATTCATCAATTTTTTAAAGGAACCCCTGTGATCAAGCGCCAGCATTAAAAACTTCCCATTTTTAGTAAATTTATCAAGATTCATATTTCTATGATAACATATCAATGTTTCATCTTTACATATTATAATGACCAAAGAACAACTATTGGATACCAAATTAAGAGGATATACGGGCAGAGATCTCGAGTTAATCTCATCCTATTCGGATGGGAACATTGATAACATAATTACAAGAGGACCAATTAAGAGATTTAAAATTATTATTGATCTCGAAACTCAAAGGAAAACTTTAGAGTTATACCGTGACTGGGTTGCACAAAAAATTTCAGGTAAATGGGTTTTTGCTGAAAGTTCCTCTAAAATGAGTGACGGTTGTTGGTCCTACTATATAGCTGTTAATGAATTAGATATTCAGACCACCAGTGTTGGTGATGAATTCATTCAGACTTACAATGACATTCTAACTAGAAAACCTATCCAGATAAAAGCTATTATTTACGCACCCGGCAATAATATAACTTTAAGAGATACTACTGGTTAATATTTTAATTCTAAATTTCCTTATCCATAATTTTAGAATTTTCTTTTATTTTTTCTCACTTATTTGTTTAAAAACTTGAATATGTTATTATATCAGCGTTTTCTCAGGGTCGGACCCTTAAGAGTCCGACCCTGTAACAGCAATGCCAGCAAAAAATTCAGTCAAGCAATTTGTAGAAAACGGATACTATCATATTTATAATCGTGGTGTGGAAAAACGCACAATTTTTCTAGACGAACAAGACTATACAGTATTCCTAGGGTATATTAAGCATTATCTAGATTCTTCCTTAGGATCCGACCCTAAATCCCTAGCTAAAGAAGTAGACCTACTAGCTTTTTGTCTAATGCCAAACCATTTTCATCTTCAGGCAAGACAAAATACTATAAATGGAATTACAAAACTCATACGAGTGATCTGCGCAAAATATGTTATGTATTTTAATAAGAAATATGAAAGGGTTGGTACTTTATTCCAAGGAAAGTACAAGGCTGTTATAATTGATAATGATGCGTATTTATTACACCTTTCCCGTTACATCCACCTCAACCCCGTTCATATAGGGTCCGACCCTAAGATATACAACTGGTCAAGCTATAGCTATTACCTAGGACAAAGATCAGCAGGATGGGTTAAACCTCAAGAAATTTTAGCCTTCTTTAGATCTTCACAAAAACTTTCATTAAAAGATTATTTCTCTTATGAAAGCTTTGTGGAGGATTATAAAGAAGATTCTGAAGAAATTTTAGGCGAACTTACGCTTGAATAGGGTCGGACCCTGATACGGCGCCTCACAACAAGCTAATCAAATTTCCTTAGCAACTATTTTAGTATTCTCTTTTAATTTTTCCTGCATTCCATGAAAAGTCAGTAAACCTGCTTGCGGTCCAACTTGTTCCACAACTGATGCCCCATTAGCTGCTCCCCATCTCATTGCCTCTTTTAGATCCTTTCCATGAAAAAGTCCGGCCAAAACTCCAGTTGCATATGCATCCCCTGCTCCTGTCATTTCCACCAGTTTGGCTGGAAAAATATCCAAATGGTAAAAACTCTCTTCATTATATCCATACGACCCTTCTCCTCCATCAGTAATTATTACCATCTTCGGACCAAGATCAACTATTCCTTTCAAAAGTCTCTTGACTGAAATTTCATCACCTTCCTCATGACCTAAAATAATCTTTGCCTCTTCTTTATTAACAATGAAAAGTTCTGCTAAAGACAACAATCTGGGATTTTTTTTAACCCCATGTTTTATTTGAAATGTACCGGGATTATATAGTAACCTTGCGTTTGTCCTCTCCAGATAATTAGTTAACTGATCCAGTAAATTTGATTCCACAAAGGTTGGTGAAAGTGATGTGTAATAAATCCACCTTGATTTATCCAAATCCGGTAAATGATATTTCCATGGCTGATGATGAATCAAAATTGTCCTTTCCCCTTTGTAATTTAAAACCACATGATGATTAGAGGGTAAATTTTCATTTTTAACAACATATCTCGTATCAACTCCCTCATCTTTTAACTTATCTTTAATCCGCATCCCATCATGATCTCCCCCAACATTAACATAGATAGCAGTTTTTAAGTTTAATCTTGCAGACCCAACTGCATTATTGGCAGCATTTCCGGCAACTAAAACAGTTGAATCTCCAACTGGAATTTTATCCCCATAACGTAAACACAAAAGCTTTTCTCCATGCTTGTATTCAACTTCAGCATCAGTTAAAGGAATAAACATATCTATTACACTATCCCCAATGGAGACAAGATCGAACATAATATCAGTTTACCATAAGGAGAAATCTATTAAGAGGGTTCTAATTTTTTAGTTTTTTCTT
Source organism: Candidatus Daviesbacteria bacterium RIFCSPLOWO2_01_FULL_37_10 (assembly GCA_001776865.1). Taxonomy (GTDB): domain Bacteria; phylum Patescibacteriota; class Microgenomatia; order Daviesbacterales; family UBA10151; genus 2-12-FULL-37-11. The sequence continues at coordinate 34,177 of MFDK01000011.1, read as the reverse complement.
CGCCAATAAAATCCCAGGCAGTCAAAGCTATTACAAAAATGAACATAATAAGATAAAACATTTTTACAATATCCATTTGAAATATTTATACCATCATTCGGGTTTTCTTTCTGTAATTTAGATTACTTTTTTAAAATTATGTTAAACTTAAATTGATGAATTATCAAAAAGGTTCTCTCCCTTTAATCGTTTTAGTTTTGATAACCTTTATCGGGCTGTCCCTATTTTTCTTTCTGGGAAAAATATATCAGAAATCTGTTACTCTCATACCTTCACCTTTCCCTCAAACAACTCCCTCCCAAATGGGCTTAAGATTTGATTTTTCCCCCGGCAAATCCGATCCGTTTAATGATTTAAGCGGTCCATTTTACCATCAAGTATTCTTATCCAACTCCCCTGATGGAGTAAATTTTACAAAAGGCGAACTTCTATTCGATAAAGCTTCAGCTCCTGATATAGTAAGGCTACCTAATGGAAGATTACTCGCCTACATGGTTGACGGAGCCGGAAGATCTAAATCCGGAATTATTGTAGCACTCTCTGATGACAACGGTAAATCATGGGATATTGGATCTCTTCAGCTGAAAAATAGAAAAAGTACAGGTACTGCAGATCCGGAAGTAATTTTAACAAGAAGCGGAAATATAAAACTTTTCTATGTTAGCTTCTTAGGTAAAAACAATGCGGTAATGAGCGCGGTATCAGAAGATGGAGTCAATTTTGAAGAGGAAGAAGGTATTCGTTTTCAATATCCTCAAATTACAGATCCTGATCTAATTTTTATAAATGACAAGTGGTTTATGTATCTCTCACAAGGATCCAAACTAATTGCAACTTCCTCAGATGATGGTTTAACTTTTAAGTCGGAGAATACTATCCGGGAAAAGGGATCTGTTTCTAATACTGTTTATGTAGATGTAGACTTTTACAGACAATTTTATTGTTTTGAAGGAAAAATAAAAAGCGCAAAAACTTCTGATGGGCTAAATTTCCAAGACGAACCGGGTTTCAGATTAGAACCGGATAAGGGAAAGGCAATTTGTGATCCAGCTCCAGTACACCTTGGAGGATCATGGCTTATGCTATACAAAGTATCTAACCACTGAATTCTTTTAAGATAAAATTTCCGAGAAAAGTAGAATAAGAATAAGTATTGTAATCCCGGCAAAGACTGCAACTGTCTTAAGGAATAGGTCAACCGCATCTTTTTTCTTACCATCTAAATAAAACTGAAGAGGCTGAGAGAGAAAAATATAACCCATTATAGCTGCTGAAAGAGTAAAAAGAGAGAGCATAACAATTGGGATAATAATAGTATCTGCAGAACCAGTACGCCTCATTCCATAAAACATAACTGAGGCAATTAGAGTTATATACAAAGTAGCTGCTAGCGCATTAATAAATGGATTTTTAGTCATATATTTTATTTTACTACAATCGAGTTTTACTTATCAATTAATTCAGATGGTTTCATAATTTATGCTTCATCTGCAAGAAAATAATCATCAATTGAAAATTCAGGCACACAAATCACCACTATTCTAGATGGTTTGGCAGACATACTTCTTGCTGAATGTATTACTCCTGGTTGAATTCTAACCATATCTCCAGGGTGAAGTATTTGTTTTTCTCCATCTAGACTAATCTCTAAATCTCCTTGATCATACCACTAATTTTTCTCATCTGAAGCACGGCTTTTGATATCCAATGTGCTAGACTAAAAGTATGAAACATATACATGAGGATTACTTAAGATCAGCTATGTTTGGACTCCAGGATGGACTGGTTTCTACAACTGGCGTAGTTGTTGGAATTAGCACTGGTGTTGCGGACAAATCCATAATAATACTGGCAAGTTTAGTAGCTGTTAGTGTTGAGGCAACGTCCATGGCTGCCGGTCAATACTCCTCTGAAAAAGCTGTTCATCAAATGGACAAAATCGGAAAACACAACGATAGCTTAGCTCTCGGGGCAGCTATCATGTTTATTGCTTACTTTCTGGCCGGTATGGTACCAATTATACCTACAATACTTTTCCCGCAATCGCAGGGAAGGATTATTGCTATTGTTGCAGCGTTAATTGGACTCTTTGTTGTAGGCTATATAAAGGGACACATAGTTGAATCTAAACCCTTAAGATCAGCAACAGAACTTCTTGTAATAGGTGGTATCGCAACAACAATCGGGCTGATTGTAGGTCACTTTCTTAGAGTTTAATTCTGTTTACTTTTTGGAAGAAAATCCAATTACTAAAACTCTCATCAGTAAAACTAATACTATAAATAAAGCCGAAATGAGACTAATCGAGACCATACCATATTGCCAGGACTCAGACCTAAACCAACCCTGGAAACCCATTATAGCTACATGAAATAACACAAAAACATATGCTAAGTAGCCCATTCTTTGAACAAGTTTCCATTGATCCGGATGCATGTGCTTTTCTATAGGAGGAAGGGATGTGATAGAAATTGCTGCAAAAATTACAAATGCAAGAATCCCAAATAGCATGGAGCTTTCTCCTGTTAAATTAAATTTTCCACCCTGCACATAAAATCTTGAGTAATAACCCGGATTTAGTAAAACCAGCGACATGATTGCATGCAACGCCGCTATCCCAAAACCAATAACCCCCAGGTGTTTTCTTAAATAAAGATGTTCTTCAAACTGTTTCGGCCAAAAACGGGCCAAAGGTCCAAGTAAAAAAGAAAGTCCAATCAAGATAGTGGCTGCCAGAGCTACTGCTTTGTTTGTAATATAAAGGGGTAAGTTATCAAGTGGCACACTCCTCACAATATTATATCGAAGTATGGCGTATGATAAACAAAGCCCAACAATAATAAAAACTATTGCAGAGGTTTTCCCCCATCCAACACTTTTGGATTCAGACATAATCTTAGCTTAACACTATTCATACGGCGCTGACAAGAAGCTGCATTGCGGCAGGTTATCACACCCATGTCTAATAATTTTAGCCATAGCAGCAAGCCTTTTTCCTAAAATTCTGGCAATCTTAATATCACCCTCAGTAATCGCTTTATCTCCTTTATGACCGGATACATAAACTGCACCGTACGGGCTGCCTGCATCAAAATCACTTCCGGCTCCTTGAATTGGATATGGCACCCCTATTGGAATCATGCCTAAATTAAGCAGCGGAATTATCATGGAGATTAAAGCTGCTTCTTCACCGCCGTGCGTACTTCCGGAACTTGCAAAAAGTGCTGCAGGCTTACCCACCATTGTTCCTTTCACAAAAACCGGGGAAAGCTGATCTATAAATTGTTTCCACTGGCTTGCAAAAGACCCAAAGTGAACTGGTGTTCCAAAAGCTACCCCGTCAGAAGATGTCATATCTTCCAAAGTCGCAATCGGAATATGGGCAAAACTCTCACGAACTTTCTTGAGTTCCGGTTTACTGTTAAAGAATTCAGGTGGAAGTAGTTCTGGAATTTGCTTTACAGATACCTCAACGTCATCAATTTCCCTGGCTCCCTCAGCAACGTATTTTGCAAGCTTAGCAGTAGAACCTGTAAAAGAATAAAATAGAACCAATATTTTAACCTTGTTATCCATTAGTTTAATAATACTATCATTAAATTTAAAATGGAAGCAAAAGAGACCCAAAGAAAGTAGGGAATTAAAAGGTATGCTGCCAGTTTCGAGACAATATAAAAGTATTTAATTGTCAAAAGGATACTCACCCAAAGGGCTACTATATCAACCAAAGCAAATGTCGGATTCTTCATTCCAAAAAAAATGATTGACCAAGCTACATTTGAAGTAAGTTGTACCCAAAAAACAGAATGCACACTTTTCCTCTGCCAAACTAAATATAAGGAAATTCCCATCAAAATATAAAGAATTGTCCAAACAGGAGCAAATATCCAGTTTGGAGGAGAAAAGAAAGGCTTATTTAAAGTAACATACCAGGTAGAAATTGATGAAACTGTAAAAAATGATCCCAATATCCCTGCTCCTATACAAAGTCCAATAGAAAGAAAAAGTTTTGGAATATTAATTGGCATTAACTTTACTGTACCACTTTTCTCAAAATTCACCACCTCCAAAAACTCTAAATGACGCTTTTTTGTGGGTAATTTCCGGATTTGTTATTTCTTTTGAATCTGATTCCAAAGCCAGATGCCAAGTAAAATGGCATCCACTAAAATTACTATGTAAAATATTGCTCCAACCAGCCCAAATCCTCCCATCATACCGTTAAAACCATAACCCATCATTTTAGACCACCTCCTTTATACTTTAATTAAATCTTTTTCAGCTCTTTTTAGCAATACTGCATTTGTGGCAACTATTTTTGAGGATAAACTCATCAAAAGTGCTGCAAATTTGGGGCGCACATGATTCATTGTATTTCTACCCTTTCTTAGCCCAATTGTTATATAAAGTTGCTGCTACATATACTGATACCCAAACTAAAACTACAGTCGATACTGCTCCCAATATGAATGTACCAAAATCCATCGGAGCTACAGCTTTGACTGCATCCAGGTTAATAGTATGGAACCAGCTTCTGCCAATGTTAAACAAAAGCTCTGGAGCAATAAGTGATAAAACCCTACAAACCACATAAACCCCTAATCCAACCACAGCAAATGAATTTGCAAATGCTTGTACATTTAACAAGTTAATCACCCCCTTACTAAATAATTATGCCATAAATCTGATGCGTTAGACAAAAAGATTTGCTAAAAAGCGCTCGCGTCTTTTGATGGGATGTACCAGTAATACCGGACAAAGAGCATGGCGTAAAACAAAGTCAGCTACAGATCCAAGCAGTGCCCTGCCTAAACCGGATCTACCATGGGTAGACATCACAATTAAATCACATTTTTCTTTTTTTGCAATTTCTACAATTTTTGAATCCGCAAAGCCTTCAGAAACTCTTATCTTTACTGTTCTTACACCATTATATTCCAGTTTACTCCTGACTTGATTTAAAATTTTCTTCGCCTTATTTTTTTGTGCAATTACAATTTCCTGAGCAACATCAGCTACAGTTCCAACAGAAGTAGCAATATCATCAGATTGTAAATCTATCATTTCTTGCTCAATTGATTCTACTACATGCACTAATATAACCTCACTGTTATAGGAAACCGCAATCGAAATAATATGAGGGATCGCAGCTGATGCTAATCTTGATCCATCATGGGTCAGTAAAATTTTTTTGTAACTAATTTTTTTCATCACTTTATCCCCTTGAGAGCTTTATATGTTTGTAGTGCTTCGGTTATTGGACTAATATAAGGAGAGTAAGAAACCAGACAAAGCGGCGGCAAATAAAATTCAAACTCCAGCGTTTTCCAAATTTTCTTTCCGGATGCAAAAAATATCACGGTTCTTTTTCCCCTTTTGTCGTAAACTTCCCGCAAAGTCCGCTCAATCCTGCTCAAGTCTTTTCTGAATAGTTTGTGTTCCTCGTGGCTTAAATTGTGATGTACTAACGAATGAAATTCTGAAAGCATTAGCCTTGCGGAAGGAGTCTCTTTCGAGGCACTGCCCAAATATACTGTTAATATGGGGAATCGGGAATTTTGAAAACCCTTTAACTCATTTATTGCCAGTTCAAGCCCTGCATCCATAGATCTCCTCTCCTTATAGAATCTCTACCCGGATACCTGCTTAAACTTTTAAAATGCCTTTCCCTGTAGTGTTTAACCTGTGCCAACAACTCATTAAAGCTTGATTTAAGCACTTCTCCAACCGTCTCTTTGTGAAGTCTGACTGTTAAAAAATCCCCCGGAAGTTTAAGAGCCAATTTGATTCTATAGGAGTTTCTTTTGCGAGCCTTAAGATTGACATCAATCTGTGCCAAATCTTCTGCCATATTCGGCAGCAGGCTGGACAGCTTATTGACTTTCTTCTCAATCTCCTCTCTGGCTGTAGAAGAAATAAAGACATGTTTACTGGTAATATTTAGAATCATAAGAATACCCTTATCTAACAGGAGCGCTCATTATCAGGCCAAACTGACCTATATATGCTACCATAGCCCTTATTAAATCCTTTAAGATTTCCAGTGTTTTCATTTATTTTCACCCCTTTCCGGCTCTTCATAATCCCCAAAAAAATTAATAAAAACTAACGACATAAAGAAAAAAAGTATCAACAAATAAATAATTTCCATATTAATATTCAGTTGAAGGGTAGGTCTGAGAATTATCTTAAGAGCATGTTAAATAATTAGTCTCGAGTGTATTCTCAATTTGGCCACCTACTTGTACCTACCTACCCCCAAGCCTGATGATTAAAGAATAATTCATTAAATTTAAACATTCAGTGTTTTTAATTACTAAATTCTCGTGCTTTAAATCACAAAGTGATTGTGATATCTTAAGCTTGCTAATATGGATGTAAGCGTACAAAAGAAACTGGAAACTTTTTTCTCCCAGTATCGCCCCTTAAATTATAAAAAGGGAGAAATACTGGTTCGCCCGGAAGATCCAATTTTTGGAATTTACCTTTTAAAAAAAGGCTACATTAGACAATATATAATTTCTGAGGATGGTGATGAAATTACAATTAATATTTTTAGACCGGTTTCATATATACCAATGATGCTGGCTATTGGTAATACTGAAAACAAATATCATTTTGAAACTTCTTCTCCTGTAGAAGTTTGGAGAGCTCCTACTGATAAAATGCTTGATTTTGTCAAAAATGAGCCGGAAGTTTTATTTGATTTAGCAAAGCGATTTGCTGCCGGTTTGAATGGTCTTGCCCAAAGATTTGAAGGCCTAATGTTTGAAAATGCTTATAATAGAGTAGTCTCTTTACTTCTGTATCTATCAAAAAGATTTGGAGAAAAAGGGAGAGGAGGAATTATTATAAATCTACCTCTGACACACAAGGATATTGCCGCCTGGGTAAACTTAACCAGGGAAACCACCAGCAGGCAGCTTGAAAAACTCACTGAACAAGAAATCATCTCTTATAATCATCAGTTCATTACTATTAAGAATCCACAAAAACTTAAAAAATCCCAAAGTTGATTTATATCTTTAACTTTACGATAATAAAAGTGTGAGTAATGTTCTTCTGAAAATATCTGCCATTTTTCCTTTTGATCTCTTCCCTGATACTGTCACTATTGATTCTGATAAGGTAAGCGTTATTTGCAAAAACATTTTTGGCATGCAGGATATTAGCAGCGTGCTAATTGAAAATATCAGCCATGTTGATGTCAGCACTGGCATCCTTACTTGCACTTTACATATTATAGATAGCAGCAACTATAGAAATCCTATTGATATTATTGCCCACAATCTACATCATTCTGATGCTTTAAAAGCCAGAAAACTAATCCAGGGATTAATCGCTGCCAGAAAACACAACATCCCCCTACCGGGTCCAAATTCTCCTGAATACTTAAGCGAGGCTGAAAAACTGGGTGAAGAGAGAAATGGTTCAATTTTAGATAATATTCTGGAAACTCAAGAAAAAATACCTCACTATTATGGCGATATAATAAGAATATTATTCTTTATCGCCGGTATAATAATGCTTTTTAGCCTACCTTTCTTTTACAATCTTTTAACAGTACCTGTAAGTTTTTCGACTCTGGTGATTTTGGGAATGGTTTTTCTTGCAGGTATAATCAGCCCCCGGCATTTTTCGGTTGCCCTGGCAGAAAGTATTATCTCTATCATTTTCTTTTTATTGTTTGAAAATACGGCTATGAATTATTTTATGTTAGGAGGCTATACTGCTTATGCTATTCTAAATCAGATTTTGGCGATAATATTTTTTATTGCAGTTTATTACAGCATAAAAACAGTCCGGGGTTTTCTCCATAGAAAAAAGTAAATTACAAAAGACTATTTTTCAAGAAAAACAGGAATCGAAGCGACTATTTTTCCTTCATCCTAAGAACTTGGGTTACTGCTTTTACTATGGTATCAACAGTGAGCCCGAATTTTTCCAGGAGTTCATTTGGCTCACCACTCTCCCCAAAATGATCTTCTACCCCGATAATTTTCATTGGCACCGGGAAGTTTTGAGAAACTACTTCAGCAATAGCCGAACCTAGGCCTCCGTATATCTGGTGTTCTTCTACAGTAACAATTGCTCCGCATTCTTCTGCTGCTTGCAGAATGGTTTTCTTATCTAAAGGCTTGATTGTATGACAATTTATTACTCGAACACTAATTTTGTGCTCTTTTAACGCTTTAGCAGCCAACAAAGCTCTATGCACCATAGTACCACATGCAATTATGGCAGCATCGTCTTTTTTCTCAGGGTCGGATCCTGTATAGAGAACCAATGCCTGACCAATTTCAAATGGAGTACTTTCGGTTGTTATAACCGGTACTTTTTCTCTGGAAAGTCTCATATAAGTTGGCTTTCCGTTTTTAGCCATAGCAACAGTTGCTTTTCTTGCTTCGATACTGTCAGCTGGTGCTATTACCACCATATTGGGAAGTACTCTTGTTATTGCAATATCCTCGATAGCCTGGTGAGTAGCACCATCCGGACCAACTGAAATTCCAGCATGGCTCCCAATGATTTTAACAGACCGGTCATTATAACAAATGGTGGTTCTAATTTGCTCCCAACTCCGGCCAGGAGAAAACATGGCATACGAACTGGTAAAAGGAATCTTCCCAACGGCAGCCATACCTGATGCAATCGTAACTAAATTTTGCTCTGCCACACCGATTTGAATAAACCTGTCAGGAAATTTATCAGCAAAGGCTTGCATTTTTGTGGATCCTGTTAAATCAGCACAAAGACCAACAACATTTGGATTTTCATCTCCAGCCAAAACCAATCCTTCCCCAAATCCATTTCTGGAAGGAACTTGTTCTACATCCTCATCAAAAACTTTCGGATTTAAATGCGCATTTTGGTTTAACATATCACTCATGCTCACTCCTAATTTTTCCGCCTAAAGTCCTAAGTTCCTTTAATGCTTCTTGAGCCTGATGTAATTTATCCGGAGCACCGCCTACATCTTGGATGTTAGGCGGAATTCCATGCCATTCAAACCTGTTTTCCATAAAATCAACTCCCTTTCCTGGAATTGTGTGCGCAATAATCACCACTGGTCTATTTTCAATTCCTTTAGCGGCATTACAGGCATCAATTACGGCCTGAACATTATTCCCATCTATCTCGATTACATGCCAGCCAAATGCCTCATATTTATCCTTGAGTGGCTCAAGTGGCATGATATTCTCGGTAAATCCATCAATTTGTATATTATTTCTATCAATAATAACTGTTAGATTGTTTAATTTATATTTCCCGGCAAAAAGTACTGCCTCCCAAAGGTTTCCGGCGTCATGTTCTGCGTCTGAGGTTAAACAATAAACCCACCACTTTTTACCATCCATCCTACCGGCATAAGCCATCCCGCAGGCTTGAGAAAGTCCGCTTCCCAAAGGACCAGATGTAGTTTCCAGTCCAGGTAAAGTACCACGGTGCGGATGTCCTTGTAGACGAGTTCCAAATTTTCGAAGAGTTTTTAGCTCAGAAACTGGGAAATATCCACGTCGTGCAAGTGTTGCATACAAAACTGGACAAATATGACCGTTCGATAAAACCAACCTGTCTCTTTCGTCCATTTCAGGTTTATCTGGATCAATATTTAAAATATTAAAGTAAAGTGCTGTAAAAACATCAGCCATGCCAAGAGGACCAGCGCTGTGACCAGAACCCGCCGCTACAAGCATTTCAATAATATCCTTACGGATATCATTAGCTTTAAGTTCCAGTTGTTTTATATCATGATCAGAAATCATAGTATGAATGCCCCTTCCCCATCTTCAGTTACAACTCTAATATGCGGATGAATTCCAGCTTTAATTTCATCCCCAAATTCACAAATTGCTTTTAACACTTCATGCGGACTATTTGCGTACTTAAATACACGCATTTCTTCAGATCTAATTTTCATATTTTTTTTGAAAACAGCAATGATATCCATCCAAAAATCTCCGTATAAAACTAATGGTTTGTGATGACCAAAATATAGCCTTGCAAGTCCCCAGGCCATTCCAAATTCAGAAATGGTTCCAGTACCTCCGTTGAAGATTACATAAACTTGTCCTCGCTCCATAAGCCTAAGAGTTCTTTCAACATAGTTATGAGTAATAACTTCTTCATCTACTTCATTTTCCGGATCTTTTCCTTCAAAATTCATAGCATCTTTTGGATAAAAAGTTACTCCAATAACTTTTCCTCCTCCTTTTTTCGCACCAACGCTTGCAGCTTTCATTACCCCGGGTCCGCCACCATCAACAATAGTATAACCGTTTTCCGCAAGTAGTTTTGTAACCTCCACAACATCACGAAAAAGTTGCTCGTCTTCTTTTACATCTGCAAAGCCAAAAACAGCAACCCGATCTATGCTTTCAGGTTTTCTGTGATCAGTTTGATCTTTACATTCAATATTGTCATCCATTTAAAGCCTTTCGGATTTTCCCTAATCCTTCTTCCAAATTATCATACTTAAAAAGTCCAGACCCAACAACTGCAATATCTGCTCCAGCGTCAGCAATCTCTGTTATATTTTCATCAGAAATCCCCCCATCAACTTCTATGAGGAAACTTCTCGCTTCGCTCGAAGAATAATTATTTTTCGAACGAATGTGAGAAATTTCCTTAATTCTATTTAAAGTCTCTAATATAAACTCCTGTCCCTGAAATCCCGGATGAACAGCCATAATAAGAACAATGTCCAGTTCGTCTAAAAATGGTTTCATCATATCTACTGACGTTTCAGGATTTATTGCAAGTCCTACTTGAATATTTTTACCTTTTAATACCTTAAACGCATCTCTAATCTTATCAGCCTCATCGGCTTCAAGATGAATAATCACTCTATCAAACCCTGCTTTTTCTAACTCCTGAATCCAAAACTTGAAATCCTTTACCATCAAGTGAGCTTCTTTTTTAAAAGAATTAAGCGATTGTTCTACAATATCAGGTGTAATACTTTTATTTTGAACAAAAATATTATCCATGAAGTCAATATGTATCCAATCTATATCAGTTAGATCACTAGAATTTAGTTTATCAATAAACCTTGAGTATTCTTCCTTAATAGTTGCTAAAATCGCTGGGATTATTTGAATCATGAATTTTCTAAAGCCTCTATTTTATCTAACCTTCTCATATGCCTTTCTTCATTGGAAAATGGAGTATCTAAAAAAGTTCTTACTATTTCTTCTGCTTCTTCTCTTTGTATATAATCAGCTCCAAGCGAAAGAATATTAGCATTATTGTGTTCTTTTGCTTTTTCTGCCATTTCAACATTTAAACAAACCGCAGCTCTTATACCCTTCACTTTATTTGCCGCGATTGCTTCTCCATTTCCAGATCTTCCAATAACAATTCCAAGGCTTTTAGAATTTAAGACAACTTTTTCTGCTACTAAAATAATAAAATCAGGATAATCATCTTCCGGGTTTAAACTATCTGCCCCAAAATCTTCCACTTCATAACTATTTTGAGATAACCACGACTTAATTTGTTCTTTTAATTCAAAACCACCATGGTCTGCACCGATATATATAACCATATTTCCATTATACATTAGCTTCTAAATATTCCTCTACATCCATAGTCGCCTTACATCCTGCTCCTGCTGCAGTTACAGCTTGTCTGAAGTGGTAATCCGAAACATCACCTGCAACAAATACTCCATCAACTGAAGCATGCGTTTCATTTTTCACTTTTATATAACCCTTATCCAGCTCAAGCTGGCCTTTTAAAAACTCCACATTTGGCTTGTGTCCGATCGCAACAAATAAACCATCAATAGGCATTTCTTTAATTTTTCCGGATTTAACATCCTTTAATTTTACTGCTTTTATTTTCTCATCACCTAAACATTCTATAACTTCTGTATTCCAGATAAATTTGATGTTTGGTTTTGATTTAACTAAATTTTGCAAAGCAGATTGTGCCCTTAAACTATCTCTTCTGTGTACTATAGTCACACTCTTACAAAGTTTAGATAGATGCTGCGCTTCTCTCATTGCAGTATCTCCTCCGCCAACAACAATTACATCCTTATCCTTGAAAAAGTAACCATCACAAACTGCACAAGATGATACGCCTTTTCCAATGAGTTTTTGCTCTGACGGAAGCCCAAGCCACATAGCGGATGCACCAGTTGCAATAATCAAGGTTTCAGTTAACAGGTTACAGGTTTCAGATTTTATTTCAAAAGGTCTTCTTTTTAGATCAACGCTAATAACATCTTCATCAATAAATTTTGTACTAAAGCGCTCAGCCTGCTTTTTCATCCTTGCCATTAAATCAGGCCCTTGAATGCCCTCAGGAAAGCCTGGAAAATCGTCAACGTCTGTTGTAAGCATGAGCTGACCACCAGCTTCTCTCCCTGAAATTACCACTGGATTTAAGCTACCACGCGCCGCATAAATAGCCGCAGTAAGTCCTGCAGGTCCGGAACCTATAATCACAAGCTTTTCTTGTATTTCCATACTTACTCCTGAATTCCTAAAGCTTCGTTAATTTTAGCTCTATCAAATCCTAAGATTTTTACCATTGTCCCATCATCTTTGGTTATTTCCGTGAACGGGACTCCCATTTGACCGGACTCTTCAACCATTTTTTTAGCTGCTACCTCATCCTGATCTACTAGAATTGCATCATATTTAATTCCTTTAGAATCAAGGTATTCAGATTCCATCTTACAAAAAGGGCAAGTTGTTGTTTTATACAGTGTAATTTTCGCCATATCACCACCTCCTCGCTATATATTGTACCATGAGATAATTTGACCTAGTTTATATACATTGACTTAGAACTAATTGAATGATATAAAAATACTCGCTTACTGCAAAGTAGGTTTTCAAGAAATCCCGCTACGTGCGGGATTTTTTGAACCTTAAGTTTTTAAGTATCTTTGCATTTTTTTCTTGAAATCAGAAAAATCCGTATAAAGTTCTGCATAAATACCAAACTTATTAGCTGCCTTAATATTTTCAGGAGTATCGTCCCAAAAAAGTATCTCATTTTCCTCAAACTCTGGTAAATCTTCCACTACTTTGGCGAAAAATTCCATATCAGGCTTTCTATATCCTAGGTGCGCTGATGCGTAAACCTTATCAAAAATCTTTGAAAATCCCATATGATCTAACATATATGCAATCCTGTATTTTTCCTGATTTGTTGCAAGATAGCACTTAATACCTTTTTTCCTTAAATCCTCAATATATGTAATAAGATTCTGATCAACTTCATGTCCTGTGATAAACCAGTACTTCATAAATTCATCTACAGATTCTTTCCATCCCCAAGTTTTAAGATGCGGATTTAATATCTTCTTAAGATCAGCTTTACCGGTTAACGCTTTTCTAAAAGACCCTGTAAAAAATGTGGTAAGCTTTTCTATATCTAGATTGTGTTCTCTTGCTAAATACTCACTAAACATACCTCCGTTAATAAGTACTCCATCAGCATCAAAAATTACAGCTTTTATCATATGAAAGCTGCGGGACTAGGATTCGGACCTAGATAGACAACTTCAGAGGCTGCCGTCCTACCATTAGACGATCCCGCAATTTATGCATTGAGATCTAATGGGTAGCGAAGCGTTTCCATTAGACGATCCTGCAATGGGTAAATTATACCTGAATTATTACTCCTAGACAAACGGGCATTGAATTAGTAATTCTCCTTTGTTAATATTGGCAAATATTATGCCGGAGTATGAATGCTTATTGATCATTAAACTTAAAGATGTTATTTCAGATCCTCAGGGAGATGCTGTAAAAAGCTGTCTCCAGCAGCTTGGGTTTGAAGGTATAGGAAGCTTAAGAATGGGGAAAGAGAGAACTTTTATTCTATCTGCAAGCAACTTAAGAGAAGCTAAAGAAACTGTTGAAAAAATTGCAAAGCTTCCTCAAATCGGAGCCAGCCCAGTAATGGAAACTTATGAATATACAGTTGAAAGAGTAGCCAGAAAAAAATTAAGGGGGACTTGACATTACTTTCAATATGTAGCTACAATGTAATTACTATGATAACAACAATTATAGATATAGGGAATTCTCGTGGAATACGCATACCAAAACTGATCTTAAGTGAAAGCGAATTAGGAGATCAGGTTGAATTACAGGTAAAGAAGGGGGAAATAAAAATTATTCCTGTACCTGCAAAGAATAAAACAATAGCAGATACGCTACTTTCAGAAAAGGCACTTGCCGCCGATTGGGACAAACCTGAAGAGGACAAAGCATGGGCAAGTTTACAGTAGGTAGTATCGTTTTAGTAACATTCCCGTTTTCTAATTTAAAAGGTCAAAAAGTTCGCCCGGCGCTGGTTTTGGCAAAAGTTGAGTTTGGCAACCTAATCCTGTGCCAAATTACCTCAAAGCCTTACTCCAGTAAAACAGCAATTCGCATTAAACCATCTGATTTTATTACAGGTAACTTACCAGTTGTGAGCTTTATTAGACCAGACAAATTATTTACAGCCGATACATCTATTATTAAAAACACTGCGGGTCATCTAAAATTAAATATGAGGAGTAAGATTTTACAAAGAGTGTGTAGATTGTTTATTTAATCCTAAGACATAAATTTCCCTGTAGCTTCCGCAACCATTAAGTATTAGAGTTGATTTTTTGCCTCATAGGTTTGTGATATAATCAAATATAAATGGAGAGGGTAACTCGCAAACAATTTCTAAAAAATGGTACAAAGATTATTGGCTATGGAATGTTCGCTGGTGGAGCAATAGAAGTACTAGGAATTACTGCAAGTCGAATACTGAGATCAAGGGCTGCTAACATTCCTCATCCTTCTGTTAATTATTATACCACCGCTAATGCAGTATCGACCGAGACAACCTATATGAGAAGCCTCGGTACACCAGTAGCTGAGGCTGTTCAACGAGGTCAATCTGAAATTACAATTCCAATATCAAGCGAGATGACACAAGCACGACAAGTAATTGATCAGGGAAAAGCAAATGATCTGGCAAGATCACAAGCAGGACAGCTAGGTGAAGATGAGAGTGCAATGGAAGTGGCTGGTCTTGGATTAACACTTACAGGAGCTCTAATTGCTAAAATTGCAGATATTATACAAAATCCCAAAAAACCTCAGCAAGAAAATAACCTTCCCGAAGCTTCTCACGAATTAGGCATTTAATGTAATTTCAAAATATTAATCGTGAGGAGTATTTTTATTTCAAAAATTTAGCATACTGGACAAAATCCTGATGACCGTAGTGATCCGGAAAAATAGCCGCTATTTCATATCCAAAGGATTCATAAAATTTAGTAGAATCCCACTTTTTCCCGGTATATAAATATATTTTATGAACTTTCAATTTACGGGAAATTTTTTCTGCTTTCTCAATTAAAGTCTTACCTACACCAATTCGTCTTTTAGCTTTAGAAACTAAAAGAGCTTCTATATGACAAACTCCAGCTGCAATATCAAACTTAATAAAACCTAATCTCTTATCTTTTTCTTCTGCAATAAAAATATACGTCTTAGCTTTCCATGTTTCCCGACCGTAATGCTCAATATCTGCAAGTCTCCACTGAATTTTTTCAAACTCTTTTAATTTTTCTGATTTTTCTTTCAAAGATTTTATCTTTAACATTTATACTTTGTATATTAGCACAAGTTTAGCACTTTCTGTCATTCCGAATCCCATACCATCCAGTACGAAAGAGTGGAAATCTTGATTAATGAACTCCCCCCCGCAGCAAGCTGCGAGGTATCCAAATGAATAGTTCTTTTCGAAGCATTCATCCCCGCAGTAAACTGCGAGGTATTCTGCTCCAAAAATAAAGATTGCCACGTCGCGGAGTTTATCCCGTACTTGATACGGGGCTCCTCGCAATGACAACTGCGAAATTCGTAATTAACTTTTTTTAGAAAAACTATCTTGGGAATTTTTGGAGGGACAAAGACTATCTCAGTTCAAAAGATTTTGAATTTTATGCCCTTGCGTTTCTGGGAAGCTTGTGATAATATACTTATATCACGATGACTGGATAGGCCTAAGGTTTCGACCGACCGCTGATGCCAGTCTTTTTTTGGAATTCTAAGCTACTTTTTAACCAATCAACTTGGACAATAAATCCTGAATACTTTTTAAATAGCCTTGAGTAGTGTTTGTTGGGTGTCATTATATGAAGCAACTTATTTTTACCTTCAAGATATTCTGCTAAGCAGAAGAAATCTCCATCTCCTGAAACAATAATTGCTTTGTTATAACTTTTATACTGAATCATTGTATGTAAAACAAGTTCTGCATCAACATTTCCCTTAACAGTTTTATCTGGTAGCTCCATTGTGGGTTTTAATATTACAATGTAACCCATCTGCTGCATACTAGTGTAAAGAGCTTCATTTCCAGGTTTATATTCGTAGAATAAATTCTACTCATTAATTTTGGTAGAATTATAACCAATAAACAGAAAAGTATCAGTAACATTATATTTATTTCTTAAATATTGTCTGAATTTACGCCAATCAAGTTTCCATCCAAGTGACCGGACACCTAAATTTAGATTTTGACTATCAATAAAAGCATATGTTTTCATAATTTGAGCGAAGCGAGAATTTTAAGCTTTGCTTATAATCCATTAGAATAGTTATTTTGGGAACTTCTGTAATGACCAACCAATGATGGCGCCGGATAAACTAAATATAGCTATCAATCCAGCTGGTACGCCAGTTTTTGGAAGCTCATCTACAATTCTTACAGACCCCTGTCCTCCTTTTGTAGTTTGACCTAAAGTTCCGGTTGAACCGGCTGAAAGCGCAATAGTTGGAGTAGGGACATTCTCAGAAGGCTCTATTTGCTGAATCTGCGTGACTTGAGATGTTTTTTTTTGCTCATTGGCTTTTTGAACAAATACAAAATACCCCAGTGACAAAGCTGCTAAAAAAAGCCCTAAAAGAATTAATTTTAATCTCGTAGTATCCTCCACAGGGCTGATTATATATCAGGAATTGATAAATAACAAGGTCTTTTTTATTCTTGCTTTAGTCTCATCTTCACCAAGAATTTTAATACTCTCAAAAAGTGGCGGGGTGACGGTTCGTCCTGAAACAGCAACCCTGATTAACTGAAACATTTGTGTAACTGAGATTTCTAACTCTCCAGCTAAATCCCTAAAGGTCTTCTCAAATTTATCAGACTCCCATGGTTTTTCCATACTTTCAAGCTCTTCCAGAATTTTTTTCATAATACTCACTATGTCATCCTGAACTTGATTCAGGATCTGTTTTTGTTGAGATTCCGAAACAAGTTCGGAATGACGTTTAAGAATCATTTTAAATACTTCTTCATCGTATTCTGGCTTTTCCCATAAAAAATCTGTTAAAGGAACAAAATCTGATAATTTTTTAATTCTTTCCTTAATTAAGGGTACAATTAACCCAATTTTATCCTTAGAGGGATGATCCACTAAAAATTCTTGTAATCTTTTAGTAAGTTCCTCATTAGACATCTTCCGAATATACTCACCATTCATCCATTCTAACTTCACAATATCAAAAACAGGATTAGATACATGAACATCTTTTAAATCAAATTCATCTGCCATTTCAGCTAAAGTTAATATTTCTTTACCAGAGGGTGGAGTCCACCCAAGAAAAACCATATAATTTAGAATTGCTTCAGGCAAGAAACCATCTTTTCTAAACTCAGATGCAGGTTTTGCACCATGTCTTTTAGATAATTTAGATTTATCTGAACCTAATATAGTTGGAATATGCGCATATGGGGTAGGCTCCCATCCAAAAGCCTCAAATAGCTGAATATGTTTAGGTAAAGAAGAAATCCATTCTGGTCCTCTAATTACCGGATTTGTATCCATTAAGTGATCATCTACTACATGAGCTAAATGGTAAGTAGGAAAGCCATCAGACTTTAAGATGACAAAGTCTTTTTGATCTGAGTTAGGAATTTCTAATTTTCTATTTCCAGACAAATCTGTTATAACTGTTGTACCTTCCGGATTAATCTTAAACCAAATAGCCCCTTCTTCTTCATAAGCCTTTCCATCTTTTACCAATTTTTGAGCATGTTCCTCATAAATTTTTTTTCTATCTGACTGGTAAATAACCTCTCCATCAAAATCTAATCCCAACCACTTAATAGTTTCGATTATATCTTCAGCAGCGCCTTCTACAAACCTAGCCCGATCAGTATCTTCTATTCTTAGATAAAATTTCCCATTATTTTTCTTAGCTATTAAATATGCATATAGTGCAGTTCTTACTCCACCGATATGCAAGGATCCTGTCGGAGAGGGCGCAAATCTAGTTCTAACTTCCATGAGCCTATTATATCAGTATCCTCCTTATTCTTGTATAATGAAGGTATCCATATGACACTTTCTCAAACTGCCACTTTCGCAAAAAGATTTATCTTAGGATTTATAATATTTTCTGTAGTAGGAATTACAGGCTATATCGGATACAAAATCTGGTATGCGAACTATTTAGCTTCGCTTCCTCCAAAAGAAGATAAACCGGATACAAGATTCGGGATACTTCCTAAGCTGAAACTCCCTGCTTCAAAAACTCTTTCAGAAAACTTTAAATATTCTCTGGATACAGCAACAGGTAGTTTACCGGAGTTTAGTAAGATAGTAAAAGTCTACTTTATGCCAAAAGCTTCTGCTACTTTTTTGTCCGCCGAGAAAGGAAAAAACCTGGCTGAAAAATTTAATTTTGATACTGCCCCGCAAATCCTTACACCAACTAGACACCGTTTTCAAATTGATAATAGAATTTTAACTGTTGATCTTGATACTGGTAATTTTGTTTATCAATCTGATGCTACTCCTTCAGGACAAAAATTAGATGATGATACTCAACTGGTACAAAACTTTAAAAATTTTTTATCTCAGGCAGGAATATCTACCAAGGAACTTGAAAATGAAAAAGTAAAAATAAATTTCTTAAAATATGATGGCAGTAATTTTATCCCTGCTTCAGGCAGAAATGAATCGCAGGCAGTGCAGATAAATCTTTGGCCGAAAGACCTGGATAAAATTCCGATTGTATTTTCAGATGTAAATAAATCATTAGTTCATGCAGAAATCATTGGCTCAGGAAAGTCACTTGAAAACTTCAGATCTATAAATTTTACTTTCTGGCCAATAGACCAATCCACTTTTGCAACCTATCCTTTAAAACTTCCAAATGTAGCTTTTGAAGAAATGAAGGCAGGAAAAGGCAATATAATTATTACACCAAACTCCCCTGAAGTTTCAATTACACTAGTCTATCTTGCATATTTTGAAGCTGAAGATTATACTCCATATCTTCAACCAATATATGTTTTTGAGGGCCCCTCTTTTACGGCATATGTCCCTGCATTAAAAAACGAATACTTAAGCCAGTAACTTAAGGCCATACAAAATTGGAATATGCCCATTCAACAAGTTTTTCTGTTTCTCCAAACCTGTCATCAGATCCCAAAACAACTGTTAATACTTTGTGTCCGTTTCTTTCAACAAGCCCAACAAGATTTTCTTTTGCAGCATCTGTATATCCTGTTTTTACACCTAAGATACCGCTTACTGAAGTTAAAAGTTTGTTTAAATTTACGAGTTTGTGTTTTTGTTGTTTATCTATCGATGATACTTGAGTTTCTTTTGTTGCAAAAATCTTTGCAAGATCAGGATTTTTTAATGCTTCTTCTGTAATTTTAGAGAGATCCATCGCCGAAGAATAGTGACTCGGGCTATCAAATCCTGCAGGGTTATCAAAATGTGTACTGGATAAATTTAAATTTAATGCTTTTTTGTTCATAGCTTTTACAAACTGAGCTACTCCTCCAGGATAATTTTCTGCAATAGCAAACGCTGCATCATTTCCAGAATTAAGAAGCATTCCATAAAGCAAAGACCTGAAATTTAGCTTTTCACCGTAGGTTAACCCTATTTTAGCACCCCCAATAGATGCAGACGAGCTAGCTGTCAAAATTGAATTGGGTCTAAAATATTCATTTGCAACAAGTGCTGTCATAATTTTTGTTGTTGATGCAATAGGGAAAGAAATATTTGCATCTTTCTGAAAAAGCAAAGTATCTGTTGTTAAATCTTTAATTAAAACAGATCTCGCACTAAAACCCGGAATAGGGAATCCGCTGTTGACTGGAGGATACACATATTTTTGCAGACCTAAAGTTTCTGAACTATTTTCTGGTACTTCTATTTGAGTCGTAACAAGTAAATTCTCACCTGTATCAAAAAGGGGTGGAAGAAGTATGACCATTAAAATGGAAATTGTTATTAGACCGGCAGCAAGGAGGTAATTCTTCACTTTTGACTTTTGACTTTTGAACTTTGACTTAACCTAACATCCACCCTTTCCATATCCCTTGGAAAAAGCGAAGCTTCTCTAATATTAGCAAGATTCAAAACATGCATTGTTACTCTTTCTAAGCCGAAGGAGAATCCGCCTTCTGGAGGCATACCAAACTTGAAAGCCTGAAGATACATTTCAAAGCTATCAGGATTCATACCCCTATTCTTTATACTATCTACTAGCTGCTGATAATCATTTATACGCTGACTGCCGCTTAAAACCTCAACTCCTCTAAATAAAAGATCATAGCTTAAAGAATATTCGGGATCTTTTGGGTCTGGCATTGTATAAAATGGCTTCGCTTTGGTGGGAAAATGGGTAATTGTCATAAAATCGCTGCCATGTTTTTCTAACGACCATTTACATAAATCCACCTCATCTTGTGGGGTTAAATCTTTTTCTTTCCTGTTATCTCTTCCAAACTCTTTAAATATTACTTCTTGAGCCTCTCTTAAAGTAAGTCTGGGAATTTTGCCCGCTTCGCGAGGCGAGCCAAAAGCAATTTTTTCAACTCCAAACTCGGATAAAACCTCTCCACATTCTTCCTCCACAGTCTTTAGCATTTTTACTGCTACTCCCTCAAGAATTTCTAGTAATTCTTCAAATTCTATAAAACCAACTTCAATATCCAGCTGAGTTGCCTCCGTTAAATGTCTTGTAGTAACAGAGGGTTCTGCGCGGTAAGCTTTAGCAACTGTAAAAACCCGCTCAAAAACAGGAACTAACATTTGCTTATAAAGTTGCGGGCTTTGAGAAAGATAGGCTTTATGTTCAAAATACTCAAGTTTAAAAACTTCCGCTCCTCCTTCTGTAGCACCTGCCACTATTGTCGGTACTACTATCTCTGTACATCCCAAATCCTCAGCAGCTTTTCTAAATCCTTTTAAAATTGCTTCTTGAACCTTAAAAATTGCTTTTACTTTTGGGTGCCGGAGTGTTAGAGATCTAAAATCCAATAGGGTAGGAAGTTGTAAGTTCAAATCCTTTCCTCCCATATCGAACGGAAGTTCTGCTGCTTTGGATAAAATTTCTATCTCTTCTGCAGATATTTCTATTTCTCCTGTTGGAATGTTTTTATTCACCAGGTTTTCCGGTCTTTTGTTAACCGTGCCTGTTATACAAACTACATCTTGCGGATGTAGATCTCCGAGAAGCTCACCTTTACAAAAAACTTGTATCAATCCTGACCTATCCATTATATCTAAAAAACCGATTTTTCCGTGATCTCGCCTGACTTGCACAAAGCCGCAAATCTTTACCTTTTCATTTATTTTTTTATTACAATCTAAAATTAGCGTTCTCTCCATAATGTTTGAATAATACCAGTATGAACCTGTACTTGACAAGAGACATATTTAGTACTATGATTACTTAATATGTCTAGAACTGAAGCTATTGATTTTAGAAAAACAGGAATTTTGCTTGACCTCCTTTTAGTCCTACTCGTCGTAGGATCCTACCTGGGAGGTCTTTTTAGATAAAAATAATCTAAAAAGAGAAAGAAAATTAGCCTCCCGAAGACGGGAGGTTTTTTTATGGTAATTTTATTCGGAAGGAGGTGTTAAATATGGAAAGAGGAAAACAAATACCAAGCAGCGTTCAAGAAGCTTTATCTGTAAATAATGGTTTGTCAGTTGATCAGGTAGCTAGAATGTTCACCGGTCCAACTGTAAGAATTAGAGTAGGTAATGGTTTACCAGATATTGAGGTAGAAGCTGATGAAACAGTAATAGGGTGCAATGGCATAATCCATATTCCTGAAGAACAAAAGGATTGGGGAGCTGAAGATCCTAAGTTTAATGGTTTTGGGGGCAGACATCCTAATATTGATCGTTAAGCAGTTTTTATATCTTTAACTTTAAGTTGTAATTTTTCTGAGCCTTGGAAACGGTCAACATCAAGTGTATATGCAAAACTTGCATATTGGCCGTTTTCTAAAATATTTAAGCTGCTTCCCATGTTGAAGGCGATAAAATCTATGTTATCTGCCTTTCCTTTAAGATGTTTCCCCTGTCTACCGGCAGGCAGGCTATTGCCTACGGTTCTAAGATCAGATAATTTCATATTTGAGGTTGCAAGAATTGGTATTCTATTTCCCACACCAAATGGTTCAAATTTTTCCAGCTCTTTTGCAAGATCTAAAGTTAATATATTAGCTGGAACCTCAGCTTCTATTTCCAGCTTATAATCTCCGTTCGCTTCATTTCCATCCATTAACTCCTCCATCCTTGTTCTAAAAATCTCTATATTTGCGGTTTCAATAGTAAACCCGGCTGCACCCGGATGCCCACCAACTGCAACTAAAATATCAGAGCACTTCCTCAAACTTTCAACAATATTAATTCCAGAAACAGATCTTGCAGAACCTTTCGAGTGTACCAAACCAACAGAAATAGCAATAGCCGGAACTCTGGTTTCTTCACAAACTCTTCCTGCAATAAGCCCTACAATTCCAGAAATCCAATCTTTACTTGATAGAACATGAATTTTCTTCTT
The DNA here is from genome assembly GCA_001776865.1 of Candidatus Daviesbacteria bacterium RIFCSPLOWO2_01_FULL_37_10. Taxonomy (GTDB): domain Bacteria; phylum Patescibacteriota; class Microgenomatia; order Daviesbacterales; family UBA10151; genus 2-12-FULL-37-11. The sequence goes on along the minus strand of MFDK01000011.1, from coordinate 11,336 downwards.
TGACCCCGATTTAATCGGGGTTGACCCGTTAATCAAAAGTTTTGCATCTTCAAACGCCTTTATTGTAAGCTCCTTTCTTTGAAGATTTGTAGAGCCAATATGTTCCGCCAGTTTACGGGCATTTACCGGGTCTTTCGTGCAAAGAAGGCGTAGAGAATCAATTGCATGTTCAAGTCTTCCCATTGCGTTTAACCGGGGTGCAATTATATGCCCAACCTCATATGAGCTTAAATTTCCTGCAATTATTCCAGCTTCACTAAAAAGCGCTAAAAGTCCGACTCTTTTTGTCTGGTTTAAATTTTTAAGACCAACTCTCACTAATGCCCGGTTTTCATTAAGTAACGGAATCATATCAGCAATGGTTGCCATAGCAACTAAATCTAAAAGGTCATCGCTAACTTTTTTGGAAGTTAAATTTTTTATTAAACTCCATGCAACAGCTGTTCCACACATTTTCGTTGAATGTACTATTTGAGCAGCTTCAGGAAATTTGTTATTAAGCGGCTGATGATGATCAGTAATTATAAGTTCAAGTCCTAACTGTTTTGCAATTAGTGCTTCTTCAAAATTCATTATTCCGCAATCTACGCTTATAACAAGTCCTGCCCCGGAATCTCTTGCAAACTTAAGTCCTGCCTTAGAGAGTCCGTATCCTTCTTTTTCACGGTGGGGAATATACGGCAGTACTTTTGCACCCAAAGATGTAAGACCGAGATACAAAACTGCTGCGCCGCAAATTCCATCAGCGTCAAAGTCTCCGTACGCTATAATTAACTCTCCCTCTTTAATTGATTTTTTTATTCTTTTTTTAGCTCCTGGTATTCCTTTTATGTTAAGCTCTTTCTCAAAATCTTCCAGTTTCGCATCAAAAAACTGTTTCTTTTGTTTTTCAGTTTCTACTGCGCGATTAATAAGAAGCTGCTCAATTAAATCATCAGACTTTCTTGGTAAAATCTTCCACTCCATAGCCGCAATTGTAACATCAGAGGGGTAAGTGTACAATAATCCCATGAATAAAAAATTACCTGAAGAAGTTAGAACTATTATAAATAAATTTCTTGAAGCCGGATATAAAATTTACATCGTCGGTGGGGCAGTGCGTGATCTTTTAATGGGTAGGAAAGTTTCTGACTGGGATTTTACAACTGATGCTAAACCGGAAGAAATCCTAAAGCTTTTTCCGGAAGGATTTTATGACAACAAGTTTGGAACGGTTGGAATCCCAACTAAAAACACCTCGGAGGTGGGCTTTGACTCCTCCGAGGTGGAAGTATATGAAGTCACTACCATGCGTAAAGAAGGTAAATACGCTGACTTTCGCCATCCTCAGTATGTTGGCTGGACAAATAAAATAGAGGAAGATCTAGCCCGCAGAGATTTCACAATTAATGCTATTGCACTCTCCGTCATTGCGAGCGAAGATCGAGATTTCGCAGTCCGCCAGTGGGCGGACAAGAAATCCGACCGAGCGAAGCAATCTCAGAACAATGACGAGCTAGTATTCATAGACCCCTTCAGAGGTCAACAGGATATTACCGATGGAGTAATCCGAACCGTTGGCGATCCCAATAAACGATTTCAGGAAGACGCTCTTCGTTTAATACGAGCCGTACGGATTGCA
>MFDK01000011.1:2497-9641 GCA_001776865.1 Candidatus Daviesbacteria bacterium RIFCSPLOWO2_01_FULL_37_10 | reverse complement strand
GAGGGACCTAAACATGATCGAGTTTATGACATTGGCGAACATTCTCTCCTATCTTTGAAACATACACCATCTATTGATCCGCTAGTTAGATTTGCATCCCTTCTTCATGATATCGGAAAACCAGATACTTCTAAAACTGATTCAACGGGAAATGTTACTTTTTATAACCATGACATTGTTGGTGGAGCGCTTGCAAGAAAAATCGCAAAAAGATTTAACTTGTCAAAAAAACAAACTGATAAACTTTACTGTCTTGTTAGATGGCACCTTTTTACTGTAGATGAAAAACAAACAGATTCTGCAATAAGAAGATTTATTAAAAACATAGGGCTTGAAAATATAGAAGATATTATGGCAGTCCGCGTTGGTGACAGGCTTGGGGGAGGCACAAAAAATGCAATTTCCTGGAGAATGGAAAAATATCAGGATAGAATAAAGCAAGTCCTCAAAAAACCTTTTTCCATTTCTGATTTAAAAGTAAATGGCGGTGACGTTATGAGAGTCTTAAAAATAAAACCCGGACCAAAGGTCGGCAAAATACTGCAGAAATTATTCGAGGATGTTCTAGAGGATTCTTCAAAAAATAATAAAGAATATTTATTAGAAGGGATCAAGGAATATGATTGAACGCCGAGAAAGATTTTACCAATTAGTACCAAAAGATTTAACAGATAGTCTACAATCATCACAATTAACACTTCCTGATCTTAGCCAAAATCCGCATTTGCAGAGATTTGCCGGATTAGTCTTTTATTTCTTACATGGAAAGGAAAGAAGTTATAGTGAAGGAAATATAAATCTTCAAAGAACCACCGAAAAGGTACTCAAAAATCCCTCTCTAGAAAGTAAATTTGAGCTTCCATTTGACACACTAGTTCATTCTGTGGAATGGAGAACTTTATATCTTACCCTTGAAAAACGCGCTCAAAGTTTGCATATGCTGATAACAAGAGAGTTGGACTTGATTGGTAATCCTTTCGGGTTCGATTTAGAAGTTACATCGGCAATTTTAGAAATGGCAAACTATGCCCATGAATATATTGTTATTGAATTAAGCCGGGGTAGTGGAGTCGAAATAATGCCTTCCCCAACCGAAATGTTCCCAGGAGTGCTAATAGATATTTTTGAAGAGCATCGAGATTATCCTCCAATGACAATCCCAAACTTTAATAAACCAAGACCGAGTCGTTTCTTAAAGAAAATTTTTCCACTGGAAGTTGCATCACAAATGCGGCAATTAATAGCTTAATCTCTCTCTTCCCTAAATTTTTTAATCTTACAAAATATTTGCTCTATTGATTCGAATCATTAGAATGTATATAATAAACACTGTATGGGTCAAGTTTCTAAAAGATTAATCTCAAAAGAAATAGCTGATAGAATTTTTGATGTGTTTGTTAAGTCCTTTATAAAAATTAGGAACGTTGAGGACGCTCAGAAACTAGCTGATGATTTATTTTCTCCTACTGAAAGAATTATGCTTGCAAAAAGGCTTGCTATAGCTTTTCTTTTAATGAAGGGTTACGAATATAGAGAGATAAATAAATTGCTCGGAGTAAGTACAGGCACAATCGCTTCTGTAAATTTATCACTACAACACGGTAGTAAAGGCTATACTACAATTTTAGAGAGAATTGCTAAAGAAGAGCAATTGGAAGATTTCTTCATGAATATGGCAGAAAAATTACTTTCACTTCCAGCCAGCGTATCAAAAGGTGGAGGCGCTTGGAGAGCTTTAAAAGCTGAAGTTCAGAAAAAAAGATTTAAGAAAGCTGCAAAAACATTTTGATTTAATGATTCGAATCATTAAAGTCGTATCTAAACGGATAAAGTCAATAGCTCTTAAAGTTTTACTACGTGGGATGCTGAAAAAATTATTCCAAGAAATTTTAGAAGATTCCTCTAAAAATAACAAGGAATATTTAATAAAAATTGTTCAAAGAGTTTAGATGAAGGTCTTCTCGACCTCTAAAATTTCAATCCAAGCTTGCTGATTTCGAACAATTATTCCGGCTTTACGGTAATAAAAAGCGCCACCATCTAGGAACGCTCTGAAGGTAATTTCATCTGGCCATTCATTAAGGGGGTAAGGATTAGGTTCATCTCTTGAGTTCCATTCCTCAACCCTCTGTCTAAAATCGTTGGGTGGCAGCAAAACATCATGCTCCCGATCATATTCCACGGTAACCCCACTCATATCCTTTCCTCCTTGCTGATCACTCAGAAACCATTCAACTAACTCTCTTATTTGAGGATCCTGAGATGACTCGAGCCTGACTACCTCTGAAACTGGCACACCGGTTAATACTTCCATCTCTTTAAGCTTATTTTAATACTTATATATTAAATGTCAATACTTTTAGTGGCCTAACTTTTCTTCCCACCAGACAAGAAGAGCTGTTGCATTAAAAATGCTGGAATATGTCCCGGAGATAATTCCAATAAGAAGCGCCACTACAAACCATCTTATTGTTTCCCCGCCAAACAAAAGTAGTGCCAAGAGTACGAAAACCACTGTCAGAGATGTATTAAGCGATCTTCCCAGAGTTTGTATTATTGAAATATTTGCAACTTCTGTAAAGTTTTTGTTTATGTGTTTAAGCAGATTTTCTCTTATTCTATCAAATACAACAATTGTGTCATGCACAGAAAATCCAATTATTGTTAAGATTGCTGTAACAAATAATGTATCAACTTCTACTCCCCAAAAATGTCCAAGTATTGCAAAAATTCCGATAACCAAAAGCACATCGTGTAAAAGAGCTAAAATGGCAGCCACCCCAAACCTTAAAGAACTTGCAGGTTTCGGAACTTTTCTAAAAGATAAAGCAATGTATAAAACAATTACTGCCGACATTACCCCAAGTGCAATCAGTGCCTTGGTTTTTAGCTCATTGCCTATAACAGGTCCAATAAACTCTACTCTTCTTTCTTCCACATTTTCATATTTTTCAGTTAGTTTATTTTTTATTAAGTTAATTTTCTCCGCCTCTAGTGGTTTAGTTCTTATAATATAGGTGCCCTCTGACGATGTTGAAATTCGTCCAACTTCAACACCCTGAGTTGAAACTATATTTCTCAACTCGTCACTCTGCACTTCTTTTTCAAATTTGTATTCTAAGAGTGCACCTCCGGTAAAATCAATCCCGAGTTTTAATCCGGAAGTTAAAAGAAAATAAATCCCCGGTAAAATAATTACCATTGAAAGAATAAAATAAAAAAGTTTATATTTCATGAAATCCATATATTTAGTGACTATCGCTAGAGTCAAGAGTCAAGGTTTCCATTCTAGACTCTTGACTCTATGTCACTTGATTCTCTTCGCTTCCTTTACATCGCTGTGTAACTCTTTTACCAGCTGATCAGAAATCATTCTAATTTTTTCCTCAATATTATCTACTTTACCTTTAAGAAAATCCATTATATTCTCATTTTCCGGATCTTCGTTCATCTGATCTAAAAATAACTCCTTATCTTTTTCAGATAAGTTAGAGAGAATTTCGTCTAAAATAGCATGGTGAAGCTGCGAATCCACTAAAGCTGCAAGGTGGTGTCTTTCATCATCAGAAAGATCCAGGGTGTGCATTTCTTCTACTAAAGATTCTACTATAATATATTTACTGTAAAAGTATTTCATATCTGTGCTAAATTTTCCTCTACTTTAACCGGTCCCAAAGGAATTTTATCTTCCGGGTCATCCATAAAAAAATAAAGTACCGGTCCTTTCCTTGAACCTTTCGAAAGTCCCAGAAAATGCATTACCTCAGGACTCCCTCCTAAATGCTTGCCTGTCCACTCAGCAGGACCCGCATCACCTATTACTGCTACGACTGACTGACCAGTTTGCGGATTCACTACTAACATTTTACGAAATTTAAAAAAATCCCGATACTCTGCTACTCTTTCTGCAAATCCAGGTGCCAGAAAAGTTTGTACTGCCAAATAATAGCGCTCCTGCATTTTTGCTTTATCATCAAACTGTACCTCGCTGGGTGCAAAATACCCCCATGCACCAAGCCCCGGTGCAATACCGGAGGATCCGTACATAGCCCAATCAGCTGCATTATCAGCATGCTTGTGCAGATTATCCCCGGGAAATCTATATAAATGCTGTTCACCGCCGATTACTCCATAACTTCTATTCAATCTTTTTCCTTCAAGCTCTGCAGAAACATTAAATCCCGTATTTTTTGATACTATTCCGGATATTTCCAGCTCTTCTTCTTTTGTCAAAGCTCTCATTTCTTTTGGTATTTTATCCTCCAGATCTTTAGCAAGCAATATATTATTATCTGTATCTTTTTGTATTTGCCCTCCTGCAACTAAAATATTCTGGTGCGGCATTATGCCGGTTCCAGGAGTAGTTAAAAGCATTAGCCCCCCCAATCCCCCAACAGCAAGCTGCCTTCCCACTTCTTTATGCTTCTCGAAAAGTTTATTTGCTAAACTTCGATGTTTCGCAATCCACTTTTTTCTTAAGTGTTCATAGTATGGCTTTTTACTTGTAAAATTCATAGTTTTAAATGTATTTTCTCATTTCATTCGAAAAATAATCTATGTTCTCACTACGATCGAACAATAATCCTTAAAAATGTCCTGGTTACAACAACTGCCGTAAACATTGAAACTAAAACTCCAATTGCCAGAGTTACAGCAAACCCCCTTACCAGTGAAGTTCCAAAAGAATAGAGTATTACCGCTGTAATAAGAGAAGAAACATTTGAAGCCCAGATTGAACTCCAAGCTCTTGTAAATCCAAGCTCTAATGCAATTTTTTTAGGTTTACCCCATCTTTTTTCTTCTTTCATTCTTTCAAAAATCAAGATATTAGCATCAACTGCCATTCCGATTGATAAAATAAAACCTGCAATTCCTGCCAAAGTTAAAGTTATTGGCGGCAATATAAGACCTCCGGTCTTGAATATTGCCAAAATTATCGCCGTATAAATTAAAAGTGAAAAGGATGCAATTAATCCTAAAATTCCATAGTGAACTACCATATATATAACAACAACCCCAAGTCCCACTATCCCGGCAGTTAAACTCTTATTAACAGACTGCTGCCCAAGAGTTGGCCCGATTGACCTTTGCTCTACAATATTAATTGGTACAGGAAGCGCTCCGGCATTTAGCTGAATGCTTAAATTTTTTGCCTCTTCTACGCTGAATTGCCCGGTAATAACTGCATTCCCTCCTAATATTTCCTGCTCAACCCTTGGTGCTGAAATAGGCTGGTTATCTAAAAAAATTGGCAGTGGTTTACCTATATTCTTACTAGTTAACTCGGCAAATTTTTTTGCTCCATCCGCAGTAAACTCAATAGAAACCTGTGGGCCTGTACTCGCACCAATACCACCTCCGTATGTAACCTGAGCTTTTTTCAAATCAGCACCAGTAAGCCCCGTAGACTGTGATAAAAAAATCTCAGGAATACCTGACCTGGAAGCCTCAGCGGATGCAGACGCAGAAATTTCTCTAAACTCAAGCAGTGCAGTTTTACCTACAAGCTCTGCTGCAGAGGATGCATCTTTTAAACCGGGAAGTTCTACTAAAATTCTTCTTGTATCCCCAACTTTTGAAGACTGAACTAAAGCTTCTGAAACACCAAATAAATTAACTCTCCTTTCGATAACTTCTCTTGCGCTTTCCAGTGCACTATCTTTACTCTCTGTATCAATTTTATCCATCTGCGTTTCTAGGACAAGCTCTGTCCCACCTTGTAAATCAAGACCGAGTTTCAAAGGAAATCTGCCTAACAAGTTATTTAGCTCTATATTTATACCTGGAATTTTAGGATTCCAGGGCAACTTCGGTAAATCCACCAAAATTGCAGCAAGAGTTATTAATATAATAAAAGTAAGTGAAACACGAGAGTTCATGCGATTACACCTTCAAGTAATTCTCCTTCATTACCTATTAACACAACCTTCGGCTGGACTAAAACCCTTAAAATAAAAGGGTCTCTTCTTCTAACTCTGAACTGAAATTCAGCTTCATCCATAAATGAATAATTAATTTCTGTTTCTCTTTTTGCCTGTTCATCTGCAATAACTGCCTGAAGTTCCGGAAGAATGATTTGACCAACTATTAAAAGGTCAACATCATCAGAACCTGCGGCAACTGCTTGTAAGAATCTAACAGACAAAAAAGCAAATTTAACTTTACCAAGTCTTTGTCTATTCTTGACAATATTACCTCCTAAGCCGGCGGTTTTTGCAACAAATCCAAGTAGTTCCTTATAAAATATGTACTCTTTCTTAAATTTATAAAACCTTCTGTTTGCCCTCCACTCAGAAGAAACCATACCATACTTTTCCATCCTACCAAGCTCACGTCTAACAGCATTAATCTCTTCCCCTACTCTTCGCACAATTTCTCTCACATGGATAAGTTCACTCGGGGTCGATAAAAAAAGTTGTAGTAATTTTACCCGGACACGGGAAACAAATAATTCTTCCATCATATTTCTGCCTTCACCACCTCTCTCGGGCAGTCCCGATTTAATCGGGATTAGTAGCTGACTTCAGATCCATCCGGGACAGTTTGGATCCATATTTGACCTTTGTTGAATTCCACTTCTTTACCCTTACTATCAACATATTTGCTCCTTGCAAGCCTTGTGCTTTTTATCCACTTACCTTCAATAACTTTTCCGTCTTGAAAAACTAATGCCTTACCGGATCCTGTCGTACCATATAAAAGATGTAAATTCCCTTCATAACCATCATTTGCCCGTGACTCCTTTTGGAACTGAATAATAACATTCTTCGCAAGAATTTGCTTCTTATTATTTAAATCTGTTTGCAACTGCCCCCCATTCTTCCTGTTATAACTATTTGTGGAACTATCATACTCCCACCCAACAGCGTAGCTGCCCTGGTTCTGCCAGAAATTAGCAGTAATCATCGTCATAATCCCGTCTTCTCCGTCATCTTTAAATTTCCAGGATGTAAAATTTTTATCCCATGAAATTCCATCTTCATCCTTTTCCATCCAGCCTCTCTTTGCACCTATCTCCCAAAGTTTTTGTGTTGTTGAATACATAGTGTGTTCTGTAGCTACAGGATGGCTAAGGCGCTGATAATCCCTCCAGAAAGTAGGAAATCCAATACTAAACTGGTTTAAATCTTTAATTCCATATTTT
>MFDK01000011.1:0-2488 GCA_001776865.1 Candidatus Daviesbacteria bacterium RIFCSPLOWO2_01_FULL_37_10 | reverse complement strand
TGCTCCTCCAACATGGGCGTACAGAGCATCATATTCGGAAAGCCAATCTAAAAAATAAGTGCGAGCAGACCTAACCGGACCAACCTGAGTATCTGATAAATTACAATAAAAAATTGCCATAAATCTTGTAATTCCCCCTTCAGCTACCGCTTCATAAACGATATCCGCACTTGTTAATCCGGATTGCGGTCTTGCATCAGCATGGTTTTCAATCATTACCGCAAGAGGTCTCCTTTTCTCCCATGAATCCTTAGCTTTTTTTGTATGAAGGTCACCGTCTAAAGGACATTTTTCTGTTCTTGGCTCATTCGGATCTTCATCAACTATGTTTGAAGGTCCGGGAAGTGAACTGGCTAATTCTTCCTCTCTCCCTCCATTACCGGAAAATTGGCTAAATATTGAATATGAGATTCCTGTTGAACCACTAAAAGATATTACAGCTAAAATTACTGTAATTAAGACTTTCTGAATGTTTGTTAAATTAGTAAGTGTCTCTGTTATATTCATTGTTTACCCTGAGCGAAGCCGAAGGGCTTTCCTTACTACTTCTTCCTCTTCTTTGGAAAACTCGTATTTTCCACTTCTTCCATTTGTAACTTCTTTTGCAAATACCCTTGTTCCTGATCTGGAATGCAAACTTGTTATAACAAATCCATTTCCCTTATTATCTAAGAATGTTACTGCAAAGCTTTGATCCCCTCCTGTATCTTCGTAAGGATTAAACCTTATAAGTTCAACCCTTTGAATATATTTGAGTCCGGCTTGTTCGATTTCAGATAACTTGTTTTTAAGATCTCCCAAATCTCCTTTAAACTGCGAAATAATTTTTACTGTTTCTTCAAACTTTTTTCTAATATCCCGTTCTCCTGATTTTGGAAAAAGATTGCCTAAAAAATCATTTTGTTTCCAAACAAAAAAGCTTAAGAATCCAAGCCAAATAAAAATAATTCCCCCAAGAGCCGTCAATACCCAATCCGAATACATAAGTTACTCTTTTATCATAAAGGATGTGTCTAAAGTTTGTCAATTGATAACTTTTAACGTAAAATGATTTTAAATGTTAGGAATTGGTTCTCAATTAAAATGGTTCGAAGGTAAAATCATGTATCCCTCTTACCAGTGGAGGTCTCCCTCAAAAAGAAGAGTTCCGAGGCTTTTAATCGAAAACCGAGCTTTGGAGGTTGGAATACTAATATACGTTGAAGAACCATGGGTAGTATTCGAGGAAACTGATATAAAAGTCGATCAAATTGAAATGAATAAGACTGAACCACTTAAGCTTTATCAATACAAATTTCAACTATTACCAGCAAAATTTAAAAGACAAAACACCTATCAGTGGATGAGTAGACCTTCTAACGCTCTGCTACTTTTTGGAAAGGATCTGAAATATTACATCAAAGCATTTAAAAGAAGTAGCCCATAAATTTAGCCTCAAAATAATCAATTTTATCGACTCACGCTGAAAAAACTTGCATTATTAATTTAATAATCTATAATACGACTATCCTATAAAAGGATGCATTATGGAATATTTACAACGATTTTTGGGGAAACCTTATAAAGTTACCTATGAAGAACAACCTAAAACAAATGAGGGTGAACCATTTTATAAATTAGAACTTGCCAGGATAGACAGACGGCAATTATTTGAGACTATCAGAGTAATAGGTTACGTTAGAGATACTGATATCAACCCTAATATTTTGATCTTAGAGAGTTTGCGCGAGAAACCAGGGTTATCAACTGATGATTTACTATTGGAGATTCAAAGCCGTGGTTTTGATCGGCTAATGGATACTGGTAGTCCTAGAGGAGGACTCAATCAATTACTTCAAAAATTAACTAGCAGCAGGCTTATTGAAGGTACATTTTCCAAACCAAAATTTTATACTTTAACCGAATATGGTCAAGTTGCCCTAGAGGAGTTTGAATCAATGGCAATAAGCTTTGCTCAAATTGAGATAGAACATCATCGGGTTATGAGTGAAGCCGCAAAAGAAGCCTTAAAAAATATGCAAAAAGCAGAAGAGTTATAATAACTCATAAAATTGGAAATTTTATGAATCAATCCCTTACCCTTGGAAACACATAAATCATTATCCCCATAACAGTACCTACTATTAGAAAAGCTGCCAGAAATAATGGATTATTAATTAGATCAATCATCATTTTACCTTTCTCCCTATATACATTGCCAAAAAATATAAACTTAGAGCAATTACTAAAGATAGTATACACCTTGTATCCCAATTTTTTCACTGACTCCAGGTATAAATAAGCTTCCAGCTCCTCCAACAATAACTGCCTGCGATATATTTAACAGCCATCTAGCCGATTCCTGCCTTTGAAAATTATTAAGTCTATCCCTTTTCACTATAATAAGGCATTGTCCGAAGAATATCACATGAGTTCTAAAACGAAGTGCAGCACTTCAGGTAAAATTTAGTACCTGAAGGAGGTGTATTAGTTTGGATAAATACAAGCA
>MFDK01000010.1:2854-42953 GCA_001776865.1 Candidatus Daviesbacteria bacterium RIFCSPLOWO2_01_FULL_37_10 | reverse complement strand
AAGTTATTTTACTGCTAGCAAATTAATATGCCAATCACGATCTACCGGACAAGTTAAGAGAAAGGTTTGCAGATTATTAATAGGCAGGGTTGACTTGCACACCTCATCAATGCTATATAGATTAAAACCATAGGATTTTAGAAGTTTTAAAAATCCAAGCGGAGATTTCTTGGCCATTTTCATTGAGAAAGGAGAAAATTCAGTTAAAATACTTATATGTTTATTTTTTGTGAGTATCCGGGTCATCCCTTCAAGTGCTGCAAACTCTCCGCCTTCAATATCCATCTTTATAGCAGAAATCCGCGGTGGATTTTTACCAAAGAAATCATCAATGCTTACAGTATTAACTAACATGCTAAATTCAGCATCATTATCTATATCAATAAGACTGTGCATTCCAGTACTGACTCGGGAAAGAAATAGCTTAACCTTTTTCGTAGATTCTGCAATTGCCTTATTTATAACTGTAACATTTTTATATCCATTGATCTTGAGATTCTTTGTCAAAAGAGCACTATTGTCATCATTCGGCTCAAATGCATATACTTTCCCTTTTTTACCAACCCGTTTTGCTGCCATAAGGGTATAATATCCTATGTGTGCACCAATATCTAAAACAACATCCCCAGCCTGAACACTTTCTTGAAAGTTTTTAACCGCCAGTGGTTCATATATACCAAGAATCGATAAACGCATGCTATCACCCTTATCTAAAAACATACGATTACCATCAACTATCACAAAATCCGGTTTCAAATTACTCAACAGAAAATTTAGTGCTATACGAACAAGGTGGAATCTGTTTAAGTGACGCCCTCTAAGTGTATACGCAGCTTTCTTAAAAATGTTAAACAATAAACTCATATACCTAAACAATGCTCATTCTCATTTGAAATAATACAATCTTACTCTTTCTATCTGAGTGACACAAGTATCTACAGGTGTAACAAAAAAATTTATATATCTTGCTGTTTGACCTGCGAATGGTTCAATAAAACTTCCATCACGAGGCTGAATACCAAGAGTTTTAATTCTCACTTCCTCAGGCAATACACCAGGGATTCTTTCCCACACATTTCTATCCTTTGAAATCATTAAATATCCAGAATCGAGTTCAGGACAACCATTTTGGTCATAGTTTACTTCCAGGCGGGACAACTTAACCTCTTTACCTATGTCAAATAATATTCCCTTACCGTTCTTCGTATATTTTAAATTATCTATAATCTCCTCATTGCTCCATCCGGATCTTAGGTGGTCTAGATCATTTTTCCAAATTTTCAGTATAGGTACTCCATCAGCTTTTATTTGATAAACAGGTTCAATTATATTGTCTAAATACATATCAAAATAAGACCGCTTTTCAACCCCTTGAAATCTTAGTGATATTACATACTCCCCCTCCCTTAAATATCCGCTCCTATTACTTTTGTAATCTATATCCGGTCTAATAAATATAGCTGGAATATTACTTAATATCTCGTAGCCAGTAGTCAATTTTGCTCCCGGCTCAACATTTTTATTTATCCATTCGATTGCTTCCCTATAAGGAGCACCGAACGATACACCCCAACCTGGAAAATTGCGCTCACTAGCCCCTTTAAGCCCTCCGATTAAAGGATTGAAATAAACATTTTCATTGGGATGGATTTCAAATAATTTCAAAGTTATGGGAATATAGAGCACAAAAACCAACGCTGAAGAAAAAACAATTGGCTTATATTTACTGATTGTTATCCTAATCAGCAGCCTGCATATCCAGCTTCGGAGAAATTCTCCTCCTATACCTGCAATCATTGCCATAGGAGGAATATATTCCATTATTTGCCTTACTCCCCCATAGATATTCATACCAGGCCATGTAACTCGAGCCACAGGAATTACAAGCATCAGTAAAAAAAGTAACGACTGCATTTTTTTTTCTTTAAATTTATCTAAGAAGATCTTGATGATTCCAAAAGTCACCAGGAATAAAATTACAACCGGAGTAGTATATAAAATCCATTGAAACGGATATGTATTAACTCCAAACAGACTGATAAAACCTTGATCTATATTGGCTGCAGTACCAATTGTTTTATAAAAATCTACTATCCGGGAAATTTTTCGTAAAGGATCTGTCCAAAATAGCGGCCAAGTCCCAAAAACGATAAGAAAGCCTAAAATAGGTGCTGCCGCTATTGCAATAATAATCTTGGCGTACTTTTTGAAAAAATTTCTAGGAGATAATTTTTTACTGCGTTTAGAAATCAGATAACAAATCAACCAGGGTAATATAACAAATATAGAAAAAAGTACATTAAATTTAGTGCCCAGTGCCAGACCAAAAAAAACACCTGAAGTCAATATCCATTTCCAGCTTTTACCCGTTATACCTTTCCAAAAAGAAAAGAGCATAAACGTAATAAAAACAGTTTCTGGTATATCTTTTTCGTTGTTGAAATGCGATTCTGACCAAAAAAGAGGGTATAGTACAAGAGATAAAGTGGCAACTATACCTGCAAATTTTCCATACGAGCTTGCTGTCCAAAAAAATACCAAACCAACAAGCATACTAGAAAGCAAGACACTATAAACACGATAAGAATCTATATCGTTCAATAATCCTAATTTCTGAAAGAGTACATAATTAAATATGGAAGCTAACACATCACTTATATGCGGATGTCCAAAATCATAGCGATCCTTCATATCTTGAAGATCAGCTCCAGTATTCTGATATACACTAATTCTTGGTATTTGTGACTTGGGTATATCCGGACTAAAAAAGATTGTGTTTGGATTTTGCTGGTACAATCTTTGCCTGAAAACAGAATATTTTGTTATATTTTTTTTAATGCCTGTTTCCTTCTCAATATATAATTTCAAATTATTGAAATTAGAGTAATCCTCTTCACCAGTCAAATAATAATATAGATATGCCTGACCACGAGACAGATGGCTTGCTGCATCCCAATTAATACCGTAATCCGGCAAAGTCCCCATTCCAAAAATAAAAAAGAATATTGTTGAAAAAAAAGTTAAGAAAACCATTTGCGTATCCTTTATAACCTTGTTATGATAAAACATCAACAACTTTTATTCAATGTAAATTGAACAAAAATAATGAAGAAGTATCTCTACAAAAAAATTAAGTTTATTCCGGGACAAATAAAGACAGTCACCACTATAATAGTTTTAATTATAACCACTATATTTCTTTCTAAAACTCTTTTAGACTATTACGATCAAACCCAACATATAATTTATTCTATTTCACCAGTTAGAGTATTTCTTTCCTTGTTATTTTTTCTAGGTTACTTATACTGCCGCGCATTATCCTGGAAATCCTTAATTCACTTTTTAGGAGCGCCACTTAATAAAACAAACAGTTTATCCATTTGGTTTTTCTCTGAAGCAACTAGATATATCCCGGGTAATGTATGGTCATTTGTTTCCAGGTCATATCTTGCTCAACAAAAAAAAGTTTCGCGCAGCATTTCCATTCTTATATCGCCTTTCGAAGCAATTATCATTATAACAACTACAGCTGTTTTATCTTCATACTCAATAATAAAGAACTTAAAACTATTCTATACAAACTCAGTTTTTGATATTATTTTGATAGCTTCACTGCTTACAATCCTATTAATTCTAATTCTCCACAAGCCAGTTTATAAAGTCTTAAGAAGATTAACAGGTAAAATATTATTCCCAAAGCAAATAATTACAGCTCTAATATTCCAGTTTCTTAGCTGGTCATTATATAGCATCGGTTATCTTGTTCTAATAACCGAAATTACAAAAATTAATGATCCTGTACTTCTATTATCATCAGCACTCTTAGCTTGGCTGATAGGTTATTTAAGTATAATCATCCCTATGGGGCTGGGGATACGGGAGGGTGTTTTTGTATTACTTGCAGGACCGCAAATTGGTGTTCCTCAAGCAGTACTCGTTGCTGTACTGGCCAGAATAATTTTAATCTGTTCAGAGCTTCTCAATCTTTTCTTTTGGGTAAGTGTAAGGAAAAAATTGCCTATTTAGTGTGCATGCTTCGTTATGTATCCCATTTTCTCAAGCTCCGTAAAGCTTAAGCTATCTAACTTGGCATACTTAATATCAAATTTCACCTGTGGCGGAAGTAAAAATTCAATTTTTTCTATAACAGTGCCTCCTTGGTCGATAAAAAATCCTTGCTCCTTATTACTCAGAGAAAATTTATATTTTTTGCAAATTGGCTCTAACGGTTTATATCTATTTGTATAAACACAAATTTTTCCGCTGATACCATTTTGAGTAAAATATTCAAACAATATTTGCCTATCTAATGTTGATTTTATATATTTAAACGGATCTTTCTCTATTTCTTCTGCAAGTGTATAGTCAAAGTCAACAAATCTGCTTTCCCTTACTTCTATTTCTGAGATTTGCGGAGGTCCGCCGGAAACTGTTTTATAAATAGTAAGTTTTACGAAAACACAATTTGCTTCCTTAAACTTATCCTTAAATGATTCTATTGATTTAACTTCTTTTTCAATAACTGTGAGTTGCTTCCAGGAGATCTTATCTAAAGAACACTCATATAGATATTCTACAGGAGCTCTAGCTAAAGATGCTGGAGTAATACTTACTGCTCCAATTTGCCGTAATTCGCCCAAATTAAGAGTAACTTCTTCTTGTTTATTTTTTTCCCAAGCCAAATCATCTCCTTTCCAGGCAGTAGATTTGTCCTGATCTTTAATGTATGCAATCTCTGCATATTCAGCTTCTGTTGTAGAAGTCGCAGTAACTTTAGTCCAATACTTTTCGCGCGAAGTTAAAAAATCAAGATAACTTAATAAGTCGATTTTATCTTTTTTTACGTACTTAACATCCGAAAAATCAACGTTTATTTCCGCCAAAAAATTTAATAAATGAGGCGAATAAAATGGAACATTTGTATTTGTAAAATCAATTATTCTAGCGGAGATTTCATTTCCGAAAAGTGCAGATTTTATTTCTGCGCTAGTATCAACCAAACCATCTTGTCTGCTATAAAAAAAAGTATAAATGTTATCACGGTTAATATTTTCTTTCTTTATAAGGCTTAAGAGTTCTGAAAAATTTTCTGCCAGGTAAATATCACTCCAATTTAGTCCATAATATGTTGCAAAAGACGTAGTTGCGCTCATAGATCCTGCGCCAATTGCTGTATCGCGTGCAGGCTTACTCACGCCATCTTGCTTTGAATCAATATATATAACTGAATTCTTTTGTAAATAAGGAATTTTCATCTGAAATGATGACCAAAACTCTTTTGCAGGCTTACTTCTATTTTGAATAATCTCAATCTGTTCACTACGCACCAAAGTAAGATTCAAAGCTACAATCAATAAACACAAGAACAAATATTTGAAATTACTTTTATTAATTTGACTTAAGAAAAGTCCCAGGAAAGTAGCAACCCCAGCGAAAGAAACAGTCAGATATCTATGAGTCGTTTCCTGCACGCTTCCTGGTGAGTTGTAAAAATAAACTAGATAATTTCCAACGGCAAATATCAAGCAATAAATCAAAATTTTATTTTTTTTCCAGATTAGAATAAATAAAATTACTACTATGAAAAGTAAGACGGGAAAATTAAATTTATCGGGAATAAATAGATTTTCTAAAGTTATAAAAGGATTTAGTAAAAAATGATAATTTTTTTGAGTAAAAACTGTTTGTACAAAAGACGCGATTTTCGAACCTTGTTCCATAGAAGGAAGAGAGTAAACATAAAAATACCAATAGCTTATCGCAAAAGGCGTTATGCGAACCAGTGATTTCAAGGGTTTAAAGTTAAAAAGTAGTTCAATCCCAATAATCAAAAGAATAATGCCATGAGCTCGATAAAATGAGAATTCAGAAGTAAAAATATAAACCGTAAAAGCTAGAAGATATAATTTTATTTTAGAAGATTTTACGTATTTATAATACAAGGTTACAGTGAGTGTAAGAAAAATAGCTGCCAATAAATTTTGCCAACCAACAGCCATTCTATATAAAGATGACGAACCCACGTATCCGGAAGCAAAAATTAATGAAGAACCAAAAGCTGCTCTTTTACTATTAGTTAATGTTTTTGCAAAAAAGTAAACTGACAAAGCAGCAAAAAAATAAAGAATTAATTCAATAAAATAATAACCCCGGGACTCAAGTCTGAATAAATAATAAAAGGGGATAAAAGGCGTTACTGCATACCCATAAGGTCGTCCAAACACACCAGATCCATATCCTGCGTCAGAAGAAGTGGGATTTTGAATTGAATAAAGCATTAAATAATCCTCAAGGAAAAAATGCATACCGACAATTTTTCCGTAAGAAAGTAAACATACCAAAAATACCAAAGACGCAATAATTATAAATGGATATTTTTTTACTAAAGTTAGCACAATCTTTTTAATTTATATGTTATTATACATTATGCAAATGATGAAAAGTAAACAAAGCAAAGATAATAAAATAACTGTTGTTCTTCCTGCTTACAATGCAGAACGTACCATTGAAAAGGTTTTTAAAGGAATCCCAAAAGAAATCAGCAAAGTTATTCTTGTAGATGACGGCTCTAAGGATAATACTGCCGCTGTTTCAAAAAAATTAGGAATTAAAACAATCGTTCACAAAAAAAATAGCGGTTACGGAGCAAACCAAAAAACATGTTACAAGGAAGCATTGAAATACGATCCGGATTTTGTAATAATGCTTCATCCAGATGGTCAATATGACCCAAATGACCTCCCTCTTTTTATAAAATCACTGGAAGATAAAAAAGGCGATGTAATTCTTGGCTCAAGATTTCTTTCCCACGGAGACAAAAATACCCCATTTTATAAATCTATTTCTATCCGGGGGATAACTTTACTTTTTAATTTAGTACTGGGGACAAATTTAAGTGAAGCAAATACTGGATACCGGGGTTATACAAGACAAGTTCTTGAAAAAATCCCTTTTCAAAAAAATGGAAATGGATATATCTTTGACCCGCAATTTTTAATTCAAGCCATATATTTTGGATTTAAGATTTATGACGTCCCTGTGTCCAAAGCATATAATCCTGAAGGTATTTCTCCAAATTTTAGTAAATCAGTAGAACATGGAATTGAAAATTTAAGACTTCTTCTTGAATATATCCTACACAAACTTAAGTTTAAAAAAGCAGATTTCCTAATCCCCTGAAGTTTTCATAATTTCTTGATAATTTTTTACTATTTTCATAACGCCATCTTTGTAATCAATCTTCGCTCTCCATCCTAATTTATTAATCTTTGATGTATCTGCAGTAAAATCAGCTATTCCAACAACTTTATGAAACTCCGGCGGCTCTATTTGAATAATTCTAGATTTTTTTTCAGTTAGTTTATGAATATAATCAATCATATCTTTAAATAAAATCGCAGTGCCATATCCTACTAAATAAGTATCATTAACTATGTTTTTTTTCTCAAGAAATTGTATAGCAGAAACAACATCATCAACATAAATATAATCCCTTTTAAAATTACCTCCTTTGTAAATCAACAAGGGCTCATCTTTTACTGCCTGCATGATCAGATAGTTTAGAGCTCCTTTTTTCTTGTTATTATAGTCTTCGTGCTCGCCGTATACATTAGTCAATCTACAAATTATGTATGGAATTTTATAAAGTCGGGAGTATAATTTAATTATTGATTCAGCACACAGTTTTGTTGCCGGATATATAGCCAAAGGATCAGTTTTTGACTCCTCATTTATTGACTTTTTAGACTTGCTATATTCATTTCCATAAACAAAAAAAGTTGAAAGATAAATAATTTTTGGTTTTTTTGGTAAGTCTTTACAAATCTCAAGAAGTTTTATTGTACCCGTAATATTCGTTTTAACGTCAAGATACGGATTAGTTAAAACGTTGTAATTATCGACTGTGCTGGCAAGATGATAAATAACATCAATCCCTTCTAGATCTTTTTTAGTAATATTAGAAATATCTTTTTTAATTACTTTACAGTTTTTGTTCTTTATTCTTTCCTTATGTTTTTCTGATCTAACCAAAATTGTAACTTTCCCATCTATGTTATTAACAAGTTCGGAACCAATGAATCCATAACCTCCAGTTATAAAATACGATAGCTGTTTCATATTCAAAATATATCATATAACATTCTCTCATGCTATAATCTGCTGCATGAGAAGATCTTCCGAAGTTTTGTTAAGTTCTACCTTGCATGACCCTCGTGGAGTTTTCCTGGAAACTTTACCAAAAGTTACAGTAAAAGTTTTAGAAAATTATGCCGGCTGGGTTATTAATACAACAAAAAGTACTAACCCGAATGTTAAGCAGCAAATTAAATCCTACTGGAATCAAGGGCTTTTTTTCTCAGAGACAGATCCGAAAAACACTGTTGCTTCTGACCCGATAGAAAATGATCATTTATTTCTGTTGAATAAAACTCTTAAGTTATCAAAAAGGTTAAATTTGAGAAAAATACAGTACACCGATGGAGACAGAATTATTGTTGCTGCGAAGTACTATCCTAGGGATTTTCAAGATATAGCTACTATGGCTACCTCAATAGATAAAGAATTAAGCTATTTAAATTTCAGGCGCAGCGGGGAAGATTACCTAACTCATCATCCGCCACTAGTTCAAACAGAGCTTGAATTTAACAGATTATATTCCGAGGTCTTCGGGATAAATCTAGATATTGGTAGTACTGCACACGTTTTTTCAACTGATGTTTTAGAAGCAGTCACAAGTAGGTCTTCACAAATGGAACCTGTTAGTTTCCCTCACCCTAAATGGCTTTTAATTGCTAAAGAGATGGGTGCTCGAATTAATTCGGTAGAAACGCTTAATGTTTTAACTTTTGAGACTCCAGAACAATTTAGAGAAGAAGCAGAACAATATGTTTTGGACAACTTTGTGGCAAGAGTTATACCAACAGAAAACGGGGTATTTCATTTTCCACTCAGAAAAGAAGATCTTACAAGAAAATATAGTCTGCTACAGCAAGTCTACATGAGAACGTTGGGTTTAAAAAGTACAATCTCACCCAAAGAATGGGATAACCGCTTTAGAACAGAGCAGCAATATTTGGAGCTATTAAGAAACCATTTACATATTTTTAACTTTGATCGTAACCAAGAAGACGCTTTCAAAAAAGAGCTTGAAGACGTACTTATTTCCTTAGCAAACCGACGTCAAATTATTTTAAAATCTCTTCCCAGTGAGCCCAAACTAGAATAGGGTATTGTTTTTAAAATTACTTTATACTAACATGCAAATTAGAAAATATAAGTCATGTCAATAAAATCCAGCGCAGGAGTTATTAAAAAGCAGGTTTTATATGCGAAGGCCGTCTTTGGACAAGAAGAAAAAGATGCAGTGCTTCGCTCATTGGAAAATGGCTGGCTTTCATCAGGACCTCTTGTTAATGAATTTGAAGAAAAAATCGCGATTCTTTTTGGTAAAAAATATGGTGTTGCGGTAAACTCCGGATCCTCTGCAAATTTACTGGCAATACACGCACTCGGAATAAAACCAGGATCTGAAGTTATAACCCCGGCTTGTACATTTGCTACCACAGTTTCAGAAATAATTAACAATCATCTAGTCCCTGTATTTATAGATTCAGTAATCGGAAGATACACAATAAATGAAGATCTCGTGGAAAGAGTAATTAATCCTGGCGTTACAAAAGCTATATTAGTTCCTCAACTTATAGGCGGCGTTTGTAATATGGAAAAGTTAAGGGAAATCGCTGATAAGTACAATCTATATCTAATTGATGATTCTTGCGATACCTTAGCTCCGACTTTAAAAGGGGAATCTGTTGCAAGTTATGCAGATGTAACCACTACTAGCTTCTATGGATCTCACATAATAACTACATGCGGTATGGGGGGTATGGTATTAACAGATAACTCTGAAACTGCTGCAAGAGTCATAACACTTCGAGACTGGGGCAGGATTGGAAATGACCTGGAAGAATTTGATCAAAGATTTAACTCATTTATAGATGGTATACCTTATGACAGCAAATTTCTTTATACAGAGCTTGGTTACAATCTTAAAATGAATGAGGTATCAGCCGCATTCGGACTGGAACAAATTAAAAAGCTACCTGATTTTATCAAAATAAGACAGCAAAATTTTGAGGAACTAATGAGTTTGTTTAAAAATTTTGAGAAGTGGTTTTATTTGCCTTATTTAATTGATGGGGCAACAACAAATTGGCTTGCTTTCCCGCTTCTAGTAAAAGAAGATGCTCCATTTACCAGATATGACTTCTTAAAACACTTAGAAACAGACGGGATACAAACAAGAGTTATATTCTCCGGCAATATAATCCGACATCCTGCTTATAAAAACAACGGGCTCTGGAGAACTGCAAGTACCCTAGATAATGCTGATTATATTATGGCTCATGGATTTTTACTTGGATGTCATCAGGGAATGGGCAAAAAGGAAACGGATTTGATAGCTTTTTCTGCCCGAAAGTTTCTTGAAAAGTATGCCAAAAAAATAACTAATATTCCAACACTACCTGATAATCTGCCTACTAATTTAAAACCGCATAAGAATGGTGAGTTACATACTAATCCGGTTATAGATACCTTTACTGAAATTCAAGATTTACATTGATTTTACCGGGAACTGGCGGACCTACTAAAACTATTCTACGCAGGACGCTTCCAAAACATGTTAACGAGTCTTCCAACTTTTCATTTGTACTATTACCTAATCTAAACTCTTTCATATACCAAATGCCACTCACAATTAACTGAGAACTATTTTGATTATCCCAATCGCTATCCTCAGCGCAGGCGTAAACAAACACCAGAGAATTAAAGCTTGGGCTTTCCAAATAAGTACTTAGTATTTCCGGAGTATCTATGTAATGTTTATTTATTTTCTCTACATCTGACATGATAATTTCATTAGGCTCTTTTGAATTTTCACGCTTAATTAACTCTCTGGCAGCCTTAAGTCTGAAATCTAAGGGGTATTTGTCTATTGTTTGGTTTCCTAAAGATGGAACACTAAGGGGCACATTAAGTTGACCTATATCCACAATCAACGGCTTATTTTTCAACATATCCCAAATTTCCATAGGAAAAGGTGCACCACGCCAAATTTTATCTTCTTTGACTATAAAGGCGTCAACGTATGGAAACTCGTTAAATATCATCTGTTTTTGTATAGAGATCGTAAATTTGTGGGGCGATAAAACCCGCAGATTAATGTCCTTTAATATGTAAATTCCTCTACTGAGGACTCGGGGAAAAGAAAGATTATCAGAATCCGTAAATGATGTCATTAAAGTAGAATCTTGAATCGGCTGAATCGCAACTGGAATAGCACCATCATAAAATTCAACTCGAGCAAGTTCCGAAACATCCTTAAATGATTGAGTCAGAGGATTATTATAAAAAGCGTAAAAATTGCTTCTTTCGTAGCTGCCACTATCGATTAATCCACTAACATCCGTAAACGAATTAGAGTATTTCAGTTCATCTAATTTATAGAAAGCATGTATCCAATCTCCTATTTTGGAGTCTATTGCATTATATTGCGGGTTAACTGAATAAAGTAATTTCTTCTTACCATCCTTTGGAACCATAGAAAAAACACTATTTGGTACTGCGCTTTTTCCGGGATTAATACTCTCCAAGGCAGATTTATAACTCGTTATACTTAAATACGAATAATATACAAACAAGACAAATATTGTTATTAACAAAATATTCCTGTATTTTCTTTTATTAATAACTACCCAATATGTAAGTACCGCAACAAGCAAAGAAAAACCCATTGCTGAAACAAACACATATCTAATTCCTGGTCCATTACTCACGCCTGTGTTTGAAAATCTTTGATCAATACCTGCTGGACTATTATTATACCCTTGTATGAAAAGAGGAGTTAGGATTAAATTAGAAAATATAGTAACAAGTGCAAAAATTAATAATCGTCCCCATTCTTTTCGTATATGTCTTAAAGCAATTAAACCTACTACCACTAGTAATGCAAACCCTAAAGCTCCGAATAAAATAGTAATACTAACCTCGCTACTTCCTATCAAAAAATGCTTGATTTTCGGATAGTAGGTTTCTGCAAACTGACTTGGGATAAACAAATAAGCAATGAACATTAAAAAAACCGTTGTATAACCTTCTACATTTAACGGCGCGCCTCGAATCGATATCCCTTTTTCAAATACCTGATCAGGAAATATAAAAATCATTAATATAAAGCTTAAAAAAATACAAATAAATGGTAGAGCTGTGAAAAAGATTTTTTTAATTCCCAATTTGTTAAACTTCCCGGATATAATTGGAAACAAACACATAAATAAAGGCAAAACAATAAAAGCATGCATTCTATTAAAACCAATTTTTATCATTGAAAGAAAAAACAAAAGCGACAGCAAGTAAAAAGACATCTTGTTATTTTTTTGATAAGCAAGTAGAAAAATAAGTGAGAGCATCCCTACGGATAAAGCTATCGGCATTCCGGAAAAATTGGACTGCCAAAAAAACATATCCATATAAGAGGGTGTGGTTACAAAAAATAAAGTTCCTATAAACGCGGGTATGATTTTTTTGTTAAACAATAAATTAAGAAATATATAAAGTATAGCCGCTGTTAAAACATAGAGTGTCAAAGCTACAACATTATAAAGCATTGCATGTGTATGAAATAATTCATAAGATAGTACATATATTCCATAATGATAGCCACGTAAAATACCATAAACTAAAACTTCTTTATTTCTGTTGTTTACATTAGTTAATATTGTATTCGGTTCCTCCCCCATAAAATAATTACCCAATATCCATCCGTGAACAACTAAAATAGTGACTGTAATTGCTAAAAGGGGTAAGGCATTAGTTTTTAACCATTGCTTAATTTTAATGAATTGGACATTTTTTTTAACTATCAAAAATGCAAATATACAAGTTACAACCAAAGGCAATAACTGATCAATTACATATGCCCATCCTACACTAATACTATCAACTAAAAGCCAATATATACGGAACTGGAAAATTGGTATTGAAAGAAGAATTATTAAAAGAATTCTAATCATCTTGGAAACCCCATTACTTTAACATTGTAATCTTTCAAAATACAAGAATGGGAATTTTGTGTGTTCAGGACAATCGAACGAGCTGATTTTGCAGCAAACATATAAACAAAAGTGTCTTCATCCATTCCGGGCGAAGATTCTGGTGATTCAGGGTCAAACAATGGATTCGGCTCCCTAATAAAGTTTTTACCATCATCAGACAAAGAGATATAAGCGTCACCCAATTTTTTCTCACAATTATTTGTTGAATAATCCAAAACTAATTTAGTAAGATAAACCCTATCAGTAAAATTAATTACTAATTTTTGCTGTTCAATTTTTACAGAGGACGGTTTTAGAATTAATTCGTTTTTCAGATATTTTACTTTAGTGTGCTTAATTTCATTTTTCCATATCTTAAGAAGAGTAACCCCATCCACCTTGGCCTCATAAACAGGATCCAGAAATGTATCATAATATGAATACTTATATCTAGACTTTAACGGCCAATCATAATCCATTTCCATAGCATATTCACCTTCTCTATTCGTCCCGCTAAAGTAATGATTATCAAGATCTATATCACCTCTGAGTTTAAGCCTGGGTATTGAACTGATATAATTTACAGGCAATGCAAGCTTCGCATCTTTTTCGACATTATCATTTAGCCATTCAATTCCCTGTAAATAAACATTGCCATAAGTATTTCCCCAGGAAGGCATATTTTTCTCTTTTGCTCCTTTGAGTCCTCCAATAAGCTTATTAAAATATACATTTTGGTTTGGATGATACTTAATAATAGGCAAAAGTAACAAATAACAAATAACAAATAACAAGATAATTTGCAAAATATTCCTTAACTTGTAACTTGTAGCCTTAACTGTATTTGTTACTAACCAATTTGCTCCCACTCCAGAAAGTATTGCCATAGCCGGGATAAATTCCATTATTTGCCGTACACCACCATATATATTTGTACCGGGCCAAATTACTCTAACTATTGGTATAAAAAACCACAACAGAATTAAAAAGGTCATCTCACTTTTTTCTCTGAAAAGCAAAAACATAGAATAGCAAATTCCAACTGTGAATACAAACAAAATCGGCAACGGAGTAGTAATAATAATCCAAAAAACAGGATACGTATTCCAACCCCTCACCAAAAATCTCGACATTTCAGGGGTTAAGGTTTCAGTTCCTATACTTTTATAATACTCAACTATTTCCATAAAATGGCCAACAGGATCTATCCAGAGATACGGCGAAAAAATATAAAGTATGAATAGTGAAATGAATGGAAATATGAAAAACGCAATTAATACATTCCATCCGCCTAGAAGATCAATTAGTTTAAGCCTCTTCCCTTTTTCCCGATATCTTTTAAAAACAACAAATAAAAACCAAAGGCCTAAAATAGGTATCAGAAAAAATGCATTAAACTTAGTTCCCAGGGCAAAGCCGGCAAAAACCGAAGACAAAAGTATATAGATCGATTTATTTCTTAAAACACCGTGGTGGAAAGATAGGATGGACAATCCAAAAAAAGACATCAGTATTGGATCTTTAACATTAAAATGTAATTCAGAAAAAACTAAAGGATATGATACCAGCGAGACCGATGAAACAATTGATGCAAGACTGCCAAACTGTCTGTATGTCCAAAAGGAAACTGCAGCAACTAGCGCAAAAGTTACCAGAACTATAAAAAAATGATAAGATTCAATATCACCCATCACTCCCATTTTTTGGTAAAAAATGTAGTTAGTAGCTGCCAACAATAAATCGTTCACTTCCGGATGAGTATGAATATGTTTGGTCATAAAATAGTCAAATGTATAAAAATCCGACTGAAAATAACTTCGACGCACATTAGTAATTTCCAAACTCCTCTCCTTAACTATTCCACTATTAGTTACACCTTCTACGTTGAAATCAACATAATCCGGTTCGCCCTTCATTATTTGATAAACTGGCAAATCAAGAAAATCGCGCTTACCAGTCAAAATAAAATGAAGATAGGATTGACCGCGGATAAAATGTTTGGGCGAATCCCAGTTGATACCATAATCATTCAAAGTCAAAATGGATACGACTAAAAATGCTACCGGAACCAAAAAAACAAAGAAAAGGTTAGCGTTTAGTAATTTCCTCATAAAGTTCTCCAAATCTCTTGCTTACTTTTTTCCATGAATAATTTTTCCTTACATATTTTAAGCCGTTTTCGGAAAATTTTCTCCATATCTTTTTATCCGACAAAAGATAGATAATTTTTTCTGACAGCTCCTTGTAATTTCTTTCCTCAAATAGTAATCCTGTTGATGTCCCATCAATTGTATCAATTAATCCACCAGATCTACTGGCTATAACAGGTACTCCTGAAGCACGCGCCTCCAAAACAACATTACCCTGACCTTCTTTCTCTCCTGTTTGAAAGTCAGTGATTGACGGCGAAACAACTACATCACTGGCAGCATAAATTCCAGGCAATTTATTAGCTGAAAAATGGTCAGGGAAAAAAATATTCTTACCTATTTTAAGGTTTAATTTCAGAGCTAATTTTTTAAGATTTTCTTCCTCTGGACCTTTACCGATAATTATGAGCTTTGCTTCCGGAAATTTGTTTAATACAAAGGGGAACGACCTTACCAAATATTCAAATCCCTTCCATTTTATTAACCTGCCAACTCCTAAAATAATTCTTGCATTCTCCCCGAATTCTTTCTTCCAAAAAACATCTTTTTTCTTAGGATCAAACAAATTTACATCTACCCCCATCGGGATAATCTTAATCTCTTCACTGGGATAAATTTTATTTGCCGCTTTATATGTAGCACTGCTATTGGTTGTACAAATATCACAATACTTCAAACTTAAGGCTTTAAGAAAATCAAATTTTTTTAAGGAAAATATATCAGTACCATGAATAGTTATAATAACGGGCTTTTTGAAAAAAAATTTTGCAATTATAGCAACTATTCCCTGAGGTATAATCCAGTTTGCATGTATAATATCAAAATCATTTTTTGCCAAAGTTTTGATTACCAATAAAGTTTCTGCTAAAACAAAAGTAATTATTTGAACTTTACCCAAAAATTTATTTTTTCTACTAGAATAAAGTACCCCCTCACCTGATGTTAAAAGCTGCAGTGAGGACGGAAAGAAGTATTTAAATCTTTTAACATGAACCTCCTCTATATCCTCACTAGACTTAGCTCCGGGACTGCTTGGCGCGATAACAGTAATGTCGTAATTATCTTTATCCATATTAGAGTAAATACTTAAAATGGCTTGCTGCCACCAGTCATTTTTATAACGGGGAAACGAGCTTGTTAATACAAGAACTCTAGTCTTTCGCGTCTTCATTACTTTTTCCTTGCAACTACCAAATAATCCAGTGGAAAATAATCCGGATATCTTGGAACTACTTGAGATAATCTTTTAATAATAAGTATTAGAAAATTATTAACTAAGATAAGTGGCACAGCTAAAATAATAGTCGGAATAAGTAAAATAATTGTTGGCAAATTTAAATTTTTAAACATGTCATTTATCCGTTTGATAAGAAAAGTATTTAACATCTGCAGCCAAAATTCGAAAAATCTTCCTTGTGTCTCAATCTTAATAATACGCAGATGTGCTCCATCAATAAAACTTTTAAGAGCGGTCTTTGTATACCTGCCGAAATCATAAGGCATATCATGTAGTGGATAAAAAAAGGGTATAGAAATAATTAATACTCCATTAGGTTTCAAAACTCTGGCGGCTTCTTTTACTACTTTTCCCGGGTCATCAACGTGCTCTAAAACCTGAAGCAATAACGCAATATCAAACATATTATTTTTAAAAGGAAGCTTTTTAGCATTTGCCAAAACTTCCGGTTTATATCCTCCACTATAGAGCTTAGAAACATTCGGATGATCCACCCCAATATACGATTCAACAAGTGGCTCCAGTTCTTTCCTATATGGCATACGTCCGCATCCAATGTCAATCAATTTTCCCTTAGCATACCTTTTTGCCTCTATAATTGCTTCTCTCTGAAACCTTAAAACTGTATATTGAGGATGGATTATAGTTGTTCCAAGAGTTTCAGTAAAATTTGTCCACAGACCTTTGATAAATGCGTTTTCCATATAAAAAGTATTCTCTAATTTATCTTATTTGGAACTTAAATACAACTATCATAGGTTATAGACTCGAGTTGCAAAAAATTGATTTTAATCAAATCTTATGTTAGAATGTTTCCAAGATAACCTTATGACAGAAATCCAATCTTTATTTTCATCTGATCCAAAGTGTATACAGGGCTTAGGTATAACAAGAATCGATTATATTACCCAGAAACTAGACGAAGGTTACACCAAAGTGTCATATGGTGAGGGGGAAACTGTACCTGGAGACGGACATTTATACGGAACTCAAAGAATTAGATATGGCTGGTTTTTTGTGCCTGATGAACCAGCTAGTGAAAGAGTGTACGGTCTTTGTGCTGTAAGATTAACCTCACCAGAGGGGTTCGGTTTTGCAACTACTGAGTTTATTCACGAATTTACTTCTCTACCATCATACAAAGAATTTCTTAGAAACTATCAAATCCAAATAACCCATCATGGTACTACCGAAAATCTTTTAGTATATTTACACTCATTACCTACATCAAAGCAAGCGTATCCATGGATTACTTCGGGAACACCCAGAATTCCATTAGATAAATTTAGTTCTGATCCCTAACGGAAAAGTGAATTTTTTGACTCTTCACTTTGCAAATATTCTACTGTTTTCTTAATACCTTGTTTAAAACTTAATTTTGGTTTCCAGCCTAATTTTTTAAGTTTACTGTTATCCAAGTGTACAAAATTATTATCTCCCATCCAGCCTTTTTTTCCTCCCAGATATTTTTTCTTAATTTTTATGTTACCAGCTTCTATAATCGTATCCACAATCTGATCAACCGTTAAAATATCATCATGTCCGATATTGTAAATATTAATTTGCTCTTTTGATAAGTCAATCACTTTGAACATAGCATCTATTCCATCACCAACATAAACTGATGATTTTTTAGGAGTTCCATCTGAAAGTAGTTCTAAAACTTTTTTGTTTTTTTTAACTTTTTTTAAAATATCAAAAATAATTCCATGGGTGTATCTTTCTCCTATAAAAGAAACGAAGCGGAAAATGTATACTTTCCATCCGTAATAACTTGCATAGGTCTGAATATAACTTTCACATGCCGCCTTTGTCGCACCATATAGTGATGTTGATTCAAAAGGATAATCCTCCGGAGTCGGATGAACTTTTGCATCACCGTAAACAGAAGATGTTGATGCAAATGCAATTTTTTTAACCCCAGTTTTGTACATTGCCTCAAGAACTGACTGAGTTCCTTCAAGATTCTGCACATGATCAATGCTGTGATCCTTAAACCCTTCTCTTACATCTGCATGTGCTGCCATATGAAGAACAAAATCGATTCCCTTCATCTCCCTAGTTAGTTTTTTAGTATTTAACACATCCCCAATAACTAATTTAAATCTTTTATTACTCAGATTATGTTTTACGAAAAGTTTTCTTCCTGTTGATAAGTTATCGTAAACGATAACTTTATCTCCGCCTTTAAGTATTTCATCAACAATATGTGAACCAATAAAACCTGCTCCTCCGGTTACTAAATATTTCATAATGAATTTTTTTTGTATAATTTGTCCACTATGCTCAAGACATACCTTACATCTTTTATAGCCCTATCACTATATATCTTTTTTTTAATACGAGTAAAAAACTCTTGAGTCTCAAGTTTCCAGGAATTGTCTTTTTCCTCAAATATATATTCTTTCACATCAGGTTGCCCCATTGCTGGCTTCATTTTATAAAGAGTTAACTTTTCCCTGCCATAACTTCCACCAAGTCCATCTATCTGAATTTTTGCTGTCTGCAGCATTACCTCAAAACAAAAAAGATTTTTCCATTCAACGCAAGTAGCAGATAATTGCGCAATTGTACCTTTTTTGTTTTTTAGGATGAAAAAGGCGCTGTCCTCAAGTTTAGACTTCCAGAAAAGATTTCCAGTTACACCAAGAACTTGTGTCATTTCATCGCAAAAATAATTTACTAAATCAATTAGATGAGTTCCTTGATCCAAGAGTTCGCCACCTCCAGATAAGTCTTTATCAAATCTCCATTCTTTCTCGTAACCAAGTCTTCCACCGTGCCCATATTTAGCCCTCATAAAAAGAACTTGACCATATTTTTTGGAATCAATTATTTTTTTAGCCATTTTAATTCCAGGGTGATAACGGTGATTATACCCAAACATAAGAACTGATTTTCCACTGAAGACCTTTGCAATTTTATTTAATTCATTTAAATTTTTGGCTCCAGGTTTTTCTACTAATACATGCTTACCATGCAATGTTGCCTCTACTGCAATGGGCGACAGAAATTTATTTGTTGTTGAAATTATAACTGCATCTATTTTGGAATCTTTAACAACTTTTCTCCAGTCTGTTTCTATTTTACATTTAAAATCCCGGGCAAAGTGTTGAGCTTTATTTAAATTTACATCACAGACAGTTGTTAAATTTACTCCTTTTGGCAACACTCTCGCTCTTTTCCTGCCTATTAGCCCGGCTCCAACTATGGCAACATTCATATACCCTCTCCTATCCTAAGTAATTTTATTCCATGGTTTTCATATGACTTTTTGTCCAGAAAGTTTTTTGTATCTATAATTACTTTGTTTTCCATAAAAGAAGCGTTTCTTACAACATTATCATTTTTAAACTCCGACCACTCTGTCATTAAAACTGCAATGTCAAGATCCTTAAAAAAATTTTCCAATTTTTTTTCTATTTTTACAAATTCATATCCTTTAACCATTCCTGAAACTTTCGGGTCAAAGGCATGAATCTTTACTCCATGTTTTGTTAACTTTTTTGCCAAGTCTAAAGACATAGACCTTCGGAGAGTATTTGTTCCGGGTTTATATGTTAACCCAAGCAGTCCGATTTTTTTACCCTTAATTTTCCCCAACACTTTTTTTATTTTCTCCACCAGATTATTTATTCTTATCTGATTTACTTTGTAAACTGATTTTAAAAAAATAGGGTTGTATCCGATTTTTTCTGAAACTGACATTAAAGTTTTTATATCTCTTCCTAAAGTTCCTCCAGCAAAACCAAGACCTGGATTCAAAGGTGCATAAACGCTTACCCTTTTCTCGCTTTTCAAAGCTTTCACTACATCTTCCATACTAGCTCCTATTAATTCGCAAATATCGCCTAACTCGCTTGAGAAACTAATACAAGTTGCAAGATATGAATTTAATGCGTGCTTACTCATTTCGGCACTTTCCAGCGACATTAAGAAACTTGGAAATTTTACAAAATCAAAATCCTTTAAAAATTTTTCCAATACTTCTTTTTCTCCTCCTAAAATAATCCTATCCGGTTCCAGAAACGATTTATATGCACTACCTAGTCTTAAATTCTCAGGAAAATAAATTACTGAAACTTTTTTATTTAATCTGGTAAATCTCTCCTGTAGTTTTCTACATGTCCCAACCGGTACCTGAGATGAAATAACAATAACGCTATTTGATGAAATATACTTTATCAGATTGTCAAACAGTTTATTTAGAGGTTTTAAATCCAGCTCATCTACATCATTTACCGGAACATCCAGTGTTATAAAGATATATTTTTTTTTACTTATTGCTTCCTTGGGATCTTTAGTAAAGATAAGATTTTTAATAAGATGATTTTTTAATAAAATATCCAATCCCGGTTCAAATATTGGAGTTTTTCCTGCATTTAAATTATCAATCACAGCTTGATTTATATCATACCCAGTTACTTTAAACCCTTTTTTGGCTAAAGAGGTTGCATAAATACATCCCAGATGCCAAAGTCCTAAAACTCCAATATTTAAATCATTTTTTTTCATAAAATAACTCCTGATCAATTCTCCTTAGTTTATATAAACTATTACTAAATTTTACTTTTTTTAGAGATTCCGGCGAATTCCATTTTGCGCTAAGCAGCCTTCCGGTAATGTGACTTGATTCATCTGATGCAAGAAATGCAACTAATTTTGCGGCCAGTTCAGGAGGAATCCCACCGGTTTTTTTCTGCTCTAAAGCTTGTTCATACATTTCTTTACCCGTTTTTTTTGGTCCTTGTTTTAGTAAATATTCATTTATGTAAGTATTAACTCCCCCAGGGGATATTGAATTAACCTGAATATTTTCATCTTTTAGTTCGTCAGCTAATACTTCCGTAAATCCAGCAACTGCAAATTTAGAACTAAAATATGCGCTAAACCTTGGTAAACTTTTTCCACCAACTCCTGCTCCGCATAAATTAATAATTTTTCCAGCTCCGCTTTTTTCCATTTCCGGAATTACTAAATACGAACAATAAACCATTCCCATAAAATTTATATGCAGTGCTTTTTCCCATTCTTTTAAATTTATCTTTTCAAAAGCTCCAATTGGACCATATATTCCAGCGTTATTAACCAAAATATCAATTCTTTTTAATTTAACTTTGGCGAATTTAATTAGCTTTTTACAACTACTTAAATTAGAAACATCGCACAAGATACCGTAAGCAACTTCACGATCTTGATTTAAATTTACAAGAGCTTTCTCTAAATCCGACTTAGTCCTGGAACAAATAACTACCTTTGCGCCCCGGCTAACCAGTTCCTTTGCTATAGCAAAACCAATTCCTCTAGCTCCGCCGGTTATAACAGCATTTTTGTTAAAAAGCATATGGAGATTTTACTACTTTTTTTGAAGTTTTTTCCAGTCCGAATCAAATTGTTCAATTGTTTCTTTTGTTCTTTGAGAAAAAAGCATAGACATCAAAATTTCAGGGGTAATTGTAACAATATTACCTCCAGCAGCAAAAGATTCCCCAACCATTGTTGCAGTTCTAATACTCCCCACTATAATTTTCGGGTTCTCATAACCCCCTTCTTTCAAAAAAGCAGCTGTACTCTCTACAATATTTTTTGGATCACTATTAACTCTGGATTCAAGTCCAACTCTTTTATAGTCTGCCATAAAATCAAATCTACCCCTATACTTAACTTGATCTTCCATAGAACGTCCCCAAAAAAGAGAGATAAATGAAGTACGTTTATTGGTTCTCGTCGCTAAAGCTGCAACAACCATTTGCTCAAAAGTCATTATAGCCGTCACATTAATTGCAATATTTAAAGAGATTAACTCCTGTATTACTTCCAAACTCTTAGTAGTATCCGGAATTAATGGAACTTTTACCACTACATTAGGAGCAAAAGAGTTCATCCGTTTCGCCTCTTTTATCATATCTTTAGCAGGAGCGCTGCTGTCTGTAATCTCAACAGAAACAGGTTTTTTACCCATCTCCTTACAAATTAATTTAACCACTTTTTCGAAATCTTTAATATTTAGTCCATCTTTTAACATAATGGACTGATTCGTTGTAACTCCATCTATTATACCTGCTGCATTCCACCTCTTTACCTCTTCTATATTTGAGGAGTCTATAAAAATAGAGCGGTTGAAATGTAGCGATTGTGCCATTTGAATACCCTAAATTTACATCAACGAAATCATAAATGCAATAGGTATATCCACTGTGCTAGAATGAATTTCATGAACAAAGCTGTTTTTTTTGACCGCGATGGAGTTATAGTAAAAAATATTAACGGCGAGGCTCTTACTAACCCTAAAGATTTAGAGTTAATCCCGAATTCAATCCCTTTTATTAAAAAACTCCAGAAACAGGGCTATAAAATAATAGTAGTTTCTAACCAGCCAGACGTAACTCTCGGAATAATAGATGAAAATACAAAAAATGCTCTTGTAAAAAAATTCAAAGAATTGCTTTATAAAAATAATATTTCAGTTGATGGTATTTATTATTGCTTCCATCACCCAAAAGGAATTATCAAAAAATATGCTATAGAATGCAATTGTAAAAAGCCAAAACCCGGGTTACTTTTAAAAGCGATAAGTGACCATAATATTAATCCCCTGGATTCTTTTATAATCGGAGACAGGGCATCAGATATAAAAGCAGGATATCTGGCAGGGGTTAAAACCATCTTACTTGATCCGAAAGATTTAGAGACAGATTATTTATTACAATATAATGTAAAACCTGATTTTACAGTAAGAAAATTATCTGATTCACTTGATATTATTTAAAATATGAAAGCCATAATTATTGCCGGAGGTAGAGGGGAAAGATTAAAACCTCTTACAGAAAAAATACCAAAACCAATGGTTGAAGTAAGCGGTCAACCAATACTTTTACATATTATTAACCATTTTAAAGAGCATGGCATTTTTGATTTTATAGTCGCAACCTGTTTCCTCCCGGATGTAATAACTAATTACTTTGGTGATGGTTCAAAATTTGGAGTTAACATTACCTATACTTATGAGGATCCTAAAAAACCATTGAGAACTGCAGGTGCAATTTCAATATCCAGGGAATTCATAAAAGATACTTTTATTGTGACTTCAGGAGATATTTTAAGGGATTTAGATATTAAGAAAATGATAAGTTTTCACAAAAAATCAAAGTCATTTGTAACCTTAAATGTATACAAGAGAATTAGCAAAGATGCTAAAAGTATGGTAACCATAGATAAAAATCATAAAGTAATAAGCTTTATTGAGCGGCCTAAAGAAAATGATTTAAAAAATAAATCTATTTGGGTGAATGGTTCTTTCTATATTTTCGAGCCGGAAATTTTTGACTTAATCCCGGATAATACAAAACTTGATTTTGGATCAGATATTTTCCCGAAGTTACTGAAAGCTAAAAAACCATTGTATGCGTATCCGACAACAGGCTATTTTGTTGATATTGGTAATTTAGAAAAATTAGAGCTTGCCAGAAAAACTTTTAATAAGGCTTAATCGCCCTAAGCGCTGGTGAAAAAACTAGCAGGTGCCAAATAACTACCTGGAAAGATTCGGCGTATGCAGTAATAAATTCATCTTTTATAACAGGTATCATGATACATACATCTGCCACCTGCTTAGTGTATCCGCCATCCCTTGAAACAATTCCAATCACAGATGCTTTAACTTGTTTTGCATATTTTAACGCCTCCACAATATTTATACTTACATTTTTTTCTAAATTTCCACCCCCAACCGAAAGAACCATAATCGCATCTTTACTATTTAAATTACTCCCCTTTAACCAATTTATAAAAATTGTTTCCCAACCATCATCATTTGTTCTTGCTGTTAACTCTGCAACATTATCAGTTGGAGCATAAGATTCAATCCCCGCAATTTTTCTAAAGTCATTAACCGCGTGAGAACAGTTTGCAGCGCTTCCACCAACTCCCAATAAAAACAACCTACCATTTCTCTCTTTTAAGTTAGCTAGTAATATTATGCAATCGGCAATATCTTTTTTTGAAAGTTGAAATACCGCAGACAAAACACCTCCCAAATATTCATCAATAAAACTTTCCGCACCGGAAGTATTTTCAGTTATTTTTTCACTTAAACTTTTCCTTGCCATATTTTAAGTGAGCAGTCTTGTCCCTTTAAAATCAAATTTTACATCCTGAGAAATCAGTCCAATCTTATTCATTTTATTTTTAAATCCTTCATGGTGTTTATTAACATAGAAAACAAACCATCCACCACCACCAGCTCCCATGATTTTACCACCAAGTGCTCCAAAATCAATACCCTTTTCATACCAGTAATCAATTTTTGAGTTTGACATTTTTCCGGATAGAGTTTTCTTAATTAACCAGTGCTCGTGTAAAGACTGACCAAATTTATTTATCTCCCCATTAAGAAGATATCGCTTAACTCTTTGTCCCAACTCTTTTATACTATCTAAAGATTCTATCACGGCAGACTTTTCAGGATCTTTCTCTACTTTTTTCTTTTGATCCCCTAAAACTGCCTCTGCATCTCTATTTATTCTAGTACTAAAATATAAGAGATTTGTTTCCAAGCCTTTGATCGTAGGTTTAGACAGTTTCAATGGTTCTACTTTCACCCGACCTTTTTTATCAATTTCAAAATAATTCATTCCGCCAATTGCTGCAATTAATTGATCTTGAGGACCAACAGATTTTTTAAGTTTTTTTATTTCAATATCTGCAGCTTGGTTTCCCAGCTTAAGTGGCGGAATTCTTCTTTTCTGAAATGTGAAGAGAGCATTTAGTAACCCTATTTCAAATGCCCCTGATCCGCCAAGTCCGGAACGGCCAGAGATTTCGGAAATAGTTGTAATTTGCAAACCATTTTTTACTCCTGAAAGTTTTAAACATTCATAAACAATCGGGTTTTTTATTTCACTTATATTATTAACAACATAGTAATCGCTTCCGTCAAATATTTTTAAAACATCCGGGTCATCAGTTTTATTTAAGAAAATATAAACGTATTTATTAATAGCAGCAGATATCCAGGCTCCACCTCGAAGCTTGCTATACCACAAAACATCTGTCCCTCCACCCCCCAAAGTTATCCTCATCGGCGTTTGAGTAATAATTGGTGTATACATTTTCATTTCATTAATCCTTCCCCAATGAGTTACAAAAAGTATTGTAGTATAATTCCAACATTATGCAAGAGGGGTTTTCAAAAGATGTTATATTTCTTGATGAGTATATTGTGAGCCAAACTAGAGAAACACTTGAATTAACTGGACATGAAGTTGAATCTATAGCTTTAATTCCAGAAGGCAGAGCACATTATATCTTCAGAATAGTAGATCGAGCCGGTTTAATATCAATCGCAAGGTTTGAAAAGTCAGGTAGAGGAGTTGGCCTCGACGGTATCAGAAGGGATTTTGAATTCAATGGTCCTATTTCAATTAGTAGAGAGAGAAATTTAATAGATTTAGTTCGAGAGCAAGCAAACCTACCAGCCCTTCGAGTTTACGGAATGTATGAAGATACACCTACACCATTTTTAATAGTTGAGAATCTACCCGGTATTTACTGGAGTGAATACATTGAAAAAATAATTTTTCAAAAGAAGCATATCTTAATTCACTCAAGTTTATTGGATTTGATATGGCGAATGCTCACAAAGTAAAATTTATAAGTTTTGGTGATATTATTAGAGAAGATATTATACAACCCGGAAACATTACAAGTTTTGCAGAGAGAATCAGGATAATTACCGAACCAAAGATTAAAAGAGCAGAACAACTAGGAACTTTAAACTCCAATGAATTGGCTTATCTAAAACATACTCTCCAATCAGAACTAAGTGATTTAGAAGATGTTACTAAAACTTCCAGTTTACAACCCATACTTGCTATAACAGACATTCATCCAAAAAATTTCCTAGTTGATGATAACGGTAAACCGAGCGGTTATTTTGATCTTGAATATTGCCAGTCAGCTCCTCCAGCTCTTGATTTTTATTTCCTGCGGTGGTTTCTCCTCAATTATTTTGAAGGAATCTCAGATCAAGCAGAAGAGGCATTATTAGAAGGATCTACAGCAAATGGTGGTACTTACGATTCAAAAAACCCGACTAACAAAAAATGGAATATCTCTTATCAATAAATCGCTTGATGCAAGCTGTGAATGAATATCATGGGCTCTTTGATGAGCTTCGTAAGGGCTGGTCAGGACAGTTTAAACAAATATTGTTTAACTCAATGGATGAGGGTGAAATTAATTATCCAAAAATAACTTCTGTGTTTAGATCGTGGACTAAACAACCCCTATATGCAACCTAGTAGTATATAATATTACAATGTCTTTTATTAAGCGTTTTTCCTGGGTCTGGTTACCACTCTTTTTTTTCGCAGTTGCCCTCTTTACTTTATATGACTATGGAATGAACTGGGATTCCCCGATACACTTTGCAAGGGGTCAGGCATATCTCAGATATATGCTGACCGGAAAAACTAATTACGCAGGATCACCTCAATACTGCATGAATTCACAAAATCAATCATCTTCAGTTGATTATGTTACAGGAGAGATCTGCGATAGACACCGAAAAGTTCGTGTTAGTGAATATGAAAGCAGTCTTCTTGATTTTAACAGCTGGGCTGCAAAAGCAGTATACGGTCATCCTGCATTTTCCGGAATCATGCTTGCACTAAGCAACACAATTTTTTTTAAAACACTCGGCTGGGTAGAAGATATTCCTGCTTACCATCTATATTCAATATTTACGACTTTCATACTTGCATTAACAGTTTCAATTTGGACTAAACAAACCTTTGGCACTTTTGCATCCATAATAGCAGTTCTGACAATTTATACTTTCCCGCTTCTTGCTGGAGAACAGCATTTTAACGTTAAAGATCCTCCTATGGCTACATTTTTTACTCTCTCGATATATCTATTCTGGCTTGCTGTAGTAAAAAATAAGCCAAAATATCTAATATTCTCAGCCTTTACCGGAGGTGCATCTTTCGGTACAAAATTTAATTTTGTATTCGCTCCATTTATTTTACTTCCATGGATTTTAACTTATGGGAAAATCCTGTTTAACAAAAAGTCTATTAAGACAATACTCTCCAAGAATATGGTAATAGCTATTATTCTGTATCCAGTAATCGTATTTCTGGTTTTCTTTTTAACCTGGCCGGCATTATGGTCGGATCCACTTAAAAATGTACCAGAGGTGTTTAGGTACTATAAAGATATCGGCGGATCTTCATGTGCTTATACTTATCTTACTCCATCCTGGTGGAAGCAGTGTACTAACTTAATCACTTTAAAATACATTTTCTTTACAACACCCCCCTACTCACTTTTTTTATTCGCCACTGGATTACTTGCTAGCATATTTTGGATAAAACGTAACAATTATGTCCTTCTTTTAATTTTATTCTTTTTTCTAATTACAATACTTAGAGTCACTTTATCAATATCTTCAATTTACGGAGGCTTAAGACAAATTATGGAATTTATCGGACCTTTGGCTATAATTTCC
The DNA here is from genome assembly GCA_001776865.1 of Candidatus Daviesbacteria bacterium RIFCSPLOWO2_01_FULL_37_10. Classification (GTDB taxonomy): domain Bacteria; phylum Patescibacteriota; class Microgenomatia; order Daviesbacterales; family UBA10151; genus 2-12-FULL-37-11. The sequence continues at coordinate 14,960 of MFDK01000010.1, read as the reverse complement.
GGAATTGGTGCACTTTTTTTAAGGAATTTAATAGCAAAACTTTTGCTCCGAGTCCATTTAGATAAAAAGAGTGTAACAATTTTTTTATCTGTTCTAATTATCTCTGGATTTATACCAATATCTTTGGTACTAATAAAACTACATCCTAATGAAAATATATACTTCAATTACTTTATCGGCGGGTTTAAAGGAGCTGCAGAAAGTAATTTTCCAGGATATGGAAATACTTATGGTAACGCATATACACAAGGGGTTAAATGGCTAAATTTGAATGCAACTAAAAATACCAAACTTGCTTTAGTTTCCGGACTAGGGCAAAACTTATCAAGGGGACAAATAAGAGCGGACATCGATTATTCAAATAACTACAGAAGCGGCTACAATCAGGAAAGCGAATATCAAATGCTGCTTATAGAAGGAAATGATCCGCTTACTGAGACGTTTAGATATAAATATCTTTCATTTTTAAATCCTGTGTATACCCTAAACGTTGAAGGCATACCTCTCCTTAAAATCTGGAAGAATAGCAAAGATCAACTTAAAGATGTAAATTTTGAAAGTCAAATTGAAAAAAATCAAAATATCAAAATAATCAGAGATAGGGATAAAGAAGTAGTAATTATCGTACTTGATAAAAAAAAGGATCTTAAAGGACTGGGAATAACATTTTCAAATACAGAATGTAAAAAATCTCTGGTTGGTGCAAAGATTTCTATTTCCAGTGACGGCATAGATTATTTACAAAAAGCCGAAGGAATAAATAATTTTTCCGACAGAGAAATATTTGGATACGATGCTGATTTTGTTTATCTGTATCCTGGAGATGAGGCAAAATATATTAAGATAACTCCTCCAAAAAATTATTCTTGTAGTTTATCTGATATTATATTTTCTGTACACACTTTTACAAATCTATACAATGTAAATCCGTAATATTAGATTCAAATTAAGGGAGGTAATCTCTAAGTATTGCATCTGCACTATCTTTTACACTTTCTAGAACTGGGCGCGTTTCTTCCGAAGAAGTAGTTTTTAGAAAATCAATCAAAGTTTTTATATGAATTAACCTATCCCTCCTAATTTCATCTTTTGAAATCTGTTTTTTAGCAGATTCTTTTTTTACATTCTTGTATGAAGAAGAAAATCGAGACATAGCTTTTTCCAGAGTTTTAAGTGCAAGATCGTTTTTCCCGGCTTTCAAAAGTTTTTCCGCCTCAAGAACCCTTTTTGATCCTAAGTACAATGCATAATCAGCTTTTTTCATATTACCAAAGATAAACCAACCGGTTATTTGTTCCTTAGCCATCTTTAAAAAATAAAGTGAGTCACCCTCTGTTTTTCCAGCAGTTAGGGGCCAAAAAAGGATATAGGAACTGATCTCGGACGAAGGTGTTGCAGAGGTTTTTGAAGTCGCAGTAGTCTCCTGGGTTTTAACAGAACCTATCTCGGCATTAACCGTCTTAACTACCTGACAAGAAAATATACTCAAAATGATTAATGTTATTAAATGTACACGCATATTAGATACTACCCTTAAGGTCTTTTATTTTTTGCAAAACTGTCCCTGCTTTATTTGTCTGTATATTTGACATTAAAATTATTAAATTCTCCAACCTTGGCTTAATTGTGTACTCCACATTTCCAAGCGACCTTTTATTTGATTTAGCATCATTTATATTTCTCGCCGCAATATCAAATTGTTCAGCTGCTTTCTCCAAAGTTTTATCTGCCAAATCTTTATTACCATCAGAAATAAGTTTATCCGCCTCAAGTACCCTTTTGGTTCCAATAAATACTGCATAATCTGCTTTCTGTGGACTCCCAAAAACTAAAAAACCTCTTAAATTTTCTTTAAAAATCTTTAAAGAATATAGCGGATCACCCATAGTTCTTCCAGCTGTAAGCGGCCAAAAAGCCTCAAAAGTAGTTTTTTGACTAGACGTAGCTTCCTGTTGCCCAAACACAACATTCGATGAGAATAGTGTAAACAAACTCGTAACTAATAAAATAAGGGTTAGATAATAAATTTTAAACATGTATCCATCTAATTTGACAATGTCCTAAATTATAAGCGATGTTTTCTATATTAGTCAAGAGTTTACAGTAGAACTACTGCGATAAAAATCTTCAATGTTCTTACAGATTTCTATCACTTGATTCTCTCTAAGATTTGGGTGCATAGGTAATGATAGTATTTTTCTATTCGATCTTTCTGATACGGGAAAAGCTCCGCGTTTATATTTTAAGTATTTAAAAGCTTCTGTCAGATGTATAGAAATCGGGTAGTGTATACCTGTCAAAATTCCTCTCTTTTGTAAATAACGTGTTAATGCTTTTCTTCTGTTTACATAGACTACAAACAAATGATAAACACTTTTTCCTTCCTGCTCTTCCTTAAGCAACTTTACAGGCAAATTCTTAAGTTGTTCCCGGTAGATAAAAGCCAGTTTTCGTCTTTTTTCATTCCACCTATTTACATACCGAAGTTTGATTCGCAGTATGGCAGCTTGTATCTCATCTAGTCTGCTATTATGACCTACCTCATTACTTTTATATCTCGCAATCTCTCCATACATTCTTAAACTTTTTACTCTTTTATACAACTTTTTACTATTTGTTAATATTGCTCCCCCATCTCCGTAACCACCAAGATTTTTTGTTGGATAAAAGCTAAAACAACTTAAAATCCCAAAACTCCCTGTTTTTTTTCCGCTAAAAATCGCTCCCATACTTTGAGCACAGTCTTCAATTACAAACAGTTTTCTTTTTTTTGCAAATGCCATAACTTCAGTCATATTCACAGGATTACCATAAAGATGTACTGTAATTATTGCCTTGGTTGTTTTATTACAAACTTTCTCTAAGGATTCAACAGATAAATTGAGTGTGTTTGGATCAACATCGCATAGCTGAAGTTTCACTCCTGACAAAGTTACACCAAAAGCGCTTGGATAGACATTAGCAGGTAATAAAACTCCATCTCCTTTCTTAAGATCCAGAGCTTTTAAAGCCAGCGTTAGGGCGTCTGTACCGGAGGCAACTCCTATACAATATTTAATACCAATAAATGCTGCAAGTTCTTTCTCAAAGTTTTCAACTTCTATTGCAAGACTATAGCTACCGCTTAAAAGTACTTTAGAAATTGCTTTATCTATCTGATGTTTTATCAAAAGATATTCTGATTTTAGATTGAAAAGTGAAATTTCTTTACCAATAGTATTTTTTGTTCTTTTCATAAAATTGGACAGTTTTTCTTAAACCATGCTCTAGACCAGCTTTAGGCTTCCATCCCAGCGTATTTACTATCTTATTATAATCCGCTATATAATCTCCAATCTCAATTTTTTTTCTGTCATCGGGAAATTTTACAATTTCAAATTCCCCCTTCCCTCTAATTTTAATAGCTAGTTTAACAAAGTCTGAGAGTGAAGTTGGACTTCCGCCAAGATTAAATACTTGCCCCCAAACTTTTTCTGATAAACCTGTTAAAAGAAATGCATCCACTACATCATCCACAAAGTTAATATCCCTAATTTGATTTCCACTGCCAAAAAGCTCTATCTTTTCACCATCCAGCAATTGGCGTATAAACCAGTTGAGAACTCCTTGGCGGGGATGTTTCATTTGATGCCTCGGACCGAATGTATTAGTTAATCTCAGGGAAGATGTCCTAATTTTATAAACTTTGTAATAAAGTAAGTGATAAAATTCACCCGCAATACAATTAATACCATTTACATCTGTAGGATCTTGCGGGTGTTCTTCGTCTACCGGTAGATATTTAGCTTTACCGTATTGATTTCTTGTTCCGGCATAGATAATTTTTACTTCTGGATTAAATCGCCTACAAGATTCTAAAATTGATAGTTGGCTACGGCAATTTATTTCCAAGTCTGTAAATGGATCCGTCATGCTATCAACATGTGACAGCGTTCCTGCCAAATTGAAAATAATGTCCTGATTTTGAACTAAGTAATCCATACTATGACTATCCCTAACATCAGATATGTTAATTACTATCTTCCCTCTTATTGGCTTAACATTAAACAAATTTCCACCATATTCAGGAATCAAAGAATCGATAAGTGTTACCTTAGCTCCCAATGAAACTAGTTTAATCGCAAGATTACTTCCTATAAACCCCAACCCCCCTGTGATTAGTATACGTTTACCTTTATAAGTAGCGCTCATGACTTAAGATTTTATCAAACTAAACCCAAATTTACCAACCTTTTCAAATACTTTCCAAAAGTTTTAACGATAGCTTACATGATCGTTTCCATGAAAATTTCCTACTCCATTTTTTTCCTCCGGTACTCAGTTTCATATAAAGTTTATCATTATTAAATAAACTTAATACTTTATTTGCTAATTCTTCCGGCGAATTCTGATTACATATTAATCCATTTAGTCCATTTTTTACCGAATCGATAAGCCCTGCTGATTTATACGCGATTACAGGAGTTCCAACGGAATTTGCTTCGATATTTACAAGCCCCCAACCCTCTCTGATAGATGGATTTACTAAAATATGTGCCATTGAAAGAAGATCAAATTTTTTTTGCTGAGAAACAAATCCCCAGAACTTTAATTTCTTATCCAAATTTGCATTAATAACCATCTCCTTAATTTTATCCCCATAATTTTTAGTCTCCGGTTTACCTATAATCCAAAATTGAAAATTTTCCCTGCTATTAAGAATAGAAAAACATTTAATTGCATCTTCAATCCCTTTATCCTTAGATAACTTCCCCAAAAACATTACAGTATTTTTTTTGTTATTTTTATGCTGTGAGTTTTTTTTAGGGGTAATGACGCCATGAGGGATAACCGTAATGTTTCCAGAAATAACTCCCATTTTAGCAATGTCTTCTTTGGCGGATCTTGAACCAGTCATAAAATTAACCTGTCTGTAAAATAAAAAGGCAAATGGTTCAATAATATAGCCAATAAATCCAACCAGCCAATTCAAAGGAGTAGGCAACGAATTAAAAAACCAAACACCTCTTGCGGTTTCCTGCACTACTGCAAGAATCTTTTTTCTAACATAAAGCGGTGTGAAAAAAGGAAGCCCGTGAAATTCATCGATAACTACATCGAATTTATTCCTGTTTTTTATATAAAAAAAGAATCCAGCTATCTGTACCCCTAAGTACTGATGGCTAAATCTTACTAATTTAATTCCGTCAATTTCTTCATATATCTTTGCTCCTGAGAAATGTGCCGAAAAATGCGTTACACTATGTCCTACCTCTATCCAACCCTTTGCATGCTCATGCATAACTTGCTCTGCGCCACCCGCAAGGGGATGTTTAATATCTCTCCAAGAAAAAATTAGAATATTCATAATATCCAAAAAAGCTTTTAATATAAAACTTTAACAAGTTAATTCGAAAGTATATTACTATGTAGTAGTATACTTATGTTCATGTATTAATGACTCTAATTTTTTATGAAGATCACTTTTAATTTTAAGGTTACTAAGCACTATTCCTAATTTTTCTTTTTTCTTTTTACTTGCTGTTTTAATAATTTCTTCAAGAAGAATTTCCGGCCATAGATATCGGGAGTAGCTCCTTTTTATTTGATCCCATTCATCACTTAATATAGTTAGTGCTGGAGAGTTCTCTCTTTTTGGGAGTCTCCTTAAAACTGAACGAAATCCTTCACCTTTATCAGCTAACCAGTTGGCAATTTTTGCTATAGTAGCATGACTGGTGTGCAGTTGTTTCTCAACCGCTTCATAAGTATACCCCTCAGAAAGTAACTTAGCGATTCTCAATCTTTTTGAAAGTCTTTTAACTTCAGCATGCGTTAATAAATCTTGCACAAAAAGTGCCGCATCATCAACTGTCTTTATTATTTGAAATGCACTAAGAAGATCAAACAGTAAATCCTCTTGTTCATCTTTAGTAAGTTTTTCTAATCTTTTTATTTTTTCAAAATAGATTTTTTTTGACATATTTTTCCAAAGTATAGCACTACGTAGTGTTATATTTAAAGCAATAAATATTTACTTAGAAAACTCCAGGGAAAAATTAATATACTCATTCAAAATAGATCTTTCTATCCTCCAGGAACTCCCCTTAGTAAAACGTAAGGGTTAGTTTGAACGGAAACTTTTAAATGTCTTACTGCATCAATAGGTTTATGCCATTTCCAATAAGTCTTAGCCAATCCTAAATGAGCACTGGCTGCACCAAATGGGTATCGTGCTAAATCTTCCCAAATTCTAGCGGCTTCAGAAAAATAATGTATTGATTCGCCAACAGAGCCGTTTGCACTCCTTAGTTCATATAAGCCTTTTAGAAAATTAAAATGTGCTCTTAGTCCGCTCTTACTGCTTTCTGATACCTCATCAAATAATACTCCTGCTGTATCTAACTCCCTCAATGAGGTATTCCAGTCCTCCAAATTCATATAACATCTTGCTAACCACGCATGATTAAAACCCTCACCTGCTGGATTTGGATTTCCATTTTCCCTTAAATCCCTATATTTTTCCAAATCATAATTAAAGTAACCAACCGCATTATGTATATATCCTCCTCTATGAAATCCCTGGTTATCCAACCCAAAATATGCTCTTCCTGCAAAATGCATTATTGTAGAATCAAGGCTCCTCTCTTCATTTCGCCATAAATCGTGAGGAATATTTTCTAAAAACTTTTTTGCAGAAGATAAATGATTAAGTTCATCTTTATAACCTATTTCATAATCAGCAATCCATGCAAATTTTTCTTCCCTTCTAGCCAGATAATAATATTGTCTATAAGAATCTATACCCGAGAGATACCGAGGAACAAACTTACTAAGATAGTATTTTGAACTTCTAAAATCACCTAAATTAATCAGTTGCTGAGATAAATTGATAGTCGATTCAATAGCCTCTTCTGCATTCCGATGATTAAATAAAACTACTGAATAGTATATGTCTGCTAATTCATCAAACGAAGAGTTATTTACCTCAAACTCCTTTGCTGTTTCTAAAGTTACGCTATCTTTATATTTCAGATTAACCTTAGGGGCTAATCTTTCAAGAATATTTCTTGCTACAAAATAACCAAAATTTGCCTTAGCTTCTGAAAAAATTTCCATAGTAAGTATTATATACTACCCCATATTAACCCTGAATTTCAATTCCGGATCCAGCTTCCAAAGACGTCTGTTGTTAATATCATAGTAGCGGATAATTTTTAATCTATAAAAAACTGCTAACGTATCTACAACCATACGGAAAATTGTATGCCAGCGTATTCTACTTGTTCTTTTGTCAAACCTGACTTCAATCGGTGCTTCATAGATCCTTCCGAACCCAATATATTTGGCAACAGCCAGCATTTCTATATCCATTGCGTAATTCCTCACGAGAAGTCTTGGTAATACCTTTTCAACAACATTTCTTTTAAATATTTTGATCCCTGATTGTGTATCAGTAAGAGGCAATCCAAATAGCATCTTCACACCCAGATGATATCCAATACTATAAATACGGCGGCGCAGGGGATAGTTAACCCGGGAAACAGGATGTCTTTTAGAACCTACAATTACATCTGCATTATACCATTCCATATGTGCCATCAACATCATTATTCCTTTAGGGCTTATATCCATACCCGCATCAAGAAATGAAATTAAATCTCCTTTTGCTCTTACCATACCAAATCTAACTGCAAATCCTTTCCCTCTGTTGCTATTGTATCCGAATACCTTAATTTTTTTAGACTTAATTTGCTTAACGTTCAGAAATGTTTTATCTATATCACCATCCACTACACAAATAATTTCAAAATCAAATTCACTGAGCCCTTCCTTAAGTACTTGTTCAATATTTTCCAAGTCTTTCTTAATTGTTCTTTCTTGCCTGAAAGCAGGTACAATTACTGAGAGAAGTTTCTTCTTAAACTTAGCCATGACGACGATAATACGGGAAGTATACAAAAAGCGCAATATTCAGTAAAGCAGTAGATAAAACTGAAATTTGAACTACCGAAAAAAGACTCGGGTGTATAAACCAAATAAATACTGCTTGAAGCGCTGCGGCTGCTACAAAAAACCAAACTGGCTTTGTTTTTCCGATTGAGAGATAGAATTGCTCAAAAAGAAGCGCAATACCAAGAAATGCCATAAAAAGCCCAAACCACCAAAGTATATCCTGTCCCTCGTTTTTATTAAGTAATGAAATCGGTATATCCGGCACCAGTTTGAATATTAATACTACAAAAAGGGAAATACCCGTAACTAATAAAAAACATATGTAAAAAATTTTAAGGTATGGCAGATTACTTGCAAATCTTTTTGCAATAATCGGAAACATTGTGCTCGTGATAGGACTTGTGCAAAACATTGCAATTCTCCCTAAAACGGATAAATACGCATAAGTTCCTGCATCATGGGGGGAGAAGAAATGCTTAACAAGTAAAATATCTGTAGAATAAAAGGACGTAAAAGCAAGCCCCTGTATAAGTACTGGAAATGAGTATTTTAAGAGAGGCATAATCTTAGGTTTTAATCCTCTTTTACCGGAAAAATATGGATTTAGTGCGGATCTGGTAATAATAAACCCTGAAATTATACCTATGAACATACCAATTATAGCTCCAAAGAGTGCCGTACCTAAAAGAATCAACAGTGCAGTGAAACTTATTCTTATAACCACATCTACGAGTAAGCTTGCTATGTACGTTTTAAACAACAATAAACCTTGTAAGACTGAACGGTAAACGTAGACTATTACTAAAAGAAAGAACATCGGGGAAATTAGATAAAATAATTTGGGCTGAGTTAAATTTAAGAAAATACTCGCAATTGGTGATAACAATAATAATAAAACTGCAGCAATTCCACCTGCCAAAAATCCCCAGTAATTAAACCACTTAATCAAATTAGAAACTGCTGCTTCAGTTTTTTGTGAAGCTACGAATTTCACTATAGTTAGCCCAAAGGCAAGCTGGATGATACCGATTATCCCAAGTATAGAAATTATTGCTGCAAGATCGCCATACTCGGTCGTATTAAGAAGTCTTATTGTTAAAAAATAATAAAAAAACTGCCCAATGTTAAAAATGTTATGACCAATTACCATAATCGCACTACCGGTAAATAGAGGATGTTTTAATATTTTAGTAATAACTAACTTGTAATTTGTCATTTAATTAGAGATTTTGTACAAATCAATTGTCATTATGCCACCCAGTACCCTCTAAAAAAAAGGGCAGTCTCAATAATAAGACATATTCCTGATAAAAACAAAATGGCAATTTTTACCGGCTTTTTAAAACTTTCAAGCAAAATAGACATAATAAGAAATGCGGGGAATAAAACTATTACATACCTTGGGACAGAAGAAAAACTACCTTGAATTGTTGGCAGTATAAACCCAGCGAATGCATAAAATAAATAGGAAGCTTTCATCTTCCTTAAAAATCCCAGGATTGGTAAGATGAAAAATAAAATTCCGACGATAAACTCAAGTATAATAGTTGAGTATATAGGATTTGAAAAAGGAGTTGTTAGCATCATTTTTATATACCTGTAGTAAATTTGCGGGAGTAGAGTAATTCCAGATTCATGTTGTGGACCGACAATTTTCTGTAAATGATAAAAAGCAAGCGGATCACCATAATTTATCCACTGATAATACATATACGCTAAAAGACCAGTAGGAATAAGGAAGGTGAATACAAACTTATTAACTTTTAGCTTTTTCTCACTGGCTTCAAGTAAAAAAGCAGGAACCAAAAGTACGCCAAAAATTCTTGTTGCGGAAGAAAATACTCCAAGTAAAGAGGCAAAAAACCAGTACCCTTTTCTTATAAGGTAAAATGATGCAACAGTCAAAAGCAGAAATAAAGACTCGCTGTATAATGCTCCAAAATAAAATGACGTTGGAAAAAGTAGAAGTAAAAGTACAGTAAAATAAGCAATTTTTTTTGGATAATCAAGAATAATGAGCTTAAACAGAACAATAAGGGCTGCTAGAAATGATACATTAGATATTAAAAGACCACTTACTACTAAATTTTCCATAGTGCCCCCAAAAGGTTTCGCAAAAAAATTAATCAGTATAGGATAAACCGGAAAGAATGCTTGTTCTAAACTCCTATATCCTACCTGCGCAATGGACAGATAATGTTCGCCGTCAAAGTTAGCCCACCCGTAAAATAAAGGGGTTTTAATATAAGCTTCAAATCCTCCGCCAAAAAAATCCTTGCCGCGTAAAGCTAAAAATTTCAGTGAAAGAAATGAAACTAAAATTAAAAAAAATTTCCAAAAAATAAAGAGTAAAAATATTTTTTGTACATCTTTATCCAGACATAGCTTTTTCACAATAACGAAGTTATTGCAAGCTCTGCTTATATACTTTAATAGTTTCATCTGCTGTATTCTCCCATGAAAAACGGCTTGCCCTATTTAACCCGGATTTAGATAGTTTATCTTGAATAGACCTGTTTTGTAAAACACTTTTCAAACAATCAACAAAACTATTTAAATCTTTCGGGTTAAAGTAGACAACAGCTTCTCCTCCTATTTCCTTTAAGGCAGGAGAATCCGAGCTCACTACAGGTACACCACAACTCATTGCCTCCAGGACAGGCAAGCCAAATCCCTCATATAAGGATGGCTGAACATAAACTAGTGCTAAATTGTAAACTGCAGCTAATTCATCAGTTTCAAGTTGCCCTGGTATTATAACTTCATTCTCGAGTTTGTATTCAGTAATCAGGGATAAAGTCTTCTTTAAGCTCTCAAGTTCCGGGTGATTTATATTCTCAGGTTTTTTTAAAAAAACATTTCCAATTAAAACAAGTTTCAGATCCTTAAACTCTGGCAGACTTTTAAGTTTCCTAAACCCCTCAATTAACATGGGTGTATTCTTATTAAAGTTTGCATCCCCAACATACAGTAGAAAGCGCTCAGGTAAGTTGAATTTTCTTCTTATTTTAAGCTGCTTAGAATCAGGCTGGATTTTAAAATTTTCATTTGCTGCTTCATAAGTTACTATAATTTTTTCTTTTCTAACCTTCAAATAGTTCTCAATATCCTTCTTGCTCGCTTCGGAAACAGTAATTATATACTTACAACTTATAAGTGCTATCTTTTGTAATGCAAAATTAAGTCTTCCTTTAATTCCGGGTGGATATTGGTCGGGATATAAAAGCGGAATCACATCATGTACAGTTACAATAGTTGGGAATCTCTTATTTATAGGCAGAGTTCTATTGAAAAGATCAAACCACGGATAATGAACTACATCCGCTTTTTTAATTTTCGAAATATCCTCAAATTCTTCAACCTCAACATCATCCAAACTCTTCAGGTTTTCAAGTATATTTCTTGCGTAGTACCCTACCCCTCTTACACTGTGCCCTGAATGTAAAGGTTTTGTACAGAATGCAACTTTTATCGTTTTCATCTTATATATTTTAAATATGCTATCGGAAATCTAACAGACGAGAAAAAGGAAAATATAAAACCTTGCCAGCTATCCATAAATCCTTTATGCCTTAAATAGGTTTTTAGAAACCATAAGATAGGTTTAAGCAGAAAGTATATTAAAAAGGTTCTCGGATCCTTTGGCAACTTATCATTTCCCATTTGTAAAGCCATAATAGAAGTATATCTATTTAATCCGCTCAAATATTTTTTTAAACTATTATCTCTAAAATGAAGCAAAGGATTTTTTAAATAATCTACCTTTCCCTCTACAACTGCTTGTTCATGTACATCTTTGGCCGGCAGTTTTCCTTTACCATTTCTGTAAAGCCTTAAGGTATAATCCGGGTATTGTCCGCCTTTTTTTAAAAATCTTCCCAGGAAAAAATTACTTCTAGGAATCCAAAATCCGTTTATCAGAGAGTCCTTGTTAATTTCCTTTTTAATTTCACTTGCAAGATCTCTAGTTACTCTTTCGTCAGCATCAAGCTGCAGGATCCATTCCTTTGCAGCCGCACCTATGGCTTTATTTTTATTAATATGAAAAATAGGCGGGTTATCTGTATTGATTATTTTTGCACCAAATGACCTTGCAATTTCCACAGTTTTATCCTTTGATCCACCGTCTACTATAATTATCTCATCAGCAATATCTTTTACTGATTCAAGA
>MFDK01000010.1:0-2838 GCA_001776865.1 Candidatus Daviesbacteria bacterium RIFCSPLOWO2_01_FULL_37_10 | reverse complement strand
GTCTAACCATAACTTTTAAGTTTCTGCAAACACAAATGCTATTTTACCATCCGGAAAAAATATTTTATCAATAATTTTAGATGTTTCGGGGATTTCCTGTTCAGCTCCAATAAATAATGTATCCTTTGCATTTTTCAACTCTTCTTCATTTATTGAATGAAATTTATACTTGTCAAAACCTCTCACAGTTCCAAAATTAAATTTGTCTCTAGGAGAAAGTACGGCCTGAGGTTGATATTTTTCCGGATCGTATTTTTTATAGAATAAAACCAATATATACGGCTGATCGTATCTGTCCGTTATTACAACATTTTCATATGCGGATTCATATTTATTAAGTTTTGTCACCATTTCAGAAAAACCATACTCCCATGCTAGAGGATACCTTTTTGGATAATGAATGTAATAGGACTCAAGGTAATGTATAAACTCAAAAGAAAGTATAACCGTTATAGTAGTTATAATGATTATAAATGTTATATTCACAAACCGCTTCAACCAGTTTCCTATATTCCATAACCCATATCCCATAACCAAACTAAGCGGCACTACCATATTTAGAGCCCGCAATGCATGCGGTGTTTGATATGTCATAGAGGATGCAAGAGGGGCAATCATTATCCATGAAGCAAGAAGCTTCGTGTGCGGATTTTTTTGTTTTACCAGTATAAATAACCCGGCAAATAAAAATAAAGCTTCTATTAAATAAAATTGTCCGACATCCGGAATTTTATTTCGGATTAGTGGATCACCATTTATGAATAAAAAATTTCCTTTAAAGTGATCTAGATAATTCCCTAAAAACTCTGGCACATAACTCGTCAGCTTATTGTGAAGAAATAGTACTGCTAAACTGCCTGGATTCGTGTGCTCTCCTCGTAATTCGTTTACTCTGGAGGAGGGACCGCTATCTGCTAAAAAAGATAAGCCTTGGAATCTTTCGCTTGCACCACCTGATGTAAATTGCATTATAAGTGGAATTGTCAAAAAGATTAGAATTATTATAGATGCTATTGCTTCTCTGGTTTCAATGATTCGAATCATTGAATTAATCCTCTCTCTATAAATGAAGACCAGAGCTAAAAGCAATACCGGTATTATCAGTCTGGGACTTTGATAGATATACATTGACATCAAAAATGCGAGTAAACTCCACCAAATCAATTTAAAACTTTCCAAACTTTTTGTAAATAAAAAAATACCAAGCGCCATAAAAAAAGTTGCTGCATTCGTTTCCCATCCGCCTCTTGAAAAGTGTATGTGCCAGGGTGAAATTGCAAGAAGGAGACTGGAAAAAATTCCTACCCATCTATTTTTAAAAATCTCTTTTGCTAGAAAGTAAATTAAAATTACAGTACCTATCCCAAAAAGAGCAGAAGGAATTCTCACTGCCCATTCATTAAGTCCCAGAATTGCCACGAAGGGCATTACAAGGTAAAAATAAAGTCCTGGTTTATAATCTCCGAAGGATTTAAAACTCAAAGGGAAAGGCGTTCCGTATTCATCTTTCCCGGTTTGTAAAAGAGAATAAGCATTATATCCAATAGCCGCTTCATCAGCATTAAGTCCTGCAGGATATTTATCTAAAACAATAAGCCTTAAAACTGCTGCTAGTATAATAATTACAATCATTATAAGCATAGCTTGGTACTTTGTATTAAAATTTATACTGCGCAGGTTGTTTTTCATTTCGTTTCCACAATTCTAAAAGCATGCTCCCCGTTTAAAAAATTTATATCCTTAATTAGGTTGAACTCATTAAAAGGTAATACATCCTGATCCGGCAGCTCCTCTTTACTTCCAATAAAAAGTGAATTCTTATCCCCTCTTTCAAACGGCCATCTTATGTGCCTGAATTCGACATTATCTATACTTCTTACTGTCCCAACATCCGGCGACTCCTGAACTAATACTATTTGTTTTTGGAATTTTTCCGGCGGGTATTTTGTATAAAAAAGATAGTAGATATAAGGCTGTCCATATTCATCAGACATAACTACCTTATCATATGCAGACAAATCCATTTTATTTATCTGATCATAAACTTGCCGGTAGCCATAAAGCCAGTATTTTGAATACTCAAATGGGGCATGTATAAAATAGCGATCTATAAAAATTATAAAATTTACAAGAATTATAATAGTCATAAAAATACTTCCCAAATTTCCCCAATTCATCCGATTTCCCTTATTATCCTTTAACCATTCAACAAACCACCAAGCTCCTATTGCCTCCAATATTATCCAGGGAGCCACCATATTCAAAGCTCTTACGAGGCTTACTAAGTCCCTTGAGAAAACTGCAGGAAGAGAAGAAAGCATTAGCCAAAGCAAAACAACCTTACTCTCTCTTCTCTTAAGTCTAACAAGATAAATAAGTCCCAAAGGTATTAAAACCACAGAAAAATAATAAAGCGCGCCAAGATCTGGAACTTTATGTCTTTGAGAATAATCCCCGTCAATAAAAAGCATTTTTGGGGAAAAATATATTAAATACCGCTCAGCAATTCCCCTTGCATATTCCCACCATTGACCGTGCAAGATATTAAACTCTAAGCTACTGCCTAATAATCCATCCTCTCCTGAAATAATTTCAGTTTGTTCGCTCGACCTCTGATACGCAAAAACGTTTTGAGTAACAAGTCTTCCGGTTTGACCTGAAAAAAATGTATATGCTAAAACTCCTAAGAAACATATTAAAATTATTAGTGAATAAACCGCAAATTTAGACCTTTCTACTTTGTTCCAGTAAATAACCATTAAAACTGCAACCATAAGGGGAACAAACATTTTAGAAGCCTGATACGTAAGGAGTGATAGTCCAAAAAAAACAGATGAA
>MFDK01000009.1:12215-14141 GCA_001776865.1 Candidatus Daviesbacteria bacterium RIFCSPLOWO2_01_FULL_37_10 | reverse complement strand
AGCATATTTTTGCACAAATGATTGATGATTTAAAAGGTGTAACTATAGTTGCAGAGTCTGACCTTAAAATGGAAAAAATAATAAAAAAAGAAAAGGCATATATGGTTGGTAAGAAGCTCGCAGAAAAAGCAAAGGCAAAAAAAATCAAGAGTGTTGTTTTTGACAGAGGTGGATTTTTGTTTCACGGAAGAATAAAAGAACTGGCTCGTGGTGCCAGAGAAGGAGGTCTGGAATTTTAATTTTCTGCCTCTGAAAGAGGGGTGTGTTATTTCTATGAATAATATGAATACGAAAAATAGTAATTTTAACTTAAGTAATATACAGGAATCTGAACTCTTTGAGAAAGTAGTACAGGTTAATCGTGTTTCTAAAAAAACTGCCGGTGGAGATAAAAGGTCTCTTTCAGTTATTGTAGTTGTAGGAGACAGGAAAGGAAGAGTTGGGGTGGGGCTTGGCAAAGCTTCAGATGTACAATCTTCAGTAAAGAAAGCTGCAGCTTATGCAGGGAAACATATGATTTTAGTGCCTTTAAATGGGAGAACAATACCACATCAGGTTTTTATTAAACTAGGTGCAGCAAAAGTTTTATTAAAACCTGCTCCGCCCGGAACAGGTGTTATTGCAGGCGGTGCAGTAAGAACGGTTGTTGAAGCAGCTGGTATACATGATGTTGTTTCTAAAATATTGGGAACAAAAAATCAGGCGTCAAATGTTTATGCAACGCTGGAAGCACTGAAAAAACTTAAAGTATCAAAAAGACAAGAGACATAATCTATGAAGCTAAATGCATTAATAAAAGTTAAATTTAAATCAAAAAAAAGAGTTGGACGCGGACTTGGGTCTGGGAGAGGGAAAACTGCAGGACGAGGTTCTAAAGGTCAAAAAGCAAGAGGTAAAATTCCTCCCTCTTTTATTGGCGGAACACTGCCTTTATATAAAAAATTACCTCGAAGGAAGGGTATGGGTAATAGTAAAGGTTTGTCAAATCCAAAGGTAGTAACACTTAGCAGCTTAAATAAATTTAGCGCAAAAACTGTAATTGATTTAGAAAAACTTCTTGAGGAGAAGATAATTTCTAAAAGAGATTTTAAAAATGGTGTTAAGATTTTGGGAAATGGTGAAATTAAAAAACCCCTTATTATTAAGCTTCCAATATCAAATAAAGCAAAAGGAATAATCGAAGGAGCAGGGGGAGAAGTGGAATGAATTTATCGATATTTGCTCCGATAATAAATGCTTTTAAAATTGCGGAACTTAGAAAAAAAATATTTATTACAATTCTAATTGTTTTGGTTTCAAGACTTATTGCACATATCCCGGTAGGCGGTGTAGATTTGGAAGCTTTAAGGTCTCTTTTTGCATCAAACCAATTCCTTGGGCTTTTGGATATTTTTTCAGGCGGCACCCTTGTAAATTTCTCAATAATTTCCCTTGGATTAAACCCGTATATTAATGCATCAATTATAGTACAGCTCTTAACTATGATTTTTCCAAAGCTTGAAGAGCTTTCAAAAGAAGGGGATTACGGAAGGCAAAAAATAAATCAATATACAAGATATTTGACAGTACCCTTAGCTGGTATACAAGCTTTTGGAATGTTTGTATTATTAAAAAACCAGGGAATTCTTTCATCAGTAACACCAATTCAAATAGTATCAATAGTTGTTGGTATGAGTGCAGGGGCAATTTTTTTGATGTGGCTTGGAGAACTTATAACTGAATACGGTATTGGTAACGGGATTTCACTTTTAATATTCACTGGTATTGTTACCAGGCTTCCTGTAGTACTCGCGCAAACAGTAACACTTACCGATCAGCAGCAAGTTCTTAATCTTTTGGTATTTACAACGCTTGGAATTTTAGTTGTTATGGGAGTTGTTTTTATAAATGAAGGGAGAAGACAAATTACAATACAATACGCCAGGA
>MFDK01000009.1:0-12203 GCA_001776865.1 Candidatus Daviesbacteria bacterium RIFCSPLOWO2_01_FULL_37_10 | reverse complement strand
GGGTAAATCAAGCTGGAGTGATACCAATTATCTTTGATGTATCTTTAGTGCTTATTCCTTCTTTTGCAGGCGGGTATCTGGCTCAGCTCTCCCAACCTCAATTATCTATCTTAGGAAAATGGTTAAGTACTAATTTTCAACCGGAGGGAATAATTTATAATGTTACATATTTTCTACTGGTTGTTGGGTTTACGTATTTTTACACTGCTATAATATTTAATCCTGTAAAGATTGCAGATGAAATAAAAAAATACGGAGGTTTTATTCCCGGAATAAGACCGGGAAGCGCAACTGCCGCGTATTTAAATTATATACTTCTTAGAATTACACTTACCGGAGCAATCTTTTTGGGTGCAATTGCCACGTTACCTTCTATTGCATCTCAGATTACAGGAGTAACTACTTTAATACTTGGTGGAACAGGGCTTTTAATTGTTGTGTCAGTAATTATGGATACAAGCAAACAATTTGAAAGCAAACTGGTTGAAAGAAGTTATGAAGGATTTTTAAGAAAGTGACCAGTGAATAGTAACAAGTCAAAAATACTTTTGATAGGTTCTCAGGGTAGCGGTAAAAGTACTCAGTCAAAATTACTTTCAAAGTATTTGAGTGTGCCTTTTATTGAGACTGGTACTATTCTCAGAAACTTATCAGAGGAAGAAACAGCTTCAGGGATAGAAATTAAAGAGCGTTTAAGTAAGGGAGAAATGGTATCGGATGA
The DNA here is from genome assembly GCA_001776865.1 of Candidatus Daviesbacteria bacterium RIFCSPLOWO2_01_FULL_37_10. Lineage (GTDB taxonomy): Bacteria > Patescibacteriota > Microgenomatia > Daviesbacterales > UBA10151 > 2-12-FULL-37-11. The sequence continues at coordinate 11,482 of MFDK01000009.1, read as the reverse complement.
TATTGTAGCAGAACTTGTCGAGAAAAGATTAAAAGAAAAAGGTTGTGAAAATGGTTTTGTCATGAACGGGTATCCAAGAAACTTAAATCAGATTAAGCTTTTTGATCCGGGGTTTACTAGAGTTTTTTATTTAAAAATAGATGATAATCTAATTTTGGATAGACTTCTAAAAAGAGGAAGGGAAGATGACACTCAAGTAATAATCGAAAAAAGGTTATCAGATTATCATAGCTTAACGGAGCCTATTTTAGATTATTACAAAAATTCAGGAATTTTAGAAACAGTGAATGGGGAAGAGTCTGTAGATTCGATTCAGAGTAAAATCAGGAGCAGGTTGAATGATTGAACCGAAAACTGATAAAGAGCTGGAACATATGAGGGAAAGCGGAAAAATTTCCGCTTTAGCATTAAATGCAGCACTGGAAGCTATCAAGCCAGGAATTAGTGCAAAAGATATAGATAAATTGGTAGAGGAAGAAATTTACAGAAAAGGTGGGGATTTATCTTACAAAACTGTTCCGGGATATAAATGGGCAACGTGTATTACCTTTAATGAGCAGGTTGTACATGGAATCCCAACTGATAGAAAAGTTAAGGAAGGTGATCTGGTCAGCGTGGATCTGGCTGTATCATATAAAGGTTGGCATACTGATTGTGCCTGGAGTGTATTGGTTGATGGAGGGAAGATAGAAGATAGAAGGCGGAAGATAGAATTCTTAAGAATAGGGAAAGAGGCTTTAAGGTTGGGGATTAAGGAGGCTAAATCCGGAAATACGGTCGGGGATATTGGTGCAGCAATTCAGAAAAAAGTAGAAGTGGAAGAGTATCACGTTGTTCGAGCACTGGTTGGGCATGGGGTTGGTAAAGCTTTGCACGAAGAGCCTGAAATTCCTGGATACGGAGTTTCGGGTACTGGATCTTTACTTATTGAAGGGATGACTTTGGCAATTGAGGTAATTTATGCGGAGGGCACGCCTGATGTTATTTTGGAAAAAGACGGTTGGACATATTCAACTGAGGATGGATCTTTAAGCGGACTTTTTGAAATGACGGTTGTAGTTGGAAAGAAAGAAGCAAAAATCTTAACAGATTGGAGAAAAGTATGAGTTTTCTAAGTACACGCAGAACCAGATTTTTCGGATCCTATAGTGGGTTGACTGTGTGTAAATAATCTGGTACAATTGTACGGCTCTTGAATTATGGATGAAACAATCGAAATAGAGGGTAAAGTTGTAGAAGTTCTGCCTAATACGCTGTTTCGGGTGGAAATAACAAGAAGTGACTCTCTGCCTGAGCTTTTGGGAAAAGTTATTTTGTGCCATATCTCAGGGAAAATGAGGATGCACTATATAAGGCTTTTAGCAGGAGATAAGGTTAGAGCTGAGATGAGTCCAAGATATGATCTTGAAAAGGCGAGGATAACGTTTAGGATAAAGTGACACGAAGTGTCATCCTGAGCGATTAGCGAAGGATCTCTGAACTAGTTTCAGATACCTTAAACAAGTTGAGGGATTCTTCGCCTTTGGCTCAGAATGACAGAATGGAAAACCTATGAAAGTACAAGCAAGCATTAAAAAACGTTGTAAGTTTTGCAAAGTAGTTAAACGTGAAGGCGTGTTGTATATTATATGTCCTCGCGACCCGAGGCATAAACAAAGACAGGGATAATGTTTGCGTCATCCTGAACTTATTTCAGGATCTCTTATTAAGAGATTCCGAAACAAGTTCGGAATGACAGATAATAGAATGGAGAATTAAAATTATGATAGAAAGATTGCCAGATAATATAGATAGTGAGCCAAATTTTCCTAGATCTGCAAGGGTATATGTAAAACTTAAATTTAGTCATGATGTGCTGTTAACGACATTAAAAGGGCTGATGGAAAGTGGAGTTGTTGATAGAGATGTATTAAATACATATTTATTAAATAGTTTAAAGGAAGCATCGACGGAACAAAGATTACTTGATATGCATCTCCATATGCATGTGCCCGAAGAGATAGTGGTAGATATTGTTGATGAAGTTACTCGAAAACTAACCAGAGAAGTAGGTATTACAGAAAATCAAGGAGACATAAATGGCTAGAATTGCAGGAATTGATTTGCCGGAGGCAAAAAGAGTTGATATTGGGCTTACCTATATTTTTGGTATAGGAAGATCTAATGTAGTTAAAGTCTTAAAAGATGCAGGCGTGGATGCATCAAAAAGAATTAAAGATTTAACTGATGATGAGGTAAGTAAACTGCAAAAATCAGTTGATCAGTTTAAGGTTGAAGGGGACTTAAGAGGTGAAATAGCTGCAAATATAAAAAGCCTGGAAGATATAGGAAGTTATAGAGGTTTGCGTCACCGCCGGGGTCTTCCTGTTAGAGGACAAAGAACAAGATCTAATGCAAGAACAAGAAGAGGAAAAAGAAAAACAATTGGAGCAATCAGTAAAGAAACACAAGGAAAAACCGGAGGAGCACCAGCTCAGGTAGCAGAGGATAAGAAAGTTTAAACTATGGCAAAAAAACAGATAACATCAAAAGTAAAAAAGACAAATGCACCTAAACAGTTCTCAGCAGGGCGTGTTTATGTTACGGCAACATTTAATAATACTCTGGTTACACTTACTGATGCTTCCGGGAATACTTTAGCCTGGGGTTCATCAGGAGGTTCAGGGTTTAAAGGAGCCAGAAAATCTACACCGTATGCTGCAATGCAAGCTATGGAAAAGGTAAGTCAAAAAGCTAAAGAAGTTGGGATGAGCTCTGTTGAGGTGTATATTAAAGGTCCGGGACCGGGGAGAGATGCATCTATAAGAGCTCTTAGGGGTGCAGGATTAAACATTACAATGATTGCAGATGTTACGCCGATTCCGCACAATGGCCCAAGGGCTAAGAAAAGGAGAAGAGTTTAATGGCCAGATATACAGGACCAAAAAGAAGATTAAGCAGAAGAGAAGGGATGCCTCTCTTTACTAAAGATGAAAAAGCGCTTGAAAGGAAAGGTGCAGTACTTCCTGGACAACACGGCATGAAGCGTAAAAGGAAAATATCTGAATACGGTTTGCAGCTTAGGGAAAAGCAAAAAGCAAAAAGAATGTTTGGGATACTAGAGAGACAATTCAGCAATTATTTTAAATCAGCTTCAAAGGTAAAAGGAGAAACGGGTACGGCGCTTCTTAAATTTTTAGAAATGAGGCTTGATAATATTGTATATAAGCTGGGATTTAGTAAAAGCAGGGCTGGTGCAAGGCAACTTGTATCACACGGTCATATTACAGTTGACGGGAAAAAAGTGGCAATTCCGTCATATAATATGAAAACAGAACAGGTAGTTGCATTATCAAGCAAATTATCGGATAATATACATGTTAAAAAGGTTTTAGAGGATTCAACAACCTTGCCTGAGTGGCTTGAAAGGAAAGCTACCGTGGGCAAGGTTTTAAGAATTCCAGCCAGGGAAGAGATGGAACAGTCTATAAATGAGCAATTAATTGTTGAGTTTTACTCAAGATGAAACTATGTTTAAAATAATTACTGAAGAAGAAAAAGATAATTTTGCAAGATTTGCAATTGAGCCTTTAGAGGCAGGATATGGTCATACTCTGGGGAACTCCCTAAGAAGGGTGCTTTTGACATCTCTTGAAGGCTCAGCTATAACATCTATAAAAATAGATGGTGTTCCCCACCAGTTCTCTACAATTGAGGGAGTTTCTGAAGATGTTATTGAAATTATATTGAATCTTAAAAAAGTAAGAATTAAGGTGTTTTCGGAAAAATCGGTTAAATTAAGACTTTCAGTTACCGGGAAGAAAGAAGTAACAGCTAAAGATATAGAAATAATAGGTGACGGTGAAATTGCAGATGCAGGACAACACATAGCAACACTCTCCAGTCCAAAAGCAAAACTTAATATTGAAATGGAAGCCTTAAAGGGTAAAGGTTATTCCCAGGCAGCAGAAAGAAATATAAATGAAATTGGTACAATTCCGATTGATGCCCAATTTTGTCCTGTTGTGAATGTTAACTATAGAGTCGAGCCAACCAGAGTCGGAAGAAAGACAAACTTTGATAAACTAATTCTTGAAGTTACAACAGATGGTACTATAGCTCCGAAAGCAGCACTTGAAGAAGCCGGAAGAATACTTTCTGAAATGTTCAAGCAAATTTATGAGCCGGTAGCTGAAGAAGAGATAGAGGTTAAAGCAGACAATTTTGTATCTGAAGAAGTATTAAAAATGAGCATTGAAGAGCTGGATCTTCCGGTAAGGATTACAAATGCGCTTAGAGTTATAGACATAAATACAGTTGATGATTTAATAAATATCCCAAGGGGACAGCTTTTAAAGGCTAAAAACTTAGGAGCTAAATCTCTAAGTTTAATTTCGGAAAAGCTTATTGAAAGGGGGCTATCCTTAAGTGAGGCATAGAGTTTATGGTAAACACCTTGGAAGAGATAAAAATGCAAGAACCGCACTTTTTAAAAATTTGGTGGGGTCTTTAATTCTTCATGGGCAAATTGTAACTACAGAGTCCAAGGCAAAAGCGATTAAAGGGCTTGTTGATAAAATTATAACTCAAGCAAAGAGTAAAGAAGCCAGGAGATTGGTTTCACAGTTCCTTGTTCAAAAAAATATTCAGGATAAACTATTTAAGGATGTAGTTCCACTTTTAAAAGAGCGTAGCTCCGGGTATACAAGTATTATAAAACTTGGTAACAGGCTCGGAGATAATGCAATGAAGGTTAAGATGAGCCTTTTGCTAAAGTCAAGTGACAAGAGTCAAGAGTCAAGTAAAGAAAAGTCAAAACTCAAAAGTAAAAGTAAAAATAAAACTGTCATCCTGAGTGAAACGAAGGATATAATTCCTAAGAAATTAGATTCTTCTCCTTCGACTAACGCTCAGGATCAGAATGACAAAAATAAGTCGTTAAAGAGAGGAGTTAAAAAATCCTAGACTCTCGACTCGAAAAGAAAAATCTTTTAGATTTTTGAGCGACTCGACACTAACCTATGAGTACTAACGTTTTATCAGCTAAAGATATAAAAAGAGAAATCCATACTATTGATGCAGATGGAAAAATTTTGGGCAGGCTTGCCGCAACTGTTGCAAGAATCTTAATGGGGAAGAATAAGCCACAATACGTTCCGTATCTGGATAGCGGGGATTTTGTAGTTGTTACAAACGCTGCAAAAATAAAAGTAACTGGTAAAAAGGCTGCACAAAAAAAATATGTAAATCACAGCGGATACCCCGGGGGACTTAGGGTTGAAACTTTTGACAAATTAATTTTAAGGAGACCTGAAAAAATTATAGAACATGCAATAGCCGGCATGCTTCCAAAAGGAAAATTGGGAAGAAAAATGTTTAAAAAACTAAAAGTGTATAAAGGTGAGGAGGTAAGAGCATAATGGAAGAAAAGTTAAAAGTTAAAAGTCAAAAGTCAAAAGATAATAGTTATGTTGCTGCTGTAGGAAGAAGAAAAGAGGCTGTTGCAAGGGTCAGGCTTATTCCCGGAGTAGGACTCATAACTGTAAACGAAAAACCAATGTCTGAATATTTTTCCTCTGCCTCTTTCCAAAAAATATACCAAAGACCTTTTGAAATAACTAAAACAACTGGTAAATTTAAAGGATCTATAAAAATTTCCGGAGGAGGAGTTTCCTCGCAGCTCGGGGCAGTAGTCCACGGATTATCAAGAGCGCTATCTTTAACAGATATAAGCTATAGAGCCTTACTTAAAAAAGAAGGTTTTTTAACCCGTGATGCAAGGGTAAAAGAGAGAAGAAAATTCGGTCTCGCCCAAAAAGCAAGAGCAAAAAAACAATCTCCAAAGAGATAGTAGAATTATTCTTTAAACGCTTCTGAAAGTTTTTTTGGATCACGTTTCTTCATGGATTCAATTAGCTTTTGGAATGTTTCAAAGATAACAGGAAGTTCCAGGTAATCAATCATTATGGCAATCCAGGCAAGCCATGCCGGCAAGATAGTTCCACCCCCGGGGTGTCCGGCTAATTTTTCCAGTACAAATTCATCAGTAATCCAAAAAATATGGACAAATTGTATATTTAAGAAAAATAAGTATAGCAAGTTTTTAATACTTTTCTTTTTTCTGTGTGCATTAATATAAACTAAAGAGGTAGTAATTAAAGCCGGGATTTCTGTATAATCCACAAGTATAATAATAGTTTGAATTAAATCATTTGGATTAAAAAAAGACTGGCCAAAAGCTTTTAGAAAAACTACGTGAGTTGTTAACCAATAAAGATGGACAAGCTGTAGAGAAAAAAGCCCGGCTGCAATAGATGTATTTAGGAGTAAATGCTTGTTATACCAATCCCAAAACTTTCCCCAGATGGACATAGTATGGTATATTGTATCATTAGACCTGCTTTTATGAGTAAAGTAACAATCAATGATCATATATTCCGGGGATATGACCTGCGCGGCGTTTCCAATGTAGATTTGAGTGAAGAGTTAATGGAACATTTGGGTAAAGCCTATGCAACATTTCTTTATCAAAGAAGAATCTGGGAAGTTGTTGTTGGTAGAGATAACAGGATTACTAGCGAGGGGTACTCCAAGGCTTTTGTTAAAGGATTAGTAGAGAGTGGAATAGATGTTGTAGATATAGGTTTAACACTGGCACAGATTGTTTATTTTAGCCAATACCCACTTCGTTTTAAAGGAGCAGCTATGATTACAGCCTCTCACAATCCTGCCGAGTATAATGGTTTAAAAATGGCTGTTGGTTTTTCTGATACAATGACTGGTCCAGAAATCCAACAGTTGAAAGAAATAGCAAAAGATGGACAGTTTAAAAAATTTAATCGCAAAGGTAGTTATAAAAAAATTGATATCTTTCCAGAATACAAAAAAGATATTTTAAGAAGAGCTGGAAAAATTGGAAAATTTAAAGTGGTGGTAGATACAATTTATGGGACTGCGGGAATGTTTTTACCAAAAATTTTAAGAGAAGCAGGATGTGAAGTTATTGAACAACATACGGAACTTGATGGAACTTTTCCTCTTGGGACTGCTGATCCAACTGAAAAAGCAGTCCAAGAAAGATTAGCAGAAAAGGTAGTTAAAGAAAAAGCGGACATTGGTTTTTCTTATGATACAGATGGAGACAGGATGGGGATTGTGGATTCACAGGGAAGACTCATTTGGAACGATACCTTAGTTTCAATTTTTGCCATGGATGTCTTAGATTATATGCCCGGGGCAAAAATAGTTTTTAATGTTCTGTGTTCGAAACAAACCAGAGATGTAATTGAGTCACATGGAGGAGAGCCAGTAATTTGGATAACTGGACACTCATTTATTAAAGCCAAGTTAAAAGAAGAAAGAGCGCCATTTGCAGGAGAGCTTTCAGGTCATATGTTTTTTGCAGATAACTTTTATGGCCATGATGATGAAGCTTACGCCACCTTGAGATTGTTAGCCTATTTAACCAGAGTTGGAAAAACACTGGACCGGGTAGTCGATGAACTACCAAAATATCATAGCAGTCCGGAAATTAAAGTTGGGTGTCCTGATAATATTAAGTTTAAACTTGTGTCGGATGGGATAGCCAAAGATATTAAGGGTATTTATCCAACAGCCAGTTATGTAGATATTGATGGATTAAGGTTTGATACAGATCATGAAATGGGGGTTATCAGAGCTTCCCAAAATGGACCGTACTTAACTATTAAATATGAAGCCAAAGATGCAGAGGAGTATGTAAAATTAAAAAAAGTTTTATCAGATATTCTACACAAATACCCGGAAATAGATTTTAAAGACGGTGTCAACATTGACGCTTTAGAGTAAATATATTGATGAATGAACGTGATTTTGAAAAATATAGTGAAGAATATGTTTCAAAGGGCAACCGCCGCCGGCGTAAAGAGACTGATAAAAACAGGATGATTGTAGACTCCCTCCCTCCGACTGGGATACATGAAGTAAAAAGAAAAGTTAAAGATAGAAGAAGAAATCAGATTATTAAAAAAGCGCTGAAACATTAATTCCTCATGAGTTTAACAAATTAATTTCATATGATGATAAAATATATCGAATATTCGGGGAGTAGTATAGTGGTAACACATCGCGCTGGGGGTGCGGTATCGGGAGTTCGATTCTCCCCTCCCCGACATAATTTGAAACCCGATATTCATATCGGAGTTTCTAAATTATTTTGGAGGGATGGGAATCAAATTCTAGTCCGAAGGACGGTTCAACAATTTTGAGCGTAGCGAAAAATTGCAAGATTTTCTTATTCTCCCCTCCCCGACAGAAAATTGGTTGTATAATTTACTCACCCATTTTTACTTTTTCCCTTTGAGTTTGAACCGGGAAGCTGACAAATTCCATACCCCAGCGGTGCCGGACAGGAACATTTAACCTTTTTGCCTTTAGCATCCCGTACAAACTCCGTTTCTGTTTTGCACCGGTTATTGTCCCAAAATTTAGTTTCTTTAACTATAAATTTTATAGAACAATAATATGTTTCACCGGTACAGCCCGGATTCGGGGTACTGGTTGGTTTGGGTGTTGGATCGGAAGTTACAGCCGGTGGTGTAGCTTCCTCAGTTGGCTCCTCACACTCTCCTATCTCTTCATAAATATAACTACACTGTATTTCATCCCAGGAACCGCTGTGCTTCCAGATTTTGACATTGTCCTGACAGAAAATTTGATTATCATCACAGCTTGGTGTTGGTGAAGGTATGGGTGAAGTATCCGGAGATGCCGAGGGTTCCGGTTCGTTTGATATAGGTGTGGAGGTTGGTTCAGGTGTGGGTGGTACTTCCGAAGCATCCGGAGGAACTATTTCAACCGGATAGGTAGTATCTCCGGGTTTTATCTCTAAGTTATATCCGCCTGCAGATAAGTTTTCCGGCAAATTAACACTCCAGTAGCCTAAATCATTAGTTTCTGCAGTGACCGAGGTTCCCAAAGCCGCGCTGCCGGTAGTTGGGTTAAAGAAGACTTCGACTTTGGATCCGGGGTCAGCCGTTCCTAAAATGGGCATACCCGTTCTCAACTCCTCTGCCTTGGCTGCCGGGAATTCATAAACAAATTTTACTCCCGGGGGAGGAGTAAACTGAGAGATTTTGTCATTGTAGATTTGATAGTAACCCACCCCTGCCACGTAAGTTGCTCCCGCCATAGTTATTCCCAAAATAAGCAGCAATAATTTTGGCTTAAGTATTTTTGCGAAGTTTGGAATTGCTCCTGGAATTTGAGAATTAGGGAAACTTGGAGCTACAGAATTAGAAACCAAGTTTTGCTTAGTTTCTTCCATTTTTTCAGTAGTCTCATCTGTCTCTAAACTATTTATCTGTTTCATAGAAAGTTATTTAAGGTCTTGTTTATACTCCTTCGCAGCATTATTTACCAGATCTGTCAGCCTGTCAAATTCTGCATCACGGGTTATAGTGATAGTTCCAGGGGCACTCCTGTTTTTTTTAGAAAGAAAGGTTTTTCTGCTTTGTTCAGACCTCCTCTTTTTAACTGTCATTTTCTCCCCCTTTTTCCATGATACACTATTTCATATTCCAATATCAAAATTTACAATGGCATGATCCCTGGTAATTTTCTTTACATCTGATATAGCGGTCTTACCCTGATACTTTACCTCTACTTTCACTAAGTAATCTGCAGATGGCAGCATTACGTAATACCTGCCAAACTTATCAGTAGTAGTCATGCCAAGCTTAATACCTAAATTTACATTAATAATAGATACTGCTGCATCCGGGATTACTTTTCCTGCCTTTTTATCATAGATTACCCCCCAGGGCTTTTCTTTTCCTCCAACCATCCGAAGAAGAAGGCTTAAAATATATAGTAAGATAATAATTAAATTTAAATTAGTCGGATTTAAAAAGTAAATAATAACAGATGCTACAAGTCCTATCCTTGCAAGTAAACCCGGCAGTCTTTCTTTAATATACTCAAGTTTTGGATTATAGCTTTTCGGGGTATTATCCAGGCTTTCTGCGCTTTGCAGATCCAAAGGGTCAAGCGGAATGGACAGGTTTAGTACAGCAGGATCAGTTACAGACAGCTCATCCCCAAAGTACAGGTTCTCATATATCCAGTCATTCCCCGTACCCTTTAAACGGGCAGACGGGAAGACAAAACCTTTCTTTTCTACAAATAGTTTGTATCTGCCCGGAGCCAGGAAGAATCCGAATCTGCCGTTTCTGTCTGTAATGGCTATTTGTTCAGCAGGGTTTGTTTCATCTGTTTCATCTGTCCCGTCTATTCCATCTGTCTCATCTACTTTGGTTAGCCTGATTAGAACCGGATCTATCGGGCGTTTGGTAACAGAGTCATATATAAGCCCCCAATACCTTGGTTTTTTCTTTCTTGAGAAAAAGTAGAATATGCCCAGTATATTTCTGTAGAAAACATATCCAATGTCTTTCCAGGACTTTAAGTTAGTTAAAAAATTAAAGATAGTTTTAGCTCCTACTGTTAAAGCAGATAGAAAGTTAATCGGGGCAAGCGCTCCAGCTAGAGCCTGTAAAGTAAGGTTTTCCCGGGAAAGAAGGTTTGCAGAGTTGATAAGGATCATTGGCCCTTCAGGCAACTTATCTGATAGATTGTTGAATATGTTGGAAAGAGCTCCTGCAATAGATTGGTTAAATCTATTAAAATTAAAGGGCAGTTCTTCTTTAGTTTCTTTAGTTTCAACCCTACACTGGCTGTCTTCGGCTATTGCATCGCAGATAGTTTTAAAAGTATGAAGAGGAGAGGCAATTACCTCAAGTTTGTCGCTGACAGCCAAAAGCTGGAAGAAATACTCTGTACCAACTATTAAATTAGATAATACTACCTGATGGGAAGTCTTTAATGCTTCATCTTTAATGTTGGTTCCCAGATCTGCACTTATGCCGTAATTTATCTCTGTAGTTGATGGATCTTTTGTTTTCCAGGAGATTGTAACTTGTGTTGATGAATCAGCAGAAACTACTAAATCATAGAAAAATGATGCAGGTGATACTGAGGAAGACGGGGAAGGAGAAGTAAGCCCTGTACTTGCTGAAACTATCTTACTCCATCCGCCCGGCGCGCAAAGGTTTCCTCCCCTTACCTTAAAATAGTAAGTCCTGTTGGGTGATAATTCCTCAAGTTTGTATGATGAGGCACTTGCGCTGTCTATGTTTGCCCCAAAACCTTCAGCTGCCTCGTCCAGTCCATATGATATGTAATAGTAAGTAACAGGGGTGCCTGCTGATGTAAAAAAAAGTGTAACAGAGGGCAGCTTACCGCTTTTATCTACGAGTGCTGAGGTAATAGTTGGAACTTCTGACGGCGGAGGATCACCGCATTTCGGAGCAGCCACACTGCCGTCACCTGAGCTTGAGGAAGATGAACTGGAAGAGGAAGAAGAAGTTGATGGTACATCGCTATCAGTAAAGTACCATTTGGTATTATTACCAGATGAGACTGATCCGGTGTTTCTGACATCAACAGCAGTGGAGTTAATATTATT
>MFDK01000008.1:37073-40431 GCA_001776865.1 Candidatus Daviesbacteria bacterium RIFCSPLOWO2_01_FULL_37_10 | reverse complement strand
CAGTTCCGTCAAAGTTAATCGCTTTACCAAATTTACCAGAATTAGTATATGCTGTATTGCCATTAAATGATCCATCCAAAGCTGATCCCTGATTTCCCGAATTACAGGCATCATTGGTGCCACCCGAACAGGTATTATCTGCTCCTTCATTAAATTTCCAATAACCCAAAGCAGAGCCAACAGGGGAGCCGGGAGCCGGATGCCTGGCATTCATGTCTTCCACTACTTGCCCGGAAGTTCTGGCATAGTTGTAAATTTTTGGCTCATCAATTTGACCAATCCAATCATTACTGGTTCCATCTGCATCAATACCTATATAAAGTGGATCAGAATTGGTTAATGTATTGGTGGCAGTAATGGAAGAGTCAGCGGCAATTAAAACCCCGTCTATATACAAACTTAAACTGCTGGCTCCGCTTTTAACACAAGCAACATGATGCCAAATATTATCATCATAAGTAGCAGCAGTTGACGTCGCAGAATCAGTTGGAGTCCAGGTATCTTCATAATCCAAGGCGCAGGTTATATCACCATCACTCTCCATAATCATTTTATATCCACCTTCCCCAACTGCACCATTATATTTTGAAAGTATGATTTCTTGAGCTGAGGCAACTCCGTGTTTAATATATGCTTCAAAGCTCATATCAGCATCATCTGCAAAGTCAAAATCACTATCATCAGCGCGGGTTACATGTTGGTCAGAGCCGGCAAAATTAATACCAGCACCAAATTTACCCTGAGTCCAAGTAGGAGTATTAGTTAAGGTGGCTTGATTGCCCAAACTAGAGGAATCCTCAGCTGCTGTTCCTGTATTTTCCTCAAACTTCCAATATCCAACCGGCCCCGGGGCAAAGTTATAAAGCTGAGATACTTCATTATTAGAGAGAGCCCGATTATAAATCCGAATTTCATCCATCTTCCCGTCATAGAAATTTCCGGCAGATGAGCCGCATACACCTGGATCTAAATCCCGACCGAAATTTAAATTACAAGTTCCAAAATTCAATACTGTTCCGTCTGATCCGGTATTTGGATCCAATGCACCATTAATATAAACCCTTATGGTGCTGCCTTCCCGGGTAACTGCAATATGGACCCACTGGGCGGTTGCCACAGTATTTGAACTGGTAACTTGTAATGAGTTAGGTGTATATACCTCAACCTGGTTGCTCGTATTTAAAGCAAGGAAGAACTCATTATTGCCAGCTGAATCCGGGTGCATAATCAGTGCCTCTAAGGCTGCTGCAGTATCATCGTGGTTTACCCAGATAGAATATGTATAGTCTCCGGTTGGTGTGTCGGGATTAGGCACATTAAGGAAATCATTACTTCCATCTAAATGAGGGGCATTGCCGTATTTTCCGGTTTCCAATGTGGAAATCCCGGTGCTTGCAGGGCAACTCCTCCCGTTTATACTGTTCCCTGAAGAATCAAGTATTGAGAGAGTTGAGCAGTCATTAGTCCAGCTGCTTTCATCCATTTTCCAGTAAGCGAAAAGTCCGTTGGAGAGGGATCTTTGGGAATCTCCTCCAAAGGATACTCCTGCTCCTTTAGAGCCTCCCCTGGCATTAAAATCAGCTGCAACCTGAGCTGCAGTTCTGGCTGTATTATCCCTGTATACTTTAACCTCATCAATAAACCCTAACCATTCATTACTCGTTCCATCCAGATCTACTCCGGTATAAAATGTACCGGTATTAGCCAAAGTGCCGGTGGCAGAAATGGAAGCATCCTGGGCTCTTTGTTTGCCATCAACATATAAAGTGATCGAGGTAGTGGCAGCTTTGACTCCCTGGACAAAGTGCCACTGGTCATCATCAAATTCAACCGCGCTGGTGCAGGCAGTATCGGTATTGGTGTCATCAGAAACATCAAAGCAGTAATCTCCGGAGGCATCCTGATATAGTTTATAGCCGGTATAACCTGATTGTGCCTTGGTAATAATGTAGTTTACAGCTGATGAAGTTCCATTCCTTTTCACCCAGGCCTGGATTGTAAAATTATCAGCGGCTACAAAATCAAGATTGGCATCATCAGACTTACTTACATTCATGTTGGTAGTGCCGTTAAAGTAATAACATTTACCGGTAATACATTGATCTTCCATCTGCCAAGTTGGGGTGTTATTTAAAGTGCCGTCCAATCCATTGACAGTTGAATCCTGGATAACGCTGCTAACAGCCGGATCATCAAACTTCCAGTACAAAGTTGGCCCCGGGCCTTTTTCTTCGGAGGCAGGTGTGCTAAAAGTACAATCCGCGCAGGCAGAGAATCGATCAGCAGCCATAAAGCCATCTGAGGCTGTTGAATTACCAAAGTAAATATAGACAGTTTGAGTGCTACTGGCAGCTAAACTATCAAATTCAATATGAAAATTAGTAGTTGAGTCACAGGTATCAACTGTATAGGGCAAGAGGTCGCCATTTTGTTTGGTAAAACGGATATCACCACAGTCTGTTTGGTATTTGGTTGTATCTGATGCGTCATAGTTTGATAGGGTAGCGTATTTGTTGCTCTCGCCGGTGGTATTGGTAAGAGTAATGGCTTTTCTAAAGCTCCAGTTGTCATCAAACCAGGCAGCAGAGGCTGGTTTACTGGTAAGCGGATTAAATAGATAAATAAGGCCGGAACTTGTAAAAATAATTAAGCAGATCAGGAAAGAAATTAAGGTTTTTCTGGTAAATTTAATAAATCCTGCCTGCAAGTTTTTTAAGGCGACGCCTTTTAGACTATGATATACTGGCGCCGTGGATAAAATTGTCCGGATAAGTATAGCGGATCTTTTAATAAATTTATCTGCGGGCTGGTTCGGGCTTGCATTTGTTGCACCATTTTTAGCTGAGCGAACTTTGCTTGTCAAGATTGCAGTATTGACGACTGATGTAGGATTTGGTATATTATTTTTAATAGCAGCAATTTGGTTGCGAAGGAGGCTTAGAAAATGATATTCGATTTTGCCGATTTTAATGTTAAACTCAATATTAGTGTTGCTTTGCTTATGATTGTGGTTCTTCTGACATATATTGCCTTTAAGCTTTCTGAAAGAAAACCTAGTCACAGTTAATTGTTTTTTCATGGATTTATCTCCGCTACCTCATTTATAATCCACCAGTCAAAGGTTAAGGCTTCCGGGGTGGGTAGGGTAGTTGAAACAACAAATCCTGCTCCCGGGACTTTTTCTGTAACCGCTAAAGTCAGGGAAGTCGGGGTAGTAGGGGTAATAAGGATTCTTGAGCTTTGACCAACCCGGTCTGCAAAGACTGGCACTTCAAAGGTGCCGGCTGCTAATGTTCCGGAGCCGGAAGTTTGGCCTGCTATGACTTGATATTCTTGAGCCAAAACTGTTTGAGCTTTA
>MFDK01000008.1:34856-37033 GCA_001776865.1 Candidatus Daviesbacteria bacterium RIFCSPLOWO2_01_FULL_37_10 | reverse complement strand
TTGCCCTGGCATTCCACCCCCGGGGTGTAAGCGCAATTTTCCACCCCGGGGGTGTTTTGTGGAGAGCCGATGACGCTTAATTCATTCCCGCCTGTTATACTTAATGTTCCGTCTACTGTTAGATCCCCGGCAATGGTGGTTGTGCCCAGGAAAACATCTGAAAGAGCTTTGAATGTTCCGGAGACAGTTGCATCCAGGGCAGTCAGCAGTTTTTCAGAGGATAAGTTTTCTGTAACTTTAAGGTCGGCTAAAGTAGCGGATCCTGTGGCAAGCAATATGTCAGGAGGAGTTAACCCTAAGCCCACCTCCGGGGAGTCAGAGCCCACCCCGGAGGTGTTTACTGAGGAAGTGTTTGCTGCTGAGCTGGAAGCTAGCTGTTCAATTTGCAAGCGAAGATCTGCCAATGTGGCGGATTGGGTAGCCACTTGAGTTTTAAGATCTGTTAGAGATTGATCCTGAACTTTTAGCGTTGCAGCAACATCAAGATAATTCGTGTTATCCGAAGGCGAAGAAGTTATATTGATTGTGCCTAGAGTGAGCTGAGATGTTTTAAGCTTTGGTATTACTAAATTTCCTTGTTCATCAAGAATAAGGTTTGCCAGTACTCGAGTTGGATCAGCAAAGGAAACCCTAGCCATCACTGAAATCTTACCTACTCCTGGAGGCCATTTGCTAGGATCAGAATGATAAACCGGATAATCAACATGGTCAGTTAATCTATGACTCTCTTGAGATAATGTATCTTCAGAAACCCGAATTGTACCATCATAATCTTCCAGGGCAGTACCAATGACCTGGCCGGGACGGCTAGCTTTCATAGCTACTCCGGGAATAGATGAACTGGTCAATAAATCACCTTGTTTAATAGGGCCATTTTCCAGAGAAACCTTCACCGGTACTCTACCTGCCAGTCCAATTGGCTGTGGATTTTGGTTGGGATTAAAGGTTTGACCAATTGGGTCATTGGGATTAGTTGAGACAACCCCGATCATATTAGTTTGATAGGTAGTATTTGATTTATCCAGCACTAAGGGGTTCTCAGTAGTGACCAATAGGTCACCGGGTTCAGTCTGACCGGTGGTGGCATAAACCTCAGCATAATCGGTAATAGTCCCGGTACAATCGAGTAATACCTCAGTCGTACCGGTACCGGAGTTAGTATGACAAACTCCATTTGAACTTGTACTATTTAAATTCACAGTCACAATACCGGTCCCATCAACTGTAAATTGATTACCACTAATCTGATTATCCCAACCAGTACCAATATTTATCCCTGTATCAGTCCCATTTGAGGTAGTAATATTACCTATATTAATACCATTAGTAGTAGTCGAAGCTCCTGTGGTAGAAGGAGGAGTAATTAAGGCTCCATTAATAGTCCCGGCTGTTGTGCCAGCACCCAGAGTTATACTTGCACCATTGGCTATTAGTGTGCCTGCAGTCTGAGTAATAGCTGGAGTGGTTATATCTACACCGGAAAAAGTAGTAGATCCAGCAGTACTTTGATCTAAAGTTCCACCAGATACTACCAGTCCTTTATAGGTAACTGTTCCAGAAGTATTGGATGCAGTATCAAGGAGTACATTAATACCAACTGCACTCTGGTTAGTAGATACATATGAAGCATTAAGGTCAATATTTTCTCCTGTCAGAGTTCCAGCTAGGGTAGTAGAAGCTCCAGCTCCAATAGTAAACAAAGATAATCCACCAGAAGCTGTTTGTCTGGAGAGTAGGTTTAAGACCGGTCCGGTGGCAGTGATAAATTGATTTTCCAGTTCCAGGACATTACCGGAATCAGTACAAGCGCCGGATGATATGGTACAGAGCCTTGTAATTGAAGCTGTATCTGCACTAAATGTGAGTGTCCCGCCGGCATCACTGATTGTGTTACTGTCTGAAATAGCAAGAAGCGCTCCTGATATAGTGTGAGTTTGGGCAGCAGAGAGTGTAACAGCCCTTGAGGCATCCAAAACATTGCCTGTATGATTTATACCAACTCCGCCATTAAAAGTATGGGAATAAGTAATATTGGCTATATCCCCGGTAAACGCGCTTGAGCCGGATGCTCCTGTTTTGGTTATTTGCAGCATTTTCCCGCTTGTAAACGACGTAGCAGTAGAAGAAATATCAAGCACTGTATTTCCGGTAATAGAATTAGCATCAAGATCCAGGAT
>MFDK01000008.1:1383-34815 GCA_001776865.1 Candidatus Daviesbacteria bacterium RIFCSPLOWO2_01_FULL_37_10 | reverse complement strand
GCATTGGTTCCGGCAAAGATGGCTGAATAATTATTGTCAGCGGAACTTAAGTTTTCAACATAGATACCATATTTTGTTGAAGTGCCGTTTGCATCTGAAGTTCCATTGTCGATATAAAGCCCGTATGAGTTTACTGTACCCTGATTAGTTGCATGAGTTGCTGTATTGGAAACAAATACCCCAAAAACATCTGTAACAGTTGAGGTAGTTGCTGCTGTGGACGATGGGGCAAAATAACCTCCGTAGTTGGATTGAGTTCCGGTGGTTGTTATGCCTGTTTTAACAGGATTAGAGTATAGTCCGTATAGTGTATCAGCTGTGGTAGAGGAAGATGCCGGGTTACTATAAACGCCGTAATTAGCAGTCCTGGCTGCATTGCCGGAGGCGGTAGTTGCAAAATATCCGCCGTAAAGGGTATCAGCTGTGGTGGAAGAAGAGGTAACTGTAGAATAGATTCCGTAACCTATTTTAGCAGCAGCACCTGATAGGGCGTTTGTTGAGTAGAGCCCGTAGATTGTATCTGCTGTTGTGGTAGTGTCACCTGTGTTTATATAAAAAGCATATTTTGTGCTTGCAGCTGCACTGGTAGTAACTGTTGAATCCACTATTACAGAGCCAAAATTATATGTTGAAAGGGTCAAGTCAGTAGAGTTAAACGATTCTCCTGCAGTAATATTAATAGGGGCTTGGGACTTTATAAAATTTGCCGTGGGGTTAGTAAAATTGATATCATAAGCTATAGAAACATCTCCGGTAGAGGTAAAGTTCGAAGGTAGGGAAGTAGTAAGCGCTGTTTCTGATACGGAAAAAATAGAACTTGTTGTATCAACGATATTAAAAAGGTTACCCGTAGTTGTACCGCTTGTGCCGATAGCAATTCTGAATAAATCTCCAGTGGCAGTTGTTGATGAACCCGGTGCCCATTCAAAATTACCCAAAAGTCCGTTTCCTGTTGTGGCAGTTCCGGTAAGGGCAGTTGATGCAGTATATGCATAGACTAATGTGCCTGAGGTTAGGGTTGTTGTGTTTGTTATATTTAAGGCCTTTCCGGAGTTTAAGGCATTTACCTCTATATTTAAGAAATTACCGGTAGTTAGAGTAGTAGATTGTAAATCAATTACTCCAGTGGTATTGGCTCCATTTCCCAAAGTGGTGGCGGTAGTTTCTGTTAGATAAAATGCCGGTACAGTATTAGAAGCGTTAGCCAGGGTTAATCTTCCCTCTGTTGGGGTAGTATCATTTAATCCCACATTACCTGCAAAATAGTTGTCATCATCAGCAGCAGTCTGATAAACTCCATAATCAGTAGTTCCTGCTCCGTCATCTATATATACTCCATAGCTGGTATCAGCTGCGTTGGCATCTGTATATATACCATAAGTTGTAGAAGTACCCCCTGTATTTCCTGTTGCTACAAAATATCCGCCATAAATATTGTGAGTTCCGGCGGCATCGGTTATTCCATCATTCGTTATTTGAGAACGCAGTCCATATAATGTTTTGTTTCCTGAGGCTGAAGCAGCGTTATGGTCAGTAAGTATATCTACTCCATATAAGGTATCAGCAGTGGTTGAGGTGGAAGTTACTGTAGAGTAGATACCGGTGCCAATTTTTCCTGCATTACCTGTTAAAGCCAGAGATCCATAGTATCCATAATCTGTATTACCATTTCCTGTTGCATCAGTAGCTAAATTATATACTCCATAACCTGTTACAGCAGATCCACTAAAATCTGGGTTAAGATTAACTAGGGAGGAAGCAGATCCAACATCTGATGAGATTTTAACAAAATGATCAGTTACTCCAGTAGAAGTTGGACCTGCTAGAGTTAGAGCTGTACCAGTACTTAAAGCTGTTGCAGAGAGTGTTAATATGTCTCCAGAAGTAGCTGAATTAGCAGTAATATTAACTATCCCAGTACCAGTATAAATTCCAGTATTAGTGATAGCTAAATCTGCTCCGGTTGTATTTGTAGTTGCTATGGATACTATATCATTTGCTGTAGCAGGAGAGAGGGTGGTCGAGGTTCTAGTCCAGTAACCAACGGCGCCTACTCCTGTTATTGTACCTGTACAGGAAAGGTTGCCAACAGATCCTGTATCATCTATGCTGCAGAGAGTATTTGATCCATCTGTAAAATCAAACTGTCCATCAGCTCCGGAAGATACCAGCTGGATTGAGGTATCTACAAATCTTAAGTCCTGGTCGTATCCTGAACCAATAACTAAACCATATTCTGTGGTTGATCCACCTCCAGCAGAGTTTGCTATATTAATACCGGCAAATTCTGCTCCAGCTCCGGCAGATCCTGGAGATACATTAATTCCATATGAGGTGATAGTACCAGTAGTTTCTGTAAGTGCTGGAGTAGTTAGATCTACACCCCTCCAATTAATTACTCCTGCTGCGATATCTTGAGTTAAAGCCCCGGAGGCAGAGATATTATAGCCAATGTAATTTGTTGTAACCGCGCTAGACTGCGTTAGTGCAGGAGTTTGTACATTTATCCCTGTTACATCCAGATCCGCAGCGCCGGTTAAATTGGAGTTAAAATTAAACGATGCCCCTGTAATATTTCCTCCGGATTGGGTTGTTGCAGAGGCATAGTCTGCATTAATCAAGGTTCCGTTTGTCCATTCTGTCTCCAGAGTAAAGTCCAGATAAGTTCCTGTTGTTTGAGGATCAATGGTTACAGCACCTGTTGTGCCAGCTACATCAAAGTAGGTTAGATCAATATTTGCGGTTGTACCGGCGATAGTATTGGTACCTACATTGATTGCATTTGTTATAGTTTCATCAGTTACATCTATAGCATCTGTGATTGTACCGGAAGAGGTTTGCCTGATTAATATTCCATCAGCACTGGTTCCTGTTCCTGAGGAATCAAGGGTTAAAAGAGTCCCGGTTCCGGCATTTGAAATTTGCAAGACATCAACAGCACCGGTTGCAAGCTGGTCCAGTTTTAAAATATATCCGGAATCAGTTCCGGAAGTTGCAGGATTTCTGAAAATTAATGAGTCATCATCAGCAGTTAGAGCAACAATAGCATCAGATCCGTCAGTATCATTACCATAAGCTTCCTGTAGTGTAGTTGAAGCTCCTGATATACTGGTCCATGAAGAGCCGTTATAAGCTTTAACCTGGTTATCATCACTGTCCCATGCCAAAAATCCCTCGCCTGAAGTTAGGTTGGTCAAACTTGCTGCCTGTGGCAACCTTAAACCCTGAAGAGCCGAATCATCATGTATGATTGAGGCTAGATCTATGAAATCACCATCTGCGAATGTCAATGCAGCATTTAAATCTGAAGAAGTGATAGTATTGTCGATAATCTCGCTGGTATCAATATCAGTACCCAGAGTTGCCTCAACTGTTACTTTATCAGTTGCTTCTGCGGTAGTTGTTATCCCTGTACCAGCTGCAATGGTTAATGTGTTACTGTCTGATATAGTTTGAGATGTTCCGGAAGTTCCTGCTAGAGTGAAAGAACTCATTGATCCGCCGGAGTTTGTATCTGTATCGCAGTCTTTCCAGGAGCCGTTAATGTAGCAGCGGAATTTATTGGATCCTGTATTGTAATAAGTTGCACCGTTTGCGGCAGATAAAGGGTCAGAGGCAAGATTTCCAAGGTTTAGTGCGTCACCAAGAGTTATCCCTGTTGTTGTTATTGATCCTCTAGCCGTAACAGTTGCAAGCGTATCTAAACTTGACGATGAAATTGTTGGGGTTTGGCCTTCAGAAATAGTTATTCCTTCTCCTGCAACAAGGTCGTAAATAATATTCGGAGCTGTAAGGTTTTCACCAAAAATTCCTTCGCCTTCAACCGCCAGATTTCCGGTTATGACAGTATCAGCATTGAATTCCAGGAATTTTCCCTCTGCTGTAATGGTTGATGCAGCAAGTACATTTGGATTGATATGTAGTTTTGCCTCCTTTCCGCTCCCTCCGGGATGATCGAGAAATGAGTTTATGAAAAGAGTAGACCCGGCTGTTAGAAGGATAAGCAAACTTATAAGTGATATAGTAAGATAGGGTTTGGTATTTTTGTCATTTCGAGCCACAGGCGAGAAATCTCTAGATTCAGTGGTTTGTTTTTGTAAGGAGGAATCTTGAGATCTCTCACTAGCGTTCGAGATGACAGTTAAATTATCATCTTCCTGTTCTTTTTTCTCAAATAACTCTTTTGTAGATGGAACCTGTAGAGAATATCTTATTGCCGCTGGATTTATATCTTGCAGTTCATAAAGAGAATATAATCTTGTTCCTCCCGGAGTTCTGACTGGTGTAATTTTCCCTGCCTTTTCCCACCTCCTTAGTGTATCAATAGACACACCAAGTATTCTGGCAGCTTCACTAATTTTAACTAAATCTAAAGTTGCAAACGGATCCTTCATTGTGTGGATCCTGAAACAAGTTCAGGATGACAAGGGTATTGTCATTCTGGCTTGTCCAAAATCTTGTCCGTCTGCTCAAAATCTATGTAAATCTTGCATTTTGCATAGATTCTTTACTCATCGTACATAGATTTGCAGAGGTTTGTCAAGAGAGTAAATACATTTATAATAAGAGTCATCAGCTATCAGTCGTTAGTCATCAGACATGCAAAACAAGTCTGATAGCTGAAAGCTGATGACTGAAAGCTATTTCAGGGAGATATCCGTATAAATATTAACCTGGTTTCTAACATTTGAAATTATTGCAACAGGAAAGTTAAAAGTCAGTCTTTTTCTGCCTTCCACCCTTATGATTATTGGTTTTTGTTCAACTATGGTAATAAAATTTGCGTGTTTGGGCAAAATGTCAAATTTTCCTTTGGAGTTTGTAGATGAGATCGATAAAGCTTTGCCCTCAAATACAACAGCTCTTGGAGTTACGATGCGTAATTTTAATGTTTCTTCAGCCATACGTAATTTAAGTGACTTAAAGTAACTTAAGCCACTTATGCTAAGCGTGCATCCCGAAGGCTGCCGATATACAGGAATTTCTGAGTGTTTATGTTATCTAATCTTCCGGAAAGTATTAGTTTGATATCTTTTATTGTGTCCTCTCTTTGAACGTAAACCCCTTTTCTACCAGTTTGCGCTTCAGTTACAAAAAAAGGCTGGGTTAAGTAGTTTATTATTTTTTTTGCCCTGCCATATAAAATCTGGTCTTCAGCCGCAAGTTCTGATTCACCGATTATTGCTACAATATGAGATATCTTTTTATAGTGCTCCAGGAGTTGTCTGACTTGAATTAAAGCTTCGTAATGTTCAGTTCCAAGATAATTCTTAGAAGCTGCTGAGGATTGCGACAGAAACGGGTCTATTGGAGGGTATATTCCAAGAGAAGCATTTGATCTTGAAAGAACTATAGAAACATCCAGAAATGACATAATAGCTGAAACACCGGGATCGGACAGCTCATCAGCAGGGACATAAACAGCTTGAATAGAAGTAAGTGATCCGTTAACAGTTGAAACAAGCCTGTCTTCAAGCGTGCTGATTTCCCTGTGCAGTGTTGCCTGGTAACCCTGTTCAGACGGGAGCGTGCCTATAATTGTAGCAAGCTCGCTTCCTGCCTGGATAAACCGGAACATATTATCAATAAAAAAGAGAACATCTTTTTTTTCGCTGTCGCGGAAATACTCTGCAAGTGTTGCTCCTGCCTGCGCTACTCTTAAGCGCACAACGGCATTTTCATTCATCTGTCCCAGGATCAAAACTACTCCTTTAAGAACTTTCAGCTCCTCCATTCTCTGATAGAGTTCCTGTCCTTCCCTGATTCTTTCACCAACACCTGCAAAAACTGATACACCTTGATACCTTATGGTTATATTGTGTAATAGTTCTGTCATAAGAATTGTTTTTCCCACGCCAGCGCCCCCTATAAAACCGATCTTTGCTCCTTTTGTAAAAGGTACGAGAAAATCAATAGCCTTTATGCCTGAAGGAAGTAGCTCAAAGGAGTTTTTAATAGTATTTATCGGAGGGGTACGCGAATATATAGATGAAAAAGTTTTTGTATTTATCCTTCCTTTTCCGTCCTGAGCATCTCCAAAAAGATTTATTGCACGACCTAAGGTTTGTAACCCGACAGGGATTTTAAGGTCTGTTCGGAGCGATTGTACAATCATTCCGCGGTATAAACTGGCAGGGTCTGAAAGTATCAGGCAAAGTATCTCATTTAGCGACTGAGAATAAACCTCAAGCTTGACATCTGGTGACTGAGGACAGCTGAGTATCTCGCCCAGACCGGGAAGGTCTGATGATTCGATAGCCACATGGGCTATTTGGGATTGCACTTGAACAACGATACCTTTAATTACGTTCATAAGTTTTTGTTTTGAATCATGCTTGTTATAGTTTCAAGTATTCTGGTGTTTTGTAATGACCGCTTTGCCTGTGATAAAAATATTCTTTGCTTTTCCAAAAATTCATCAGCATTATTTTGAGCATTATCCATTGAGATAAGCTTGGATGATGTTCTTGCAAGCTCAGTTTCCAGAAATGTTTGTTCGATTAAGACTTGTTTAAGCTGAGCATCAAAAAAGTTAAGTATTTTAGGCACTTCCGGCTCAAATATATAAGCCTCATCTATTCTCTGGGACTGCTCTACAGCCTGGACTTGGGTTTGAGTTATATCTACTGCAACCGGCACCTGAATTAAAACACTTTTAAACCGGGCATAATATACCAGCACTGACTGGTAATTCCTTACCATATTTGCAAGATTTACAATTTCTTCTGCGCCGGGGATATCATCTTTAAATATTATTGATTTAAATTTAAAATTTAGCGCAGATAAAGATTCTTTGCCGGATTTTCCAATCACATAGAGATCGCCGGGATCTTTATAGCTTAAAAAAAACTGGATTACGCCGGATTCTATATGACCATAAAAACGGTTATTAGAGGTTAATATGATGCTTGCTTTTTTTTCTGAAGGCTTAACTATTTTTCTATGCATAGGAATATGGCGCAGCATGGCGTATATATTTAAAATTTCTATAAAGAAAGCCCGGGTCCTGAGTACCTGCTGGCGGATCCGTTTCAGGCGAAGGGCACTTATTTCTGTATAAGCAGAAGCTATGGATTTTAGAGCAGAAGCTTCTTCGACAGATTCATTAATTTCTTTGATAGTCATATTCTATTACGAAGTAACAAAAAACCCGTTTCAAAACCGTCATTCCGAACTTGCCTGCACTGAACGCAGTGAATGTGTTTCGGAATCTCTGAGATCCTGAAACTAGTTCAGGATGACGATTGCGATTGAGTTTTGAAACCAGTTCAAACTCTGTTTATTTACATATTTCCTTTAATTTTGGCACAATAATCTCAAGTTTAGCAATCAGCTGATCCAGATTTTTAAGCTTGGTTAAACTTCTGGCAAACGCTTTAACTTTAGATTCTTTGAGAAGAAACTCAAGTATTTTTAGTTTGTTTTTTTGAAGAAAATAAACATTTTGATTGCTTAGAAAACTTGTAAATATAAGTCCAAGCAGTATTATTTGTATTTCAGGCGGGATCAGGCTAAGCGGTTCCTGTTTACAAATCTCATTAATTATCTCTTTTTGATTCAAAGTGGCTCGAGTTTGTTTCGGTAGTTCGCCGCTAAACCTGCTCACGGTTTCAAGCCCGGATGCCTCTGCTAGGATTTGTTTCATGGCTTGGGATAATAGATTTTGCAGCCTGGGTTGAGTTTGCCTTCCAACCCTTGAGATAGAAGCTGCGCTGTCTGCTGCAGGGCGAAAACCTTGAGCAAACAGTGCAGAAGTAAAAACCAGATGGCCGTCTGTCATAGCCATTAAATTTGTTGGTATAAAGCCGGTTATATCGTTTTCGCTAAGCTCCATTACGGGAAGGGCAGTAATTGATCCGCCTCCGCCGGCTTTATTAAAATTCCCGGCTCTTTCCATCAGTTTCGCATGAGTATGAAAAATATCACCAGGATAAGACTCTTTACCCGGGGACCTTCCTCCGAGTAATGAAAGTTCCCTGTAAACTTGCGCATGCGTTCCCAAATCGTCAAGAATAATTAAAACATCCTTTCCCTGCCTCTGGAAATATTCTGCTACTGTAAATCCTACATATGGAGTATAAAAAATAAGCGGAGGGCTCTCAGTAGACGAAGCTGCTACAATTGCTGTATTTTTTATTGCTCCTGTTTCGTTTAAAGTATCAATTATGTTTCTGACCGCAGTTATTGGTTTTCCTATGGCAGTATATACGCAAACTGTACCGAGCCTTGACTGGTTTACAAGTAAGTCAATAATAAATGGCGTTTTTCCGGAATGGGGATCTCCAAGCAGAAGCTGCCTTTGCCCTTTTCCAAGAGGGATTAGAGTATCAATTAAAGTCATGCCTGTAATTAGTTGAGTGTTTATAAACTGCCTTTTTATGATAGGCGGAGCGTTTTGGTCAAGGCTTAAAACCTGGCCCCTTGTTTTAGAAAGTATTCCTTTTCCATCTATGGGAATACCGATCGGGTTTATTGCCCGTCCCAGTAAAAAATCACCAACTGTAATATTTAACTTTGTGTTAGTTTTTTTGAATAACTGGCCTGGAGAAACTGTACCTTCATCCAGAATCCATGCCTCAACCCTATCCGGAAGTAAGGCGCTTATAACTGCTCTTACATGAGATTGTGTTTCGATTAAGTCATTAATACGTACAGTTGGAAGTCCGTCTAGGGTAATTAGATAGTCCCGTATATTTAAAACATAACCTACTTCATTCATAATCAGTCTTCAGTCTTCAGTCTTCAGTCTTCAGTCTTCAGTCTTCAGACAAAAAAAGTCTGATAGCTGAAAGCTGATGACTGATAGCTATCTAATGTATTTCTTAAATTCCACTAAAATCATTTCCCCCTGTTCTTGTATTTTGGATTTGAGTGAATAGTCTTTGTACACACCATTTTTTACCAAAGCTATTCCGCCGAGAAGAGACGGGTCCAGTTTTATATCAAATAGTTTTATCTCCGTTAGATTAGTTCTCAGCCATTTGCCTATATTTTCAATCTGCTCCTGTTCAGGTTCAAAGCTAAGATAGATTATAAGGATCTTAAGTTTCTTAAGTTCAGCCTCAATATTTTTAAAAGAGGAGTAAATGTTATCCTTTGTGAAATAATTGATAAAAGAGAGGGTGAGAGAAGAAAGCCAGATAGTATCATCTGAAGAAAGTATTTCAGTTTGAACTTTCCCGAAAAGCGTATTTTCAAGGTTAGATTTTAAAATTCTCATCCTGTGGCGCATATCCTGGATTGTGTATGTATTTGTAAGAATTGTGTCAATAATATCCATAGTTGTTACAGGGTCGGACCCTTAAGGGTCCGACCCTAAATAATGAACTTTTCCGCTTTAGCTTTCTCCAGAGCTTCATAAACCAGGTCAACCTGATCCTGCAAAGACATTTTTTTTGCAAGAACCAGGCTCAGAGTTTTTTCAAGCATAGCTATAACATTTTCATCGATAAGTTTAAGCTGCTGCTGCTTATATGTTTCAATAAGCTGGCGGGCAGCACTTAGCTCAAGTTCAATAGACTGCACTGAGCGCTGTTCGGAAGCCATAAGAAATTGGCTTAAATTCTCTTCAAATTTTACAAAGATCTGTAATATCTGTTGTTTTACTGCATCTTGACTTTGGTTTTTTTGAGCATCTGCATCGTTTTTTAAGTAAATTAGATAGTCAGTAAAATCTTTATTGGATTTTTCAAGATCAGATTTTAGCTGATTCATATAAATATTAAATTCATCAACTGTTTTTTGGGAATTCAATTTTATTAGCTCAGATGCCAATTTAGAAGCTATTTCTGCTTCTTTATCAAACCTTTCTGCAAGCTTTTCCCTGTAAAATCGCGTATCTGCTGAAATTTTAATTGCATCAAGTTCTGCCATGCCTAAAATTGCCTGGGCTTTTTTGGAAGCATTTTGCAGAATTTTATATCCTTTTTCCTGGTATGAGTCAGGCTCGGAAGGAAGCTGATGTTTCTTCTGAAGATAAAAAAACAAAAAACCTGAAATAGTTACAATGATTAAAGCTGTGATACTTACGAAGTCTATATTAGGCATTATGGAAATCATATCACAAAACTTTAGACCTTGACACTTAAGTGTATAATAAATTTTATGGTTGTTGAAGTTGCTTATTTAGTTGGTGTAGATGAAACGGGGTGTATACTGGAAAAAGGGGATTTGATAATTGACGATAGAAATGACCGGGTACATTCTCCTTTACACGAAAAAGGTGTTTATACTTCAATAGGTTCAGTTAGAGTTAAAGCTATTCTTTTGGATATGGCGGCAGATCTGGAGAAAAGAACACCCGGGAGTGAATTCCTAGAAAGAAGGGGGGATTTATTTTTTGAAATGCGGCAAGTTTATCGAGCAATTGGGCAGTTAAGGTTTACAGTTGGAGACATGTCTATAGATACTGGAACAAATATTAAACAGAGTTTTCACAGAGGAGTTTTCAGTTTAATTCATAATGGCCCGGAAGGGTATTCATTTACCCCTTACTCTTATGAATATAGAGATGTTAAGTCACTACGTTTACCTTTACAGCATTCGATGCGACCTGAGGGGTTAGTTTTTCACTCATATCAATATGATTTTTCGCAACTTTTAAAAAAATAGTAAATATTAATTTTACAATCGCAGGATAATGAATGCAGCAAGGATTGCGCCAAGGGTTATTACAATAACAATAAAAATATTCAAAATAATAGAAAACATAATTGTTCTTCTGGCCAGCGGGTTTCTTCCAATTGCTTCAATTGACTTAGGAATTGAACGTATCAGGATTATCAGGCTGAAGCTTATGGCAACAAGCAGGATTAGCCCTGAAAAGATATATTTTATAGCTTGGTTTAAGTTTCTGGGGTCATTTACTCCCTGCAAAAATGATGTACCGAGATATGAGAAAAAATTATTCAAAGACCTTGGAGATGTAAGCTCCGCATACTCAATCTTTAGAGCCACAGGAATCCTTCCGGCTCTTAATTTTTGATCCTGAAAAATAAAATCCTGACCGTCTGTATCTCCAAAAGAGCTCATTGCAACTCCCAATACATAACCTGAAATTCCGGTTTTCATACCGAAACCCGGGATCTGGGATGAAGTTATGCGGTCTCCGGTTTTAATAGACCCGTTTACAGTGGTTACATTTACCTGTGCAATTCCGGATCTTGCAACTGCGCTGTCTGTTTTATCAACCCTTCGAAATACTGCAATAGGTGTATCTTGTTTTACACCAAAAATGTTGAAGTCATAAGGGATTATTGATTTTGATATTCCTGTTTCAGGTTTGTATATTAATATATCACCATTTTGGATATTTTCGCTTAAATCATACGTTGCAGCTATATCAGATTGTGCAAAAACAGGGGGTAGGGCTAGAGGTAGTATCGAATTTATATTCGAAGAATAAATGCTTCTCATATAATTCTGGTCGAGAAGAATTGTAAAGATTATAAGCAGAGCTTGAAATTTTCTTTGAGAGAAAATTTTAATTATTATATTGACGAGAGCCTTTAGCATATATTCAGGGTATAACAAGAAGGAAGATAAGTCAAAGTCCAAAAAAAATCTCGGGCTTCCGTCTGCTTAGCCCGAGATATTTAAATAAGTTTACGAAAATAAGAATTATTTGTCAAGATATCTTTATATATCGTAAACTATCAAGTTAATTAACGCATAGGCATTAATTAGTATAGAGTAGTAAGTATTAGGTATCAAGTATACATCGTAATAATATTAAACTATATCAAATATAATTGAGTATAAGTTCTAAACATGAATGTGAAAAGTGATGTGGAAAGTTCAGAAAACTCAGAATTACTCAGAATACCAGTCTGTCGGATTTTTCAGCGTATCAGAATTGCTGATTGTCTGATTCCTCTGATTTTCCGGCTTTCCGAGTTTTCCTAGTTATTCTGATTTATGTTACAATCAATCTATGAAAAAGTATAACCCTTCCCAGATCGAATCTAAATGGCAGAAAAAATGGAGAAAGGATAAGCTGTATAATCCGGATATGGATAGGGCGGGGAAACCTTACTATGTTCTGATGATGTTTCCGTACCCTTCTGCAGAAGGACTTCATGTAGGTAATATGTACCCTTTCACAGGTACGGATATATATTCCAGGTTTAAAAGAATGCAGGGTTTTGATGTATTTGAGCCTATTGGTTTGGATGGGTTTGGAATACACAGTGAAAATTATGCTTTGAAGGTTAATGAGCATCCTTTTGAAGTAAGTAAGCGTACAGAAAAAAGGTTTTATGCACAGCTTACAGCTATTGGTAATGCTTTTGACTGGACTCGGACAGTGGAAACATATAAATCAAACTATTATAAATGGACTCAATGGCTTTTCCTGCAGATGTATAAAAAAGGTTTGGTATACAAAAAAAAAGCCAGCGTAAATTGGTGTCCTGCAGACAGAACTGTGCTTGCTGATGAACAGGTTATCTCTGGAATTTGCGAAAGATGTGGAGCTGCAGTTGAAAAAAAAGAGCTTGAACAATGGTTTTTTAAGATCACAGATTATGCAGACAGGCTTTTGAATAATCTGGATCATATTGACTGGAGCGAAAAAATCAAGATTGCGCAAAGAAATTGGATAGGGCGAAAGGAAGGAATAAATATTACTTATAAAGTAGAAGGGAACCCTGAAAAAATTACAGTTTTCACAACCCGTCCGGATACAAATTACGGTGCAACTTTTATAGTTATTGCTCCTGAATATCCTCAAGCTTTGTCATTCATAAAGCCAGAAAATTTAGAAGATACTAAACAATATATCAAAGTATCTAAAAATAAATCATCTAAGGATCGAATCGCAGAAGGTAGAGAGAAAACAGGAGTTTTCACAGGTTCATACGCACTAAATGAGTTAACAGGATACAAAATGTCGATTTGGATTTCAGATTTTGTACTTATGGAATTTGGGACTGGCGCTGTAGTTGGTGTTCCCGGCCATGATAAGAGAGATTTTGAGTTCGCACAGAAGTTTAGTTTGGAGGTTAAGAGAGTGGTTGTGGGTAGAGATGGAGATTCCTCAAAGATTACAAAAGTAGAGCAAGTTCAAGAGGAAGAAGGAACGATGGTTAATTCTGAATTTCTAAATGGTTTAGATATACATGAAGCAACAGTTAAAATAATGGATTTTATGGAGGAAAAAGGTTGGGGCAAGCGAGTTACAACATACCATCTGCGTGACTGGCTTATCTCAAGGCAGAGATATTGGGGTCCTCCCATACCTATTATTTACTGTGAAAAGTGCGGGACTGTGCCTGTAGCGGAAGAAAATTTACCTGTAGAGCTTCCATATATCAAAGATTTTAGGCCAAAGGGGACTGGAAAATCTCCTCTTGCATCTGATGATAATTTTGTAAATACAAAGTGTCCTAAGTGTTCTGGTTCAGCAAAGAGGGAAACAGACGTTTCTGATACTTTCCTGGACTCCGCATGGTATTTTTTAAGGTATCCCTCTACAGAATTTGATAATAAACCTTTCGACGACTCGAGAACTAAGAGTTGGTTACCTGTGGATATGTATATAGGTGGAGCTGAGCATTCGGTATTGCATCTTCTGTACGCCAGGTTTGTAACTATGGTGTTGAAAGATATGGGTAAAATTAATTTTGAAGAGCCATTTGAAAAATTCAGGGCGCACGGTCTGATCATAAAAGAGGGTGCTAAAATGAGTAAGTCTAAAGGTAACGTGATTAATCCGGATGAATATATCAAAAGGTATGGATCCGATACACTTCGAGTGTACTTAATGTTTATGGGACCATTTTCAGAAGGCGGGGATTTTAGAGATGCTTCAATAGGTGGGATATTCAAGTTCCTTAATAGAGTCTGGCAGATGACGGATTTGGCAGACGATGCTGAACAAACAGGAGAAGAGCTTAAAATTGCTCATAAAACCATTAAAAAGGTAGGAAATGATATTGAAAACTTAAGGTTTAATACTGCCATTTCCTCACTCATGGAGTTTTTAAATTTTATTTTTAAACAAAAAAGAGCTTCAAAAATGACTGTGAAAATTCTACTTCTGTTGTTAGCACCGTTTGCGCCTCATATTACAGAGGAAATGTGGCTAAGTATTCGTGAAAAATACTCCATACATAAGCAGTCTTGGCCTAAGATTGATAGCAAATACCTGGAAGAAGTGCAAATTAACGTCGTTATACAGGTTAATGGAAAAGTTAGAGACACAATTTTGATCGAAAAAGATATGAAAAGTAATAAAGAGATTGTAGAAAAATTGGCACTTGAAAGCGAAAACCTTAAAAAGTTTATAAATAAAACTAAACCTAAAAAAGTAATTTACATACCTGGAAAAATCATTAATTTTGTAATTTAACACTCAAAAGGCTTGACTGCTAAGGATTTTTATGTTAAATTTAGACTGTTATAAAAGGAAAAACTGAAAAATGAGCATAGACTTGAAGGAATTTGATGGAAAAAGTGATGAATTCAAGTATACATTATATGATTTTGAACGGGATAGTTAGTTATTGCACGAGGATTTTGAGGGCGTTCAATTAATCTAATTATTGAAGGCACATTTTTAGGATATACAGGGTCTGAAATAGTAAGATCTGCTAATTATTACTATTCAAAAGAGACTGAAATCTACAATTCTACAACACAGCACACAAACAAAGTAATTAACGATCCGAACCAAGCCAGGGTATGGACATTATCAGATGAAATTTCTACCCCAGTTCCCGGTATTACTCCGGAAATAATTTCCGAACCTGTTTAATTTTTGATATATTGACAAATCCAAAGATTTTTGTTTATCTTAAAGCAGGACATAACTTTTTCATAACTTTTTCATAACTTTTATGCCTAAAATTAAACTGCCAAATACAGAAAATATATCCCAAAAAAGAGGTCTCATCTCTATTTCTAAAGCGGCTAAATTTCTACTGGTTTCCCCTGACACATTAAGAAATTGGGAAAAGCAGGGTAAAATTGAGGTATTAAGAACGAGTGGCGGATCAAGAAGGTATAACTTAAGTCAACTTAAAGCTTTAAAAAGTGAATTAAGCCCGGTTAAAGCATTAAGTTTGATCTCAGTTGGTAAGGCTTCTAAGTTGCTTCAAGTTTCAAAAGATACCATAAGAGCATGGGATAACAAAGGTTTAATTCAAAGCGTTAGGACAAAAGGTGGAGCAAGGAGGTTTAGTAAAAGAGAAATAACTAAGCTACAGAACTCACTAGGTATTGACCAACTCCTGGAAAATCGTGTTAGCACTCAAGGGGTATTAATTGCTAAAAATAAAAAGGAATCGTTTAGATTGTCAAGACTCTCTTTGGGTTTTAGCATACTAATATTAATAATTTTCTTCTTAATAACAGGAGCATATTATTTTAACTCTATAGAAAATAATTTTATAAATGAGTCTAAAAATATATTGGGGGAAAAAACAGAAAACCTGGCAAGCCAGATATATGAGATTGCAGGAGCAGTTGAAAACCTTCAGAAATCGGTAAGCAATATTCAATCAGAGCCTGAACCTGAGATTGAAAATCAATATATTTATATCCCCCAAACTAACTTAGAAATTTCAGGTGTTATTTCTAAGGATATTAAACCCTCTCAGAGTGATTTGCTGATTTTAGGCAGTCCGGATTCAAGTTTTAAAGAAGCATATATTAAAAAAATATTCGGGGATGTTTTTGCAGCTAATAATTTTAAGCTTGGGAGTATTGAACTGTTAAACGGTTCCGAAGTACCGGAAATAAGTTTAGGAACTGCAGGGGATTATTACTTCAAAAAATCTGATGCATCTTCAGGGCTTTATATAAAATCAGCTTCCGGATGGAATTCATTAAGTAATATTTCAAGTTTACAATCAGCTTATGATACAGGTAGCGAGTTTAAAACTTCGGATAACCGGGATATTAAGATTACACTCTCTGATAGTGCGAATGGTTCTGATTTTAGCATAAATATTTCCGGAGAAAACAAGTTTATCATTAATGATGACGGGAGTTTTTCTGATTTAACACCCTTTGTTGTAGATGAAACAGGTGCAGTTGGGATTGGAACAAATTCGCCGTTATCAAGACTTCATCTAGTCTCGGATTTAAATATTTTGGATTCCGATATTCTGAGGCTGGATTCACAGGTTTCAGGCGTGAATAATTCAGTATTTAGAGTTGATTTTGAGGGTGATGTATTTGCAGATGGAGTAATTTCTGCAGCGGCAACTGCTATAACTTCCGGAAATGCAGATATTGCAGAAGAATATAATGTGCTTGATGATTCGGATCAAGGGGATTTGGTTATAATAAGTGAATATCAAAATATTAAAAAAGCAAATAAACCATATCAAAAAGAACTTTTTGGAATTATATCCACGGCTCCAGGATTTAAATTAAGCCTTAAAAATAGTGAAGGAAATTTAAATCCAAAACCGGTTGCCTTAGCAGGCAGGGTTCCTGTTAAAGTTTCCACTGAAAATGGAGAAATCGAACCTGGCGATTATTTAACCAGCTCATCTACCCCGGGCGTTGCAATGAAGGCGACAGTACCTGGTCAGGTAGTGGGTAAAGCTTTGGAAAGCTTCACTGCCGATTGTTTAACTCCGGGAGTTGAATCCCAAAAAACTCCCGGAGTTTCTCCTATGCTTTGCCAAGGTAAGATCATGATCTTTGTAAATCCAACATTTGCTGATCCGGCTCAAGTATTAGCAAATCTTGTTATTGACGAAGAAGGAAGTCTAGTAATACCCAAGTTAAAGACTGCGCAGCTAATAATTGACGTTAGAAAAATGAATTTACAAGATGAAATGAGTGAAAACCCGGATGCGTTGGATATTACTGCAAGTTTAGAATTACTTAAAGCAAATTATTTATCCAGCGAGATAGAAAATGCAAAAACTGTTGCTCAGCTTAATAGATTGCAATCCAAGATAGAAGATATTGAAAAGGCGAATGAAAAATTTCCATATACCGGTAAAGAAATAAGCCAGAGTCTTAAATCATCTGATCCTTTGGATCTTGAGCCCCCGGATGAACTTCTAGCTACTCCCTCGGCATTGCCCGGGACAAGCAGCAGAGGATTATTAACTGATCTCAAAGTAACAGAAAACTTATCTTCTGAAAAACTTCTGACGACTTTAGACGTTGTAATTTCAGGTACATTGAAATCGTTGGGTAATGTTTTTCTTGGCACAACTACTATTGCTGGTGATTTATCAGTAGATGGAACTCTTAGTGTATCTCAGAATTCTATAAACGCACTTCAAACCCTTTATCTGCAAAGCTCGCCTTTGGCTGAGTTTGTAGATTTGTTTAATGGAAAAGTTACGATCGATAGTACAGGTAATTTAAAAGCCCAAAGTATATTAGTCGCAGATTTTAAGGTAGTTTCTAATAAGATTACAGGACAAGGTGTAATTAAGAAAGGAAATAAATCAGTTAATCTGGAAAGTCCTTTAGTCGAAGAAAACTCCAGAATACTTATTACGCCAACCACAGAAACAGATAGAGTTCTGGCTGTAACAAAGAAAGTTAAGAGTAGTTTATTTACCGTTTCTGCACCAGGGGTAGTAGAGGAAGATTTGAGTTTTGACTGGTGGATGGTAAACGAGGAGGAAGGAAGTAATGAAAGCAATGAGAAATGATATTTGGCTTTTATCAAGGTTAGATTATATATGGTCGAATTTTTTCCCTGATGTCCTCCAGGAAAATAAAGTATTTATTAGATTTGGGCGTTTCTCCAGATTTCGCCTGGGCTCTATAAAGATGGATAGGCGTTCGAAAAGCTCACATATTACAATCACAAGTATGTTTAAAGATGAGAATATTCCTGCTTTAGTCATAGATCATACAATTGCGCATGAGCTTTGTCATTATACACACGGTTTTTCTTCTCCGAAAGCTAAACTTCATAAATATCCTCATCACGGCGGAGTGATACGGAAAGAATTAGAAGATAGGGGTTTGCAAAAATTGGTTATTGCCTACGCATCCTGGAAAAAAAGCTATAGAGAGATATTAAGTACGCACAGATTGAGAAAAAGAGTTGACAAGAGGTTTCTAATGTGGAAAATATAGTGTATGAGCAGAGAGAATTTAATAGAAACTATAAATAAGTTTAAGATCCCCATAGCACTTTCACTTGTTGGCGCAGTTTTAATATTAGGGGGGGTGGTTTTTACTAAAAGTCCGGAAGTTTCATACCCGAAAGAAAGTATTGTTTCAAAAGAAAAAAATATTAATGTTGATATTTCCGGAGCTGTTATAAATCCTGGTGTATATAAACTAAAAGAGGGTCAGTTAATTGAAAATGCTATACAAGAAGCCGGCGGATTTTCCATCGCTTCAAATAAAGATTATATATCAAAAAACTTAAATCTAGCTCAAAAATTATCAGATGGAATGAAAATTTACGTCCCTTTTGAAGGGGACTTCGCAGCAGCAGGTATAGGGCAAGGAGGTGTGGTAGCTGGAATATCAGCAAATCAGCAGGTAAATATAAACATGACTTCTCAGTCTGAACTGGAGGCACTTCCCGGAATTGGTCCTGTTACTGCTGCAAAAATTATCTCAGGCAGACCATATCAAAAAACAGATGATTTATTAAACCAAAAAATAGTTAGCAAAGCTGTATTTGAGAAAATAAAAAGTTCAATAATAGTTTTTTAAAGTGATAAACTCAAAAGTTCCTCTATTACTGGCAATTTTTATTTATATATTTTTTTACTGGGTTAGGTGGGAGCAGGGCGGATGGGAACTTAAGACTCACTTACTTAAAGGCTTAAGGGATAATTTAGATTCAAAAATAGCAGAAATTTTACCTTCACCGCAAGCACAGCTTCTTTCTGGAATTGTGCTTGGGCAAAATAAGGAACTTCCCGGACAGCTTAGACTTGCACTGCGGGATACTTCAACGCTGCACATTGTTGTAGCTTCAGGTCAGAATTTAAGTATGGTTGCAGGATTCTTTCTCTTTTTTTCTGGTTTAATCAAGAGAAAAACTGCACTCATTTTAAGCTTTTTATCAATTGTATTTTACACACTGCTTACAGGTGCAGAAGTCCCTATATTAAGGGCAGCTATTATGGTTTCAGCAGGATTTTTGGCACAAGCTTTAGGAAGAGAAAAGGATAGTATTTGGATAGTAATTGGAGTAGGGGCTTTGATGCTTTTGATAAATCCGGTCTGGATAACATCTTTATCATTTCAATTATCTTTCCTGGCAACGCTCGGAGTTGTTGGGGTATCGCCTATGCTTATGAGTAAATTTGCAAAGATCCCAAAATTTATCAGAGGAGATTTAAGCGTAAGTCTAGCTGCTCAAGTTTTAGTTCTTCCTGTTATCGCTCAAAACTTTCATCAAATATCTTTAGTTGCACTGCCTGCAAATTTACTGGTGCTTTGGACAATCCCGTTTATTATGATAGGAGGAGCTATTCTTTTAGTGCTTACCTTTATCAGTCCTACTTTGGCAGTGATAATGGGATTTTTACTAAATATAATTCTCACATATTTTATTTACATAGTTAACTTCTTTGCCGGATTTAACTGGGCATGGGTTTATATAGGGGAACAAGTCTGGCTGGTTTGGATTGGGTATTATTTATTGGTTGCTGGAGTATTAAAATTCATTTATGATTTAAAAGGTAGGTAGGTGTTTGACTTGACATAGTATTATATATTTTGTTATATTCAGAAAACATGGAAGTTATTAATCCAGTTCTAAGGTCGATTGTTTCGGATTTATTTGTCAATTTGTCGGCAGGTTGGGTTGGAGCGATTATTATTACGCCGAATTTTTCTGATACAACAGGATTAAAAAAATGGGTTGTATTGACAGGTAATTTAATTGGTGTTATAGTTTCATTGTTAATTGCATTTTCACTACGGAGTTCTTTATGAAAGAAAAAAAAATTGACATTCTTGAAGTTAATGCCAGAGCATTAATAGCTTTTTTCTTGGGAGTTATATCCTTAGTCGTTGTTTATATTGCTTTCTTCAAATAGCCTCTTTCCACATAAATTCAAAACAAAGAACAGTTGACTTATTATATACTATAGTAGTTTAAAATTTGCACTATAATGTCAATATTTGGCATTTTGGAACTATATGGAAACTAGAGAAATAGATTTAATAGAAAGACAAAAAATGTTTGATCAGGGAATATTGGCAGATTTACGAATGTCAAACCTCTTTGATCAAGAGACTCTTAACAGGTTGAGTAGTATATTGGACGTTGGAGTTCGCGCATCTTCTGATACGCGGGGTATGTTAAATCGTTGGATACTGCGCAGTAGAATGTATAGAACAGATGTGTTTGAATTAGTCCTAAGTCAATTCAGTGGTCGTGGAGTTAATGAATATGCATATGGTGTTACGTATGGAAAAAGTTTCGGTGAGCGTATTGTTCCAACATATGAGCTTCAAGGTATTTCAAGAATTGATTTTAATCCTAAGAGTCAAGATTATGTACGATTTATACAGGAGGATGATACTCGTATTGCTACGCTAGTTGTAAACCAATGGGGAGGTGTAGCCATACGATCAGAGCTAAAGTAAAAAATACCTACTTTTAAAAACTATTTTCTAGAGGATTTTTTGAGGAAGTCTATAATTGTTCAAGAGTACCCCGACTTTAGTCGGGGGTGAATTGAACCATTAGAACCGGTCGAAGGCGTATTCAAGGATAACACGGTTTTAACCATGGGGGTTCATTTAAGAACAGCAAAATATAGAATAAGAAGAAGTAACACTGCAATCATAAATAGCATGTAGAAAATAGCTACTGTAACATTAATATCTTCAACATTAATATTACCAGTTAATTTACGCATAATTATTTCCTTATAAAGAAATCTAGCAGTTCATAGATCCCGGATCAAGTCCGGGATGACAAGGTAAATTTATGGTATGATTAGGATATGTTTAAAAGTAAGATTTTGGAGGATTTGAAAAAGGCAGTTGAGGAGTTGGGGTATAAAAGTAGTGACCCCGATAAAATCGGGGCTGATATAGTTTTATCTATTCCGAAAAATCCGGAGTTTGGAGAGTATACTTCGAATATAGCTCTGCAGCTTGCTAAACAAAAAAGCCCTGATAGTAAGCAGTCGCCGGTGCAAATTGCTAACGAAATTTTAAGTCACTTAAGTAGTTTAAATTACTTAGAGAAGGTAGAAGTTGCCGGTGGAGGTTTCATTAACTTTTTTATAAAACCGAATGCTCTTTTGGAAAGTCTGCATCAAGTTTGTGATTATGCATCCCTGGTAAATCCTTCCCGCTTCGCTGAAGCTTCGCAGGATGAAAAGAAAAAAGTATTTATGGAATATTCTCAGCCGAATACCCATAAATTGTTCCATATTGGCCATACTAGAAATATCTCTCTCGGCGAAAGTTTAAGCAGGCTTTTAGAATCGCAAGGGAATAAAGTATTTCGGAGCACATATGGATCTGATATTGGTTTGCCAGTTGCAAAAGCAATATGGGGAATAAAGAAGCTTGAAACGGAATATAAAAAGATTAAAAAACAGTCCCTGAATGAAAAAATAGTATTTTTAGCTAAGGCTTATACTTTGGGGGCTGGAAAATATGAAGAAGACGATCAAATCAAAGGTGAAATTAACGGTCTTAATAAATTAATCTATCAAAAAGACCCTTCGGTTGAGCTTATTTTGGAAGAAACCAGGCAGTGGAGTAAAGAATATTTTGAGCATCTTTATCAAAAAATAGGGGTAAAGTTTGATAGAAGTTTTTGGGAGTCTGAAGTTGAAGAGGAGGGTAAAAAATTAGTAGAGGAAAATCTCGAAAAAGTTTTTGTTTCAGATCAGGGGGCAATTATTTTTCCAGGTGAAAAGCATAGTTTACACAATCGTGTTTTTGTAACAACTGCAGGATATCCAACTTATGAAGCTAAAGATTTAAGGCTTGCAAAGGTAAAGATGGAAATTTGGCCTTTTGATTCAGGGATAATACTTTCCGGTTCAGAGCAGGCAGAATATTTTAAAGTGATGTTTAAAGCGCTTGAACTTATTGACCCCGGCTTTAAAGACAAAATGATCAATTTTCCGTTTGGTATGGTTAATCTGCCTTCCGGAAAAATGGCTTCAAGGACAGGAGATGTAATTACTTTTGACTGGCTCCATAATGAAGTAAAAAAGAGAATAGAAAAGATTATGAATAGAACGTCAACAGCAATTGCTTCGCCTTCAGCTCGCAATGACGAAATGGCTAAGGAGGAAAAAGAACAAGTTATAAATCAAATTAGTCTTGGTGCAATTAAGTTTTCTATGCTTAAGTATGCCCCGCATACTGATATTACATTTGATATAGAAAAATCAGTTTCACTTTCCGGAGACTCTGGTCCATACATCCAATATACATATGCCCGTGCTAAATCTGTTCTTAGAAATGCGCAGTATGATTATGATGTAGATTTGCCGCACTCAGTCCAACACCCTCAAACTGTATCAATTGAGCTTGAAAAAGAAGAAAGGTTGATATTGCAAAAGATAGAACATTTTGAAGCTATAGTTATTGAAGCTGCAGAAAGTTTACATCCGAATATTATCGCCTCATTCTTATTAGATTTGGCATCACTATTTAACTTATTTTACCAAAAACATCCAATAATCAAAGGAGAGAATTCGGATTTAAGGCTGGCATTAACTTGTTCAGTAGCTGTAATTTTAAAACAAGGACTATATCTTTTGGGAATTGAGGCGCCAGAGAGGATGTGATCCATGTTTGACCGAAGAAAAAACCATAAAAAAAGAACTAATCCAGTTTTTATTATATTCAGGCTTTTTTTAAGCCTTATAATTTTTGCAACACTTATTGGTGGAGTTTATTCTGCATATAAGGAGTTTTCAGGGGCTGACCCTCTGGAAATTAGCCCGAAAGCAATAATTACAAATTTTTCCTCAACGGAAAAAATTACTGCTTTTTTATTATCAATAGTTACTAAAAATTTAAAACAAAAAGTTGATGATGTTAAAGATTCTGTAAGCGGGGAAAAAACTAAAGGATCTGTGTCTCAGCAAGGCGCAAATTCATCCCAACTAAAGCCTGAAAAAATCGCACCAAAAGATAAGTCTGCTATTTCATTTAAATTTGCTCTTGTTGCGGATTCACATAGCGATAATGAAAATTTGGCAAAAGCTTTAAGCAAAGCAAAGGAAAATAAAGCTCAGTTTTTTATTGGCCTTGGGGATTATACTGAGGTTGGTACAGAGCAGGAACTTGAGTCTGCCAAGCATAAATTTGATGAGAATGGTATCAGATACTTTATTACAGCCGGAGACCATGATCTTTGGGATTCAAGGAATAAAAGTGTACCGCCGCTAACTAATTTTAACAAAATTTTTGGCCCTTCAAATCAGGCATTTAGCTTTGGAAATGCAAAAATTCTAATATTGGATAATAGTGACAATTATTTAGGTTTAGGTCAGCTTCAGATTGACTGGTTGAATGGTCAGCTCAGCACGGTAAAAAATCAACCGGAAATAAATGTAATCTTTGTAGGTTTACATGAGCCATTGTATCATCCTTCATCAAGTAGAGTTATGGGTAAGGTAACAGAACAGTTAAAATCTGAGGCAAAAAAACTTATTAAAATGTTAAAAGATGCAGGAGTAAAGGAGGTTTTTTCAGGAGATATACACTTTTTTACAAGGTATATTGAGCCTGAAACCGGACTTTCTATGACTACAATTGGTGCTTTAACTTCTTTGAGGAATACCCAGGAGTCAAGGTTTGGATTAGTTACAGTTTATGAAGATGGAACGTATGAGGTAGAGGATGTGGAAATAAAATAAATTTGACTCTTTAATATAATCATTATAATAGTTATAATTGTTATATTAACAAAGTAATATGATACAAAAAACACTAGTTTTGATTAAGCCCGATGGAACTCAAAAAAATCTTATTGGGGAAATAATAAGAAGGTATGAAATTGCCGGGTTAAAAGTAGTCGAACTTAAAATGCTTAAGGCGCCTTTAAGTATTGTTGAAAAACATTATCCCATGGAAAAAGCTTACCTTGAATCCATTGGAGAAAAAACTATTGCAGCAGGGCAAAAAGTTAAAAGTGCATATGACCAGGGAAAAAAAGTTGTAACATGGCTTAGAAAATTTATAACTTCAGGACCAATTGTAGCAATGGTTTTGAGAGGGGAAGATGCGGTTGCACATGTCCGTAAGATAACGGGCTTTACAGATCCTTCAACCGCTGAAAAGGGGACGATCAGAGGAGATTTGGGTACTGATTCGATCTTGAAGGCTAATATGGAAGAAAGACCTGCCTACAACCTGATTCACGCCTCAGGTTCCCTTGAGGAAGCAGAAAAAGAAATTAGGCTTTGGTTTTAATCATTAGCGGATTATTGTAATGGTGTGGTATATTAGATTGTATGGTAAAACATGCAATTATATTGGCCGGCGGAAAAGGGGAGCGTTTAAGACCTCTAACTGATAAAGTTCCAAAACCAATGGTTGATATTTTAGGTAGGCCTCTTGTTGAATATCAGGTTTTACTTCTTATAGATCAGGGTGTTGAGCATATTGTATTTTCCTGCGGTTACAAGAGTGAAGTTATTAAAGAATATTTTGGGGATGGGTCAAAGTGGGGTATAAAATTTGATTATGCTATTGAAGAGGAACCTTTAGGTCGTGGGGGAGCTTTTAAAAATGCTTTACAGTTTATTCCTTCTGATGTGGATTTAGTTTATGGATCAAATGGAGATGAAGTTATAGCAGAATCTCTTGAACCTATGATTGAGCTGCATAGCAGTAAAAATGCTATGGCAACTATTTTTACTGTTCAACTCGTTAGTCCATTTGGAATTGTAGAGATAGATGAGTCAAATAAAGTAAAAGGTTTTAGAGAAAAACCAGTTTTACCTCATTGGGTAAGTGCTGGAGTTTATATTTTAAACCGTTCCTGTATCGAGCTTTTCCCGGAAGTTGGGGATCATGAAGACCAAGTTTTCCCTGAGCTTGCCGCACAAGGTAAAATATATGCTTACAAAGGAAACTATTGGGGAACAGTAAATACAATTAAAGAATTAAATAAACTTGTAAGCGAACTTCCGAAGATTTTTCCTGAAGACTTATTAAATAGATTCCCCGTTTAGGGTTTAGTAGTTGGTTTGGGAGTAGTTTTTGGTGCGAGTTTTGGAGTTGCAGAAGGCGTTGCAGTTTTTGATTTTAAGAGAGGACCTTTTGGGATTACATAAAGGAACTTTGCTTCAAGGATATCATTTTTTCCTAAAGTACCCGTAATTATTACAAAATCATCAGTTTTAAATTTAAGTTTAATCTCTGACATTGAAACCGTCTTAATCGCACTGTCCTTTGTTTTGATTGAAACTATTTCATCAGATTCAGAAATGATCTGACCCCAAAAGTATACTGGAGGTTGGAGGTTGGAGGCTGGAGGCTGGAGAATTACGATCTTTTTGGCGTGGAGTACGCCTGTGTCATCAACATCACCCAAGGCTGCAATGCTCGATTCTTCTTTAATAGTTAATATGCCTGAAGCAACTTTTTTAGTGCCTTTCTTTACCGGATTTTTGTCTTCATATACCGTATCCTGATTTACAGAAACCATTTTTGTGCCAACTTTTGAACCTAGTGTAATTGATGCATCTGATTTTGATTTTATAATCCCAATATAAGCTTTATTTGTAAGTTTTCTATTTATTTCCGATTTTAGTTTTGCAGCTTTGGAAGCAATTTCTGCTTTCAGCGCATCAAGTTTTTCTTTTACAGTTGCAGATGGAGTGGAATCTAGAGCAAAGGTCGGGGGTAGTATAAAATTTATAACTATTATAACTATTATACTTACTAAGGCTTTATTCATATCTTCTCCTTTGAAAAATAAACAGCTCTTTCTACTTCTTTCTGTTCACCGTTTTGATCAAAAGAGATGATTTTTATCTCATTTACCCCATCACTCAATTCAAATTCACCAGAAAAACTTCCGTCAGACCTTGACTTTATAACAATATCATCTGACATATTTGTTACTAAAACATATGAATTTGGTATAGTTTTCCCGCT
Source organism: Candidatus Daviesbacteria bacterium RIFCSPLOWO2_01_FULL_37_10 (assembly GCA_001776865.1). Taxonomy (GTDB): domain Bacteria; phylum Patescibacteriota; class Microgenomatia; order Daviesbacterales; family UBA10151; genus 2-12-FULL-37-11. The sequence continues at coordinate 8,775 of MFDK01000008.1, read as the reverse complement.
TATCTCAAGCTCCTTATTAAAAACGAGAAGATCATTATCAGGATTGTTAAGTTCCAGCATTAAGGTTGCAGGCTTTTTTGTTATGGGTCCGGTTTTGAAATAAGAGCGATTCGGGTTATTTGATGTATCAATATATAAAACAAAGTAGAGTACACCCAGGACAAAAAGCCCGCAAATAAGCAGTAGAACCAGAGAAAATGTAAATTCGGCTGTTGTGAGTTTTTTGTTCATTTAATTAGAGTTTATGAAATTATACTAAATTTTGGACTCTAGCGGGTAGTATCTAAATATGTTAATATTTCTTGCATGGACATAATATGGTACGGACAAGCTTGTTTAAAGCTAAAAGGTAAGAATGCAGCTTTGTTAATAGATCCATTTGATAGTGAATTTACCGGACTAAAACTTCCGAAGGATCTTGAGGCAGATATTGTTTTTAAAACACATGATCATAAGGATCATAACAATGTCGGGGCAGTAGCCGGAAATCCTGCAGTTTTTTCCGGGCCTGGTGAATACGAGGTAAAAGGAGTTGTAATCTCAGGAATTCCTTCATTTCATGATGATGTAAAGGGCGCGGAAAGAGGATTAAATACAATTGTTAATGCAACAATTGACGGGTTAAATATTGTACACCTTGGTGACCTGGGACAATCTGTCTTAACAGAGGATCAAATCGCGGCAATAAATGCAGATATACTTCTAATTCCTGTAGGATCTGTATATACAATAGATGCAAAAGGGGCATCTAATATTATTTCCCAGCTCGAACCAAAAATTGTAATCCCTATGCATTACGGCTTAGAAGGCTTAAAATTTCCCCTGGAGCCAGTAGATAAATTTTTGAAAGAAATGGGAGCAGAGAATATAGTCCCGATATCAAAATTATCGATTACCAGGGACAAATTGCCCGAAGAATTGCAAGTGGTTCTGCTTAGCAAAACCTAACTGTCATTCTGAGCGAAGCGAAGAATCTAATTACTAACTGTTCGGGAATTCCGACCGAGATCCTTCGCTCGTTTCACTCGCTCAGGATGACAATTTGAGTTAGAAATTATACTCAAATTGTCAAATTACCTTTATGGCAAACACTCCAAAATTACCTCCGCAAAATATAGAAGCTGAACAATCCCTTATTGGAGCACTTTTGATTGATAAAGATGCAATAGTCAGGGTAGCAGAGCTACTTCATGCCGGAAATTTTTACAGGAGCGATACGCACGGACAGATTTTCTCTGCAATGAAGGCGCTTTTTGAAAAGCGTGAACCGATAGACCTTGTTACTTTAACAGAACAGTTAAAGAAAGAAGGGACATATGACAAAATCGGCGGGGTAAGTTATTTAACAACCCTTGTAAATATAGTTCCAACTTCGGCTCATATTGAACATTATGCAAGAATTATAAAAGAACATGCAATTCGAAGAAATTTAATAACGAATGCTACAAAGTTAATTGAGGAAGCGTATAACGACAGTGGATCTGTTGATGAGCTCTTGGAGTCTGCAGAAGCTGGTATTTTTTCCCTTTCTCAGGAACATGTAAAACGTGATTTTACTGCAATTAGAGATGCCTTAACCCAATCTTTTGACAGGCTTGATGAACTTCAGAAAAGCTCAGGGAAGCTTAGGGGAGTACCCACAGGATTCAGAGATCTAGACTCAAAACTGGCAGGGATGCAGGATTCAAACCTTATAATTTTAGCTTCGCGTCCGGGCCAGGGTAAAACTTCTTTTGCTCTTAACGTTGCCCAGTTTGTTGCTGTAAATAGCGGGCTTCCTGTTGGAATTTTTTCTCTGGAAATGAGCCAGGAAGAGCTTGTGGATAGGCTTTTGGTAGCTCAGGCAGATATTGATGCATGGAAGTTAAAAACCGGTCGTCTTGATGAAAAAGATTTTGACAGGTTATCTCAGGCAATGGGGGAGCTTGCTGAAGCGTCCCTTTTCATTGATGATACTCCGGGAATTTCTATGTCAGAGATGAGAACAAAAGCAAGAAGGCTTCAAATAGAGCATGGGCTTAAACTTTTAATTGTGGATTATCTTCAGCTTGTACACGGAAGAAATCTGGAAAATAGGGTTCAGGAAGTTTCTGAAATTTCACAAAATTTAAAAAATTTAGCGAGGGAGCTTAAAATTCCAGTTCTGGCAATCTCCCAACTCTCCAGGGCTGTTGAATCCCGGGGAACCAGAAGACCTCAGCTTGCAGATCTTCGGGAATCCGGGGCAATAGAGCAGGATGCAGATGTTGTTATGTTTATCTACCGCGAGGATCCGGAAAAACCTGAACAGGTAATTTTAGATATACAAAAACACAGAAATGGTCCAACAGGAGAAATAAACTTGATGTTTCGGGCAGAAAGAGTAAAGTTTTATGGAATGGAAAAACAAAGAGGAAAAGCTGTTCAGATGGAAAAAGAAGAAGCTAAACTTCCAGCCGCAGCCTAAATCAGCTTTTTGTCATTCCGGACTTGATCCGGAATCTATACAATTATTATATAGATCCTGAATCAAGTTCAGGATGACTGGACATATGTACTGTAAAATTCTTCAACCTGTTTTCGATATTCTTCCATCGTTCCATTATTTACAATTTTAAAATCTGCGCTAGCTCCTATTTTTGAAATTTCAAGTTCAGATTCAGCTTTTTCTTCTTCAAGAAATTGTTCCCAGGTTTTTTCTTTTTCCCCTGTCTTCTGACCTCTTAGTAGTAACCTTTTCCATCTAATTTCTGGTTCAGCAGTAATATAAATAAAAATATTATTAGGAAATTTTTTAATCATTGCAAGATCGCTTTCTCTCCTGGCGCCATCCAGAATAATTATGTTTTCATCTCTTTCTAGGATTCGCTGGTAAACTGCATCAGCAAGCACGTTGTCACCATAAGCCTGAATCATTATTCTGGGAAGTTCCTGTAAATTTCCTCTTGTTGTTGAGATATGCCAACTCTCAAGTGTTTCGAATAAAATACTGGAAAATGTTTCGATCCCGATAGTTTTTTGTTTTTCCTCGGCGAATTCTGTTAGAAGTCTTGTAAAAGTTTCTTTTCCGGCACCACTTTCTCCCGTAAGTCCAATTACGAGTTTCCCATTAAATTTTTCCATAATTAAATAGTGCCGGGGGAGGGAGTCGAACCCTCACGATCTTGCGATTAATAGATTTTGAGTCTATCGCGTCTACCATTCCGCCACCCCGGCTTATGAGCTAATTATACCAGCTTCGAACTGTTATCTCAAAACCGTGTGTGCTATGAGGTACTAACCTAGTAGTACTGCTTTTGCGGATCCAAGGACTTTTATTACATTTTCAATCCCAGGGTTAGATAATGGATGTCCGCCCTTGTCTCGGTGAGCATCTACAACTTCATCACCAAAATTATATGCTGATAAAGCTAAAACCGGATCATTATATTTTTCCATCAGTATCATTAGATATTCAAGTCCTATTGTAATATTAATTCCAGGGTCAAATATATTTACCTCCCCCCAGTTCAACTTATTCCTGACAATCCTTTCAGTTGGAAGTTTTATCTGGCAAAGGCCGCGGTCTTCCTTTTCCTCGTTATTTGGATCTTCCGGATCAACATGAACCGCCCCGGGATCACCAGAACTCTCAGCAAGTATTAAGCCAAACATGATGCCAATCCAATCAGGATCTACAGTTTTTCCTGTAATTTTCTCTATAGTTTTAGCCGCATTTATTATCAGGGCATGATAATTTTTGATTTTTGCAGCAAATGGAGGAAAAAATTCAGTTTTATCCAGATGTTCTTTTGCTGCAGCCTCTATTTTTTGATTTATTTGAGACAAATCGTTTTGTATATATTTTTCAAAAACAAAAGCTTTAATACCTTCAAATAATTGATCAGTTTGATTTTCTGATGTAATATGATCAATTACCTCTACTCCTGGTATTTGAGCACCAGCTTTTTGCTGAGTATTATTATTGCCTCTGTTGCTTTCAAATGGATTAACTAAGGCTGTTGCTGCTGCAGCAGCATATGCAAGTGTTTTTGCAGTAAACGTAATAAATGATCTCCTGTTTATCCCGTTTCTTGTCTCTTTTGGTTCACCTTCATTTAATTGATCAGACATATGTTAAATATATCATAAACTTTCAAAGAAAAGCCATAAAGATTCGTTTGACAGAATGCTGGTCTGGCAGGTGACTAAGGAAGATTTAATATTGATCACTTAGGATAAAGACTTCTCCAAATATACAGACGAGGGTTTAAGTATTATCTGGTAAGAATCCAAAGTAGAGTTAAACAGTATTTTAGGGACTTTTTAGGGTTTTAACTAAGCTTAACTCTGGATTAACTCGACTAAGCCGCTTGTAAGGATAGTCCTTTAAAGTATACCTTCCAACCTATCCCTGTAAATATCCTACAGTAGGTGTTTTATGATGTAAGGATGGTTTCATGCAAAGTCCAAGGCATCTCAATTGTTTGAGGAGATACTAAAAACCAAGCAACAGCATACTAGTCGGGGTGGAGAGAATTGAACTCTCTGCCTCTCGAACCCGAATCGAGCGGTCTACCGATGACCTACACCCCGAGCAAGTTCAATTTTATCACCTTTAGGAGTATAATTATATTGTTGTGCCGTTGTAGCTCAATGGACAGAGCAACCCCGTCCTAAGGGGTAGGTTGGGGGTTCGATTCCTCTCAACGGCGCTTTGGATATGTCAAAAAGATTCAAAATTGTATTTTTTGTTAGATTTTTAGGCTACTTACTTTTTTTTACAGGTTTATTAAGTTTTGTTTTAGTTTTAGGTCCTCTTACAAAAGTAGAATTTGAATATAGATTAGATAGGTTAAGGGGTGTTAAAAGAACGATTCCGAAGATTATCACTTCAGATGCAGGTTCAGAAACTCTTCGATCCGAGCAGGGACAACCAATTGAGGTTCCAACAGGCGGTTTTGGAGAACTGAAATCCGCAGGATCCGTAATTACCCCGGTTTCAACTGAATTTGGAATAGTAATCGAAAAAATTAATGCAAACGCAAAAGTAGTTCCCAATGTAAGTCCGGCAGATGAAAAAGAATATGTAAAAGCACTGAGTGAGGGAGTTGCCCATGCAAAAGGCACAAATTTTCCAGGAGAACCTGGAAATATTTATCTTTTTTCTCATTCAACTGATGCACCGTGGAATATAGTCCGGTTTAACGCTATATTTTATCTTTTACGGGAAGTTGAGTCAGGAGACAGGATAATTATGTTTTATAAAAACAGAAGATATGATTATATAGTTTATGACAAAACAGTTGCGAAGCCATTAGACACACATTTTTTAACAGATAAATATAATACCTCTGTTTTAACGCTGCAAACTTGTGATCCTCCGGGAACGCTTTTAAACAGGCTTATCGTAAGGGCTAGACTTGAGGGAAGTTAGTATCTTGTGTTAGTATAAGTATTATGATGGTTATACTAATATGAGTAAACGCTTTGTTATTACCTTAATAACGCTTCTCGTAATAGGAATTGCTGCAACTGCGGCTATTTTCTTAGCCAAGGGCTACACATTTTCTACTAAAGAAAAAAGAATTGTCGGAACGGGTATAATTACAATTACATCTGTACCTGATGCAGCATCTGTTTATATAGATGGCCATCTTACAACGGCAACAAATGCTACTGTTTCATCACTTGTGCCAAAAGAGTATTCCGTAAAAGTAGTAAAAGAAGGATTTATTTCATGGGAGAAAAAAGTTGAAGTTAAAGAAGGGCTTGTAACTGATTTAAAAATAACTCTTTTTCCGGCTATACCTACAGTTTATCCTTTAACTTTTACAGGAGTAAAAAATCCCATTCTTTCGCCTGACGGTAGCAAACTTGCCTATATTGTTTCTTCAACTTCTTCTGACGGTTCATTAAATAAAAAGGCAGGAGTTTGGGTTTGGACTTTGAAATCAGATCAGCCGATTGCTTTTGCAAGAGGAGCAGAGCCTCATCAGATAGCTGAAAGCAGGATTATAAATTATACGGAAGCAACTGTCCGCTGGTCACCGGATTCAAAACAACTTCTTGCAACCGTAGGAAACAACAATTATCTTCTAAATGATAACGGAATAAATTCTGAACCCAGGGATATTACAGCTATTCTTTCGGCAACATTGAAAAGCTGGGAAGAAGATATAAAAACAAAAGATGAAGCAAGATTTTTAAATATAAAAAATACTGAAGCGCGTAAAATAGCCTCAAGTTCAGCAAATCTAAAATGGGCTCCGGATGAGACTAAGTTTATGTACACAGAGTCATCAGTCATCAGTCATCAGTCATCAGACAGTCTGAAGACTGACAGCGAAGCGAGTCTGAAAGCTGAAGACTCTTTAAAGTTTAAGGTGTATGACCTTGACACTGATCAGAAGTTTGATATACCTATGGCGCTTTCTCATACCTGGCTTCCGGATTCAAGGCATATAGTTTTGGTGGAAAAGACTCAGATCTCTGTTGTAGATTTTGATGGAAGCAATAAAGCAATAATTTATGCCGGAGGTTTTGACAACTCGTTTGTATTTGCATGGCCGGATTCATCAAGACTGGTTATTATAAATTCGCTGCCAACCCCCACAGCCTCAGAGCCGAATTTGTATGGGATTAATTTAAAGTAACCTGTGACCCCTTTTGTTCCATTTAGTGTATCTTGTGACTGAGTATACTTGTTGATAGAATTGCACCACCATCTGTCATTTCGAATTTGTTTCGGAATCTTTGTTAAGAGATCCTGAATCAAGCCGCTCCTGAAAGGAGCGAACCTCGCCTTTGGCGGGTTCAGGATGACTTTCCTTTTATGTTTAACTTCTCAAAGCGTATCGGAATAGATTTAGGTACTGCAAACTCTCTTGTTTACCTTGCCGGAGCCGGAATTGTGCTTAATGAACCTACAGTTGTCGCAATATCAACTGATGATAATAAAGTCCTGGCAGTTGGGAATGAGGCAAAAGAAATGCTTGGTAGGACTCCGGGAAATATTACTGCTTCCCGTCCAATGAGAGATGGAGTTATTGCAGATTATGTTATTACTGAAGCAATGATAAGATTTTTTCTTGATAAAGTTTGCGGATCAAGCAGGCTGTTTAAACCGGAAGTTATGGTTTGCGCACCTGCAGGAGTAACTTCGGTAGAAAAACGGGCAATACTGGATGCAACACTCTCAGCTGGTGCAAAAACAGCGTTCTTGATTGATGAGCCTCTTGCTGCAGCAATTGGAGCCAGGATTCCTATAGCAAACGCTTCCGGCAATATGATTGTTGATATTGGCGGAGGTACAACTGAAGCGGCTGTTATTTGTTTGGGAGGAGTTGTTGTTCATTCGTCAGTTAGAGTAGGTGGAAATAAAATTGATGAGGCAATTCAAATTTATGTACGTAAAAAATATAACCTGATTAT
>MFDK01000008.1:649-1374 GCA_001776865.1 Candidatus Daviesbacteria bacterium RIFCSPLOWO2_01_FULL_37_10 | reverse complement strand
AATGACTGAAGAAATCAAGATAAAGGCGGGATCAGCAATGCCTCAGAAGCCAAATGAGATAACAAAAATTGAAGTCAGAGGAAGGGATTCTGTAACAGGACTCCCAAAAAGTATAGAGGTTTCTTCAGAGGAAATAACTCTGGCAATTCATGAAATACTTCTTAAGATAATAGGTGCAATAAAAGGGGTTTTGGAACAAACCCCCCCGGAGCTCGCATCGGATATTATAGATAAAGGAATAATTATGAGCGGGGGGACATCACTTCTTCGTAATCTGGATAGGTTTGTTACTGAACAGACAGGAGTCCCTGCAGCCCTGGCAGAAGATCCGCTTCTTTGCGTTGCCCTGGGTACAGGAACAGCTTTAGAAAACCTGGATCTTTATAAAAGATCTGTTAGCAAAAGATAATTATTACAGTATTAATTCGGTTTTAGCACTCCTGTCCAGACAAAGCCATCATCAGTTGAAGCTCCGATTGCTAACCAGGCACCTGGATCCTCAAATCCGGCAGTTGCTTTCTTGAAATATGCAACTCCTGCAGAGGCATCATTTCCGGCGGTAGTGGTATTGGATCCGGCCGTGGTATAGTTGGTGGGTACAGTAATACTTGTATAGTCATTGTTCTTACCAAAGATTGGAACGATTACTGCATTGTTGCTAATAGTTGTGACAGCCGGTGGATTAGGAGTTGAAGTGTTAGAGAATGTTACCGCAGCACCGGATT
>MFDK01000008.1:0-567 GCA_001776865.1 Candidatus Daviesbacteria bacterium RIFCSPLOWO2_01_FULL_37_10 | reverse complement strand
AGATGTCCAGGCAAAGGTGGAATCTCCTGACTGTAAAACCCGGTAGCCAATGTAGATACGGCCAAATCCAGAAGCGCTTGCCTGTTGTTTCTGGATGATAGTTCCCGGTGGTGTGATTGTTTTGGTGTCGGTGGAGGTGTACCACCAAAATACCGCAACATCTCCTGTCTGCCAGCCTGCAGGGAGCGAGAATGAACCTGCAGTAGTATTGTTACCTGCGGAACTAACAGTTCCTATGAACTGAATGCCAGGAGCAGTCGTTGGTGTAGGTGTAGGTGTTGGTGTAGGTGTAGGAGTTGGTGTAGGTGTAAAGGTCGGTGTTGGAGTAGGTGGGGTTGTAGGGGTAGGTGTGCTTGTGGCAGCAGGAGTAGTTGGAGTTGGAGTATTTGTAGGTCCGGGGATAGTTGGGGTTGGTGTGGGAGAGCCTGGTGGAGTACCCATCAAATATGGTGAAGTAGGTGGATCTTCATCATATATTGCCTGTTCAGAATCCTTACAAAAAGGTGATGTATCAGATAAGGCAGCGCATACTCTAAAAGCTGTACCCCTTCTTGGAACAGTACCTGA
>MFDK01000007.1:2300-10843 GCA_001776865.1 Candidatus Daviesbacteria bacterium RIFCSPLOWO2_01_FULL_37_10 | reverse complement strand
TAATAAATAACAGTACAATTAATATGGGCGGCTGCAAACAAATTAATATAGAAGGAGATTTTATTCAAAGTGGCACCTTCGATTTGTCAACTACTACTGTTATTTCAGATGGCCCAGATGGTAATGATGATACTACCTTCGTATCAAACAGTCCCATAGGAGCTATTATTGTTAGTAAAAATGGCCACCCCTCATTTTCCGGAGCATTCCTTTTAGGAAGTGATGTTACAGTCCATGATTTTACTGTAAATAACACCGCAGGGGGAAACCCAAGCAGTCCCTTCACGCTCACAATAACTGGTAATCTATCTCTTTCTTCTACCCGTACCTTTGGAATAGCCCTAAATTTTGGAGGGACAAATGAAATTATAAAACTTGCAGGAACAACTGACCAATCAATTTTCCATGATTTTATCAACATCAACTCACCTATTGTGGTAGATAAAGCCAGTGGAAGCGTAAATCTGATAAGCTCACTTGCAACCAACTCAAGCCTGGATATTGTAAATGGATCTTTTAATATGGAGGATTTTAGTTTATCACTGGGAGGATCTCTAGCAATTTCTGATATCCTCTATCAAGGGGACGGTAATTTGTCTGCTTTGGGTGTAACAGTTAATTCATCCGGATCATGGGTTAATTCAAGCACTGGAGATGTTACACTTGGTACTGGTGGGATCAATAACTTGGGCTTTATATCCTTAAACGGTACCTCAGTGATTAATTTGGATGGGGCAAACAATAATTTTGCTTCTCCTCCTACATCAGACTCTGGTTGGACAGATTCTGGAAAGTTTGCTAAGGCGCTTGCCTTTGACGGAATTAATGATTTTGTTAGCATTGCAAACCCAGGATTACCAACTAGAGACTATACCTATGAGGCTTGGGTTTTCCATGATGATATTGGTTCAGCTTCGGAAGCAGTTTTTATGGCACCGGATGGTTCGGGCAATAATGAGTTTTTAGTTATGATAAATACCTCAAACCAAATTGAAGTTTATACTCCTAATGCTCTCGCGGTGACAAGTAGCACAAGTGTACCAATTGGCCAATGGAGTCATCTGGTGGTTACTCGATCCGGTAGCACGATTAGCATTTATATTAATGGTATCCAAGATCCTACTACTGGCAGCGTGGCTGATACACTAAACTTTGGTAGCTGTGCCTTAAACATTGGTCGGGATATTGATCCTGGATCTTGTACATCAGGTGCTGGTAATTTCTTTGATGGAAAAATTGATGATGTTAGAATCTATCATTATGCGAGATTGGCAGCACAAGTTACGGAAGATATGAATGGTAGTGACCCTGGCATATCAGTGAGCGCTTATTGGAAGTTTGATGAAGGGGTGGATAATACTTGTAGTGGCGGAGTAAATGATGTTTGTAACTCGGCGAATACTCTCGGCGCATGTCAAAGCGGAGTAGATGAAGTTTTAATCCGCTCAAGTGTAACCGGTACTCAAAGATCTTGGGAAGGAACTGGAACATTCCAGCTTTATGATATAAATGTAGCCGATCAAGCGGGTTCAGCTATACTTACTGCTCAAGGTAGTACAAATTCCGGGAATAATGGTTCAAACTGGACATTTTCTGATTCTTGTCCAGCTTCACAACAAACTCCTTCACTTCCAACTCCAATACTACATGTTGATATTTGTGCTGTCCCAACTTCCACTCCAACTCCCACACCCACCCCTACCCCAACCCTATCTTGTGGTTTTAGCGGACCCACTACCTTAATGGCAGGAGAGGTAGGAAGGTATAGTTCCACCTCAGGAGGTACTATCACCAATTTTTTTTGGAGAGTTCCAACCGGAAACATTGCCTCCGGTGTTGCATCAACTTTTGACTTTGGAAGTCTGGATCCGGGTTTACATAATATAACCTTAAATGTATTCGGGCCGGCCGGAGAGATGGCTTGTGAATCAAATATAGAAGTATTGGCGCAACCGATTACCCCATCACCCACTCCAACTGCTTCTCCAACTGCTTCTCCAACTGCAACACCTTCTGCTACCTTAACTCCGACTTTAACACCCATACTTACTCCAACTCCTCTGCCCACCCCAATTCTTGAGTGTTCATTTACTGGACCCACATCTTTAGTTGTTGGACAAACAGGAACCTATACTTCAACTTCAACAGGTACCATAAGTTCGTATTTCTGGTCAGCCTCTGGCGGAAGTCCATTAAGTGGGCTCAATCCTACGTTTAACTGGAGCAGTTCAAATATTGGAACTTTCACCATAACCTTAACAATAACGGGGCCGGGTGGCGAAAGAGCTTGTAATACTCAAGTTAATATCACTGCTCCTCCTGCAGGAGGTATAGCACCAACACCTACACCAGTTGTTACAACAGTTGTAGTTCCCCAAGCACCTCCTGTAACAGGAAGGGGCAAAGAGTAATGAAAGGACTAATTATTTTCATACTTATAATAGTTTCTGTTGGCTTAACTTGGTTTATTCAATTTAAGGGTGATTTTTTAGCCTCAGTGATTTTAAAAAAAGCTTCTCCTCCCCCTGGAATAGTTTATTCAACCATTGAAGAAGATTCCAATCAAAATGTTAATTATCTTTCTCAAGTTAATCCAAGTGATTTCGGATCCACCGCCTCTAGCACGGCGGACATTGGTATTCCTGTTAAAATTTCAATACCTAAACTTAAAATAGAAGCTTCTGTTGAACAAGTAGGTCTTGATACAAAAGGAAGGATGGATGTTCCAAAAAGATTTGATAACATTGGTTGGTATAATTTGGGTTTTAGGCCTGGACAAAATGGTAGCGCAGTACTATCCGGGCATTTGGATACAGTCTCTGGCAAGCCTGCTGTTTTTTACAATCTTTCAAAGCTTACCAAAGACGATGAGATTAGTATAACTGACGGGGAGGGTAAGATTTTAAAATTTAGAGTTTATAATATTGAAAGCTATCCATTTAATCAATTTCCACTTCATGAAGTCTTTGCAACAACAGGTAGACCTCTTCTAAATTTAATTACCTGCTCAGGTAACTTTAACAAGCTTACTAGAAATTATACTAATAGAACTGTAGTATACGCAGAAATAATAGACTAGATATATGAAACCGGCTAAAATAATAATTTTGATTTTAGTTTTAACTGCTGTTGCGGCAGTATCTTTGGTGATCATTTTAGGCTCCCGAAAAAATTCAAACCTGATTCCGCAAAGCAAACCAGGCTCCGTATCTAAACCAGCAGAGGTTGAAGTTAATAGATTCCAGGGGAACATAGTTGGAATTCGCAATTTAACACTCTCGGTAAATATTTCAGGGAAAACACAAATCTTTAATATCTCTCAAACTCAAGATATCCAGGCAATAGTTTCGGGTTTTCCAGATACGGGCGATGCTGTAGTTGTTCAAACTACAAAAGAGGACTTACGATCTGGTAAGGAGATTTTGATATTTGTCCTTAAAAATTCTAACATAGTAAGAAGTATATACATACTAAAATAATTAAAGTAGTTTATACCTTAGAGTTAAACCAAAATTAATTATTCAGACCTTAAGAAGAAATGAGTTCTCTGCCTGGCTAATTCCGGTATTTTGGGTACTTGCAAAGTCTCTTCTTTCAAGATAATCTAGAAGTATGCCTGCCAAAAATCTCTCCAGGATAGATGAGGAGGGAATTTATTCCCACATTTATAATAAAGGGATCGAAAAAAGAACTATTTTCAATGATAAACAAGACTACGAAACCTTTCAAGACTATTTAAGAGATTATTTAACTGCTCCTAAAGATCCTGATCGTATTAAAGAAAACTTTAAGGTGCATGGCCAGATTTTTCGAGGCACACCCCATCAGCCTAAGAATTACTTCAATTCAGTTGAACTCATAGCGTACAGCTTACTGCCAGACCATTTTCATTTACTTCTGCACCAGAAAACTCGCGGTTCCCTCGAAAGATTTATAAGATCTCTATGTACCAGATATTCAATGTATTTTAATAAAAAATATCAGCATACTGGATCTCTATTTGATGGTCCATATAAGTCAGTTCATATCAAGAATGAACCCCACCTGCTGCACCTGACCCGTTACCTTCATCACACTGACAGCTATTCGTCATATCCCGAATACTTAGGCAAAAGAATTACTTCATGGGTAAATACAAAAATTGTTCTCTCGTTTTTTGGCAAGGGAGCAAATAGCTACAAAGATTTTGTGGAGCAAAATGAACTCAGCCAAAAAGAAAAGGAGCTAATTGAAAGTTTTACACTTGAAGATGGAATCCAGCACCTTGAAAAGAGAGACCTTGTAAACAATGATCCTCTGGAGATACCTGCTGAACCTGCTGAGCAGATACACCAAAACCCGAATCTGAATCCTCTGCAGAGAAACCTTGAATTCCTGGCTACAACAGTAGTATTTTTGCTGTTAGTTACTCTCGGGATAAGAAACATTATTTCTTCTACAGCCACAGATTCCGACCCGTCTCCACTTTCTTCGGTTCTTTCAAAAGTAGAATCCAAAATTTACCATCCCTTACCAACCCCTGCAGTCCTTGCAATAACAACAGCAACAGAAGAAGCAAAACCTAAAATAATACTGACAATTAAAATTGATGGTGCAGCGGGTGTTAATATCCGCCAAAAACCGGCTACTGATTCGGCAAAAATCGGGCAAGCTCACGACGGCGACACCTTTGAATTCGTTTCCATGGAGCCGGACTGGTATGAAGTCAGGATGGCTACCAGATCCGGCTTTATATCGGCAACATATATAAGAGAAGGGGGAATAAACAAATAATGGGTAAGATTTTACTAACCTACTTCGGTTTTGCGATTGCCTGCCTTGTAGTTATCGTGACATTTATCACCGCCACCACCTACACCCAGCTGGCTATTGCCAGCCTGCTCTACCCCCTGCTTATCTTTTTCGCATATAAGGTTCTCCCGTTCAAAAACTGGAGACATGCTTCAAAAAAACCAGCGACCAATGTTACACCCCCCAAAAAAGAGACCGCGGGTGTCTCTGACATTGACAAACGGACATTTTTAAAACTTGTCGGAGCCACCGGGCTTTCATTTTTTTTAATATCTATTTTCGGTCGGAGGATCGAGGCTTTGTTTTTTGGCCAAAATATAGTGCAAGTGCCGGCTTCAATCGGAAATCCTCCGGGGGGCAAAACCAGCGCTGAGGCAACTTCACCCACAGACGCATACAATATTTCCGAAATTGACGATGGCATAGTCGGCTATTACGGGTTTATCAACAAAGATGGCGGCTGGTTTATTATGAAGGAGGACGCAAATACTGGAACTTTTCGTTACTCAAAAGGAGAAGCAAACTTTCCCGGAAACTGGGAAAAACGGGAAAACCTCAATTACGATTACTTCCATAATGTCTTCAATCAAACTTAAACTTCTTTGGTTGCTACAACTCCAAATAGTAAAATAGTAAAGGAGGTTAATATCAACATCGCTGCCTGGCGGACATAAAAAGGAGTAGCAAGATCTACAACCTCCTGAGCAGGAGAGGAAATGATTAACAGCCAAGTTTGAGCTCCAAGTGATATCGGGGAATAAGCTGCCAGGTGTGTCTTAGTTTGAAATTGACCTTCTTCAGATGCACTTAGCGCAGTTTTAATTCTATCACTAAAAGTTTGTTCACCTGAAAAAAGTTCAGAGATATTTAAACCGATCCCATCCGGGACAGAATTACTATATAATAGATCTCCACGCCCGTCAACCAGATACGCTTTTGTAAGGTCTGAGACTTTCATAAATCCAAAGAATTGCTCTGCTAAGGGCGCCAGTTTCACTGAGGCAGCTACCACACCCGCAAATACACCGTTTTGATATACTGGAGAAGCCACCAAAACGACGGGTTGGTCCTCACTGCCTCCCAGTCGGCTAATAACCGGCTTATTGATGAAATATTCTCCCTTTTTTGCCTTATCCTTTGCCCAGATAAAAAAATCCCGGTCTGCCAGAGATTTACCCAGATCTCTTGTTCCCAAAACATTAGAATTAAACTGAACTACTCCATCCCTATCAGTTAAAACAACTCCCCCCACAAGACCACTGTCGCGCCGCTGCTCCACAAATATATCCATATCGGCAACTGTACTGGCATCCCGGCGCTCTATACTGCTTAACTGTGCCAGCACTGCCACTGAGTTGCCAAATCTTTGGAAGAACAGTACGATGTTACCCACCTCTGCCCTTGCTATCGTTTGCTCCCGCTTCAAAAGTTGCCGGGTAATTGATGCCTCTACCCCCCGGCCTAAAACTAAATAAAAGGCAGCAGCTAACATCACTATTGAAATCAGCCCAAACCACAAAGCCCAAGCCGGCAATACTTTGAATATACTCACTACTTAATAGAACCAGTTATTGACCTTTCTGTCAACTCTTAACTTGTAAAAAAATTGAATCCTGGTATATAATCCCAAATATGCTCTCGGTTGTAATCCCATCATATAAAGATCCGCTGCTCTTTAAAACTATTGAATCTCTTCTTTCAAACGCCGAAGGCGAAATTGAGATTATTGCAGTTTTGGACGGCTACTGGCCGGAAGTGCCGATAATACAGGATGACCGGGTTAGGTATGTTCACCTTGGGGGAAACCGCGGCATGAGGGACGCCATTAACGCCGGGGTGGCTCTATCCCGGGGGGAATTTATCATGAGGACTGATGAGCATTGCATCTTTGGACAAGGCTTTGACCGGATTATGACGCAGTCTTGTCAGCCCAACTGGATTATGACAGCCCGCAGGTACTCCCTGGATCCTGTGAAATGGCAATTAATGGATGTGCCTTTTGTTGATTATGAGAAACTTTGTATTCAGACCGCTAAGTATACCAGGAAATTTACCGGCATCCCCTGGAGAGAAAGACAGGAAGAGAGGAAAGACATAATGGTGGACGAAACAATGGCCATGCAGGGCTCCTGTTGGGTAATGCCAAGGACCTGGTGGGATAAGGTGATTGGTGAACTTCAGACCGAAGGTTACGGACCAATGTATCAGGATTCCCATGAGATGGTTTTTAAAACCTGGAAGGCGGAGGGTAAATTGATGGTTAATAAAAATACCTGGTTTGCTCATAAACATGTTAAGTTCCCCCGCACGCACAGTTACGGAAATACTGACTTCTATCCTCATTTAAAATATGCCCACGATTTATGGCGGCCATATTATGAGGAGATTAAAAAGGACTGGGGCCTATGATTTCAATCTAAACAAAAATGATAGTCGGCAACGGAGACATCGCCAGCGTGCTTAAAGACAAAAAAGAATTGCTTTTTTTTGCAAGCGGTGTATCAAAAAGTAGAGAGAGAAGACAGTCGGAATACCAAAGAGAAATAGACTTACTATTCAAACAGGATAAATCTAAACATTTGGTTTATTTCAGTTCTTTGTGTATTTTTTACTCCAAATCCAGATATACCCGGCACAAAATACAGATGGAAGAGCTGGTTAAAAAAAACTTCAACCATTACACCATCATCAGAATGGGTAATATTACCTGGGGAAAAAATCCTAATACTTTGATAAACTATCTGCGAAGGATGACCAAAGAAGGTAAACAGATAAAAATCAAAGACACTTTTCGCTATCTGGTTGACAAGGAAGAGTTCCTGCATTGGATAAATATGATACCTAATTGGAACTGTGAGATGAACATAACCGGACAAAGGTTAAAAGTGGCAGCGATTTTTAAGCAATATGTTGAAACCAGGAAAGGGAGGAACAGTTAGTGCTTTCTATAATCATCCCCTCTTTCAAAGACCCTCTTTTGCAAAAGACTATTGGTGATATTCTGGAACATTGTAGAGGTGAGATTGAGGTCATCGTTGTTTTAGACGGTTATGTTCCGGCAACGCCATTAAAGAAAAATCCCAAGGTGAAGGTTTTAAGTTTTCAAGAAAATCAGGGCATGAGGGCTGCGATCAATTTTGGTATGGCTGCTTCAAGTGGAGAATATGTTATGAAAACAGATGAACATTGCGCTTTTGAC
The DNA here is from genome assembly GCA_001776865.1 of Candidatus Daviesbacteria bacterium RIFCSPLOWO2_01_FULL_37_10. GTDB lineage: Bacteria > Patescibacteriota > Microgenomatia > Daviesbacterales > UBA10151 > 2-12-FULL-37-11. The sequence goes on along the minus strand of MFDK01000007.1, from coordinate 2,853 downwards.
ATGGGCTTTGATATAAAACTTCTCTCCCAAATTGAAGACAACTGGATAGTCACCCCCAGAAGATACAAACTGGATACAGAATCTTGGCAGGTGATGGATGACCCACCCATAGATTATGAACGACTCCTAACTGACAGACCTGATAAAATCGGCGGGGTCCATTGGTCGGGAAGGGCAATTGAAAGAAAAGATATCTTAATTGATGAGACGATGGTTTTTCAAGGCTCATGCTGGGTGATGTCGCGCAAACATTGGGACTTTTTGGGCGGTTTACAACAAGAAGGTTATGGTAAATTTGCCCAGGAAGCTATCGAAATTAGCCTTAAAACTTGGCTTTCTGGAGGCCGCGTGATGATTAACAAAACTACCTGGTATGCTCACAAACATAGAAAATTTGGTAGGTCATATCGGACCAACTCACCTGAAATTGAAGCTGGCAATAAGTATTCAATGGATTTTTGGCTTAACAACCGTTGGGAGAAGAGAACCCATGATTTGGAGTGGCTGATGAAAAGATTTGGTTTAAGACTTAAAAAATACGATCGGGATAAAC
>MFDK01000007.1:0-2223 GCA_001776865.1 Candidatus Daviesbacteria bacterium RIFCSPLOWO2_01_FULL_37_10 | reverse complement strand
CTCGCGGTGAAGTGGAGATTCTGGCAATATTGGATGGGTGGGACCCTGAAAAACCAATTAAGCCGGACAAACGGGTAACAGTCGTAAAGCTCAACAAACATTTGGGCATGAGAGCCGCAATTAATGCCGGAATCATTAAGTCTAAAGGCGAATTTCTGATGAAATGTGATGCCCACTGTGCATTTGCTAAAGGGTTTGACAAAATCTTAAGTGAGAATTGTGCCGAAGATTGGCTTGTTATCCCCCGGCGATACTCGTTAAACTATACTAAATGGCAAAGAGATAAAGGTAGACCCTATCGTGATTACCATTTCCTCACCTATCCTACCCCAAACGGAATATACGGTACCACCATAAGTAACCCGGCCTGGATGGAAAGGGGCAGGCAGAGAAAAGATTCAAAATATGATATCGACGATACTATGACCTTTCAGGGCAGCTGTTGGATGGTTAATAAACAGTACTTCTCAAAAAGGGTAGGATTTCTAGATGACCGGATAGAGACTTACAGCCCTTTTGGTGCGGAACCGCTGGAGATCGGCTTAAAGTACTGGTTGGGCGGTGGCCAAGTGAAGGTTATCAAAAAAACCTGGTATGCTCATTTATCTAAAAGGAAGAGCCACTATCAGACAGGTCTTTTTACTAAAAGATATAAACTCAATCAGGCTCGCTCCCGAACCTGGGTTTCAAAACACTGGATGGAAAACGCCGAACCTGGAATGATCCATCCTTTTTCCTGGCTAATTGAAAAATTCTGGCCTGTACCAACCTGGCCTGAAGAAAGAAGTAAATGGGTATTTCCACAGGATAAATAATATGGCTACAAACATGAACGTATCAATGAGGTATAGCACCTTCTTGCCTATGTTACTTGAAGCTATATATGAAGATTTGACTAATATTCAGTTTGATTCAATTTCTTTACGGAAAAGCCGGACTTTGAATTACACTACTCCCTACTAAATTATGTATGGGAATAAAAGAGATCTGTGTGCCATCCATTTTTGTTTCTAAGTTTTCTCCCAAATGCACGATATATCCCCTCTTGGGTTTGTATTTGATGACAAAGTTTTTAAAAGACTTTCCTACCCTTGAATCTTTTAATTTCGTGTATTTTGCCTCAACTGGTATCACCTCAAGTCCTGTTTGCAAAACAAAATCAACCTCAGCTTGATCTTTTGTTCGCCAGAAATGAATTTGAGTAGGTGTAATATCAAACTGTTGCCGTAACATATTAAAAATAATGTTTTCAAACAAATACCCTCCTAAAGGACCTGGAATATCTGGCAATCCAAATAACCCCAAAAGCCAATTACGAAGCCCATTATCTAAGAAATAATAAATAGGAGCCTTTGTAATCTCACTTCTGACATTGCGATAAAAAGGTGTCACTTTTTGGACGATAAATGTTTGCTCTAAATACCAAAGATAGTGCTTGACGGTTTTCTCATCAATACCAATTGTGTTGGCTAACTCCGTTATCGTAATCATGCTTCCGATTTGAGAAGCAAGAGTTTTTAAAAGATTGCTAAACTCATCCGTTTTCTCAAGGTTTAAAAGATCCTTGATATCTCTATCTATATAACTTCTATAGATCTCCCCCATCTGTTTTTGTTTTGCCGAGGCTGTCTCTGCAAGTACAACTAATGGATACCCTCCAAAGACAAGGTATTCTGAAAACAGTCTGGTAGTTTTTCCTTCCTCAAGCGCAAAAAAATCTTTTAGTTTTTCTTCGTATTGATAATCTGTTTTAAAGTTGACAAATTCCTCAAAACTTATTGGATCAACTTGAAATAATATCTTCCTTCCTGCCGCCGACTCTGGTATTTTTGCTTTTAACTCAAGTGACCCTGAACCTGAGATAATGAATTTGTACGGTAGCTTCATATCAGCAAGACCTTTTAAGAAAAGACCAGCATTTTTCACCCGTTGTATCTCATCGATAAAAACAAATGCCCTCTCTTTTCCAATGGTGAGCTCAAGATATGCAACCAGGGTGGCTTGAGATACAAATCTTGGTGCATCTTCTGATAGGTCAAGGTTTAGCGAGACGGTTTTTTCGCCCTTCTTCTCCACTCCTTCTCTTAAAACATTCATCAAGTATGTCTTCCCTACCTGTCTTGAACCGACTAGAATAGTCATTTGGTCTGACGAGAGATGCTCTTCTAGCTCAAAAAGAATCTTTCTTTTAATCATACACTCCTATTATAGTACCACTTTTCT
>MFDK01000006.1:11732-12280 GCA_001776865.1 Candidatus Daviesbacteria bacterium RIFCSPLOWO2_01_FULL_37_10 | reverse complement strand
GCAGCAAGTAGGATAAGTATAGGTAAAGCTCCACCCTGGGACGTACCATACGGTACATCCCTTTGGGAGTTTCGGCCAAAGGCCGATTGTCCTTTGGACAAAAATTTTCTGGTCACAATCCATTATGGACATAGATAATAATAACTTGTCAAATTTTATTCAGAGATTTCTCAGTAAGCCCATAAATTCTTCAGGTGTAATAATCTTTATTCCTTTATATTCTTTTAAGTCAAGCAAATCTCTATCTCTACTAACTATATAATCAGCCTGGCCTTCTAAAGCTGCTGAAATGATTTTATTGTCATCCGGATCTCTAACTATCTCAATTTTAGTTTTTCCCGGCACTATATAACTAACATTGGCTAGCTCTTTTACTATCCGCTGTAGTTCTTGAGTAGAATACTTATGGAACCTCATTACCCTGGTTCTATGTAGAACACCTTCTAATTCTGCCAAAATTGAGGGTGAGATGACTAATACAAAATGTTTATCTTTTGAGTTTTGATAGATTTCTTGGGAAACAGATTTATCTGTGTTAATGATGGCAC
>MFDK01000006.1:11278-11717 GCA_001776865.1 Candidatus Daviesbacteria bacterium RIFCSPLOWO2_01_FULL_37_10 | reverse complement strand
TCTTTCCAATTCTTCAGGATCCACCTTGGGCATTTTAGCTCGTATATCATCAAGCCTTTTCCAACTCTCTTGCCACTCTGTCTGACTTAACCGTTTAGTCGGATCCATCAGTTTTTCATACTCATCGAGGCTAATAATCATAGCCACATCACGGTTATGTTTTTTAACTACTATTTTATCTTTAGCATATGTCACACGGTTGACAATATCAGCCAGGTTGGAGCGAAGTTCATCAACGGAAACAGAAGTCATATTTATCATAAATCAATATTATAATATATCGTCAGGTTTGTCAAGTTTGTACGGAACTTATCCAATTATGCTTTAATTTTTACCTATTTTTAGTCCTAAATTGTTGGATAGAGGATGAAGATTCCAGTCCAGCCTGATTTTTAGAATGAACTTTAAAGTAGTATCTTTTGTTTCTTTGGAGGTTAGT
>MFDK01000006.1:0-11253 GCA_001776865.1 Candidatus Daviesbacteria bacterium RIFCSPLOWO2_01_FULL_37_10 | reverse complement strand
AAATTATTAGATTTTAATCCATAACTTACTCTTGAGGTTGCCGGAGTATTAGTGGTCCAGGTAATGGTGGCTGAGTTAGTGGTTATATTTGAGGTACTAATATTGGAGATTACTACTGAACTTGATCCTGGAGTGGAGGTAGGAGTTGGAGATGGAGAAGAGGTGCAATTGGATATTGGAGTATAGGCTGGAACGACTCCTCCATTTGGCAAGAAAAGAAGAGGTTCAGAATAAGAAAACGAACCGGCAATACTATAACCATTCGGAGAGTTTTGAGGAGTAACATAACCATTAGCCGGATCTTTAATTAAATTCATTAACAAATTTACTTCACAGGAGTTACGAGGAGTTCCATTGTTGGCAATAAACAGCGCTGCTGCACCGGTGACATGAGGAGAAGCCATGGAGGTCCCACTAACCCCATCATAATTTCCACCAGGGATTGTAGACATGATATCTACTCCTGGAGCAGCCATATCTACATCTTGACCCCGATTGGAAAAGTTGGCGAAGGCATCATCAGAACCATAAGTGCTACCAGGACCTATTCCGCCTGGTTTTCCATCAGTATCTACTATAGCTGAAGCTGTAATAACATTATCATAGGCTGCTGGGACCATTAAGTAACTACTTAGATCCTGGGCTTGGTTACCTGCTGCTGCGACGTTAACTATTCCTTTGGCTACAGAATTACAGACAGCAACATGCATCGGATCTAAAGTGGTATTATTACAATCATCACTAAATTCCCAAGGAACCTGCTTCCATCCTAGACTCATATTGGCCACTGCAATATCATTAGTTGAATCTAAATCAGTCCTGGTTCCTGTGACAAAGTCAACACCACAAATCACATTGGATACGGCTCCATAACCATCATCTGCTAATACCCTGACTGCCCATAGATTCACACCAGGTGCCACACCGACTACTCCAAAGTCATTATCCAAAGCTCCAACGGTTCCGGCTACATGTGTGCCATGAACCAATAACTATGAATTTTCTTGCAACCATACCTCTAGCATACAACAAAGTTATTTAGCTGGGAAGTATTATCTAATCAAAATTCCAGTCTTCCTGTGGACAATGAGCTTCTTGCCAGCCGGATACGGCCTGTTCTATATAAATTCGCAGTTCAAGATTACTGGCTGTTCTGGTTCCGGTATTTATAAAAGTAACTGTCCAAGTTCCCGGTTCAATCGTTCCCGTGCCTATTTGTGTTACAGCATTAAAATAAGGTTGGACAAAACAACCTCGATAATCCTGTTGTCCGGGTTTTGGTATCTTAAAATGTCCTTTAGTAACAACTCCGGTCGGAGAGGTAGCAGTCAGATTAAAACTACCCTTTCCGAAAGAGTGCATCATAAACCCTGCTCCACCCGGACCTGTGACAAACTCTTCATAAGTACAGAACGGCAAAGAAACCTGGAATGATTGACTAGGGCCTAGTGATCCTACCCAAGTTCTGTCATGAGCAGAATCCTCATGGTAACAATCAGTCGGAGCATAACCCCGTATAGTTTCTGAAATTAAATTCATCCCCAATGAAGGAGAGGGTTTAGCTGCATAAGATGAGGGTTTAGGAAAAAGTTGTGAGAATAGGTTATCTCTGAAATTAAAAGTATTGGAGATCAGTAAAAATCCAATGATTCCTACTGCAGCCAGGAGAATAAGTATAGGCAGTGCCCCACCTTGATCTTTAAAATATTTGGGCATGTAATTACATTACACTAATAGTTTGGGATATTTGTCAAGAGTCGAGATTATTTTACATCTTTGAGAGTCTTCAAAAAGTCTGCATTAGATTCTGTTTTGGAAAGCCTTTCAAGAAAAATTTCTGTTCTTTCGTTATCACCAAGTATTCCAAGCATCCTTCTCATTACAACAATTGCTTTATATTCTTCAGAATCCATACCGCCATACATAAGTTGTTCCTGCCTTGTACTGGATCCTTCTATATTTATTGCAGGATATACCCTTCTTTCTGCTAAATTTCTATCCAGATGAAGTTCCATGTTTCCAGTACCTTTAAACTCTTCATAAATCAAATCATCCATACGAGAGCCCGTATCAACCAAAGCTGTACCTATAATGGTCAAGGATCCGCCTTCTTCGCAGTTTCTGGCAGCCCCGAAGAAGTGTTTTGGAGGATATAGCGCAACAGGATCAAATCCGCCGGAAAGAGTCCTTCCGGATGGCGGAACTGATAAGTTGTAAGCCCGCCCAAGCCTTGTAATAGAATCAAGCAAAATTACAACATCTTTTCCCTCTTCTACTAATCTTTTTGCTCTCTCCAGCGCAATTTCTGCAGCAGTTGTTTGATCTTCTGCAGGTTCATCAAAATTTGATGATATAACATCTCCTTTAATGCTTCTTGAAATATCTGTTACTTCTTCCGGCCGTTCCCCCACCAAAACTGCCATGAGTATTACATCAGGATGATTTTTGGCAATTCCAGCTGCGATATCTTTTAAGATAGTAGTTTTGCCGGCTTTTGGTGGAGAAACGATAAGGCCTCTTTGACCAAAACCAATCGGGGAAACAAGATCGATAACTCTTTGGCTGAGCGGAGTTTTTCCGGTTTCAAGTTTTAAATGCTTATTTGGATAAATAGCAGTTAAATCTTCAAATCGAACTCGTTTTTGACGAGTTCGTCCCGGACTTGGATCCCGGGGATCCACTACAAATGTTTCAGCATCTTTATCATTTACCTTGTCTACTTGCAGAAGCCCGAAATACCTCTCATTTTCTTTTGGAGGGCGGGCTGCCCCTTCAACAAAATCCCCCGGGCGGAGAGAAAATCTTCTTATTTGAGAAGCACTAATATATACATCCCTATCAGAAGGTATATATTTAGGTCGAAGGAATCCATGTCCTTCAGGCATAATATCCAAAACTCCGGAAACTTTTTCTGTAGGGACATCTCTTCCGCTGTCATTCCCGCGCCCGCCTGCATCGCTATGCGAAGCATTACGGACAGGAAAGCGGGAATCTATATAATTATCACTACGTGTATAACTGTCATTTCGAGGCGAAGCCACACCAGAGGCGGACGAAGCCGAGAAATCTCTGGATTCTGATTTTGAATCTTGAGATTCCTCGCTAGCGTTTACACTGAGCGAAGTCGAAGTGCTCGGAATGACAGTAGGAGGAGATTCCCCCACTAAATCTTCAGCAGATTTCTCTACTGTTTGACTCGCATCTTCGTCCTTTGGTCCGCCTTTGGCGGAAAATGTTTTTGTTATTCGAGGCATTTTAATTTTGTATTAATAAGTATTAAGTATTAGGTATTAAGAGATTCAATGCGTTTGCATAATACTTAATACATGATACATAATACTGATTTTAGGGATTCATCCGTTTCGAGGCTTACTTAATTAGTAAACCATACTTATATTTAACTGTCAAGAGTTAATTTTAAATTCTCTCTCTTCCCAAATATAGTTTGCACTTATCAAGCCTTTTGAAACCTGATTAAATTTCCTAAGCCTTGCTCCTGCAGGTAGAAATGCAGCTGCAGCCCATGCCAAAAGAGGTAATCCGGTTTTTGGAAGTTCTTTTGTAGTTGAAACTCCTGCAACTTGTGTTTCTTTGACAACAGTAACAACCTGCGGGTTTGGATTGTTCACAGTTACATTAGAGTTGGACGAACTGGAAGAAGTAGAAGAACTTGAACCGGTTGTAGCAGTTTGAGACTGAGTGTTAGTTTGAGACTGACTTTGAGTATTTGTGTTAGTATTTGTATTAGTGTTACCTTGTTGAGTAGTAGTTGGGGTTGGGGTCGGTGTAGCTGCAGTAGTTGGAGTTGGGGTAGGTGTAATGCTTACAGTTGGAGTTGGTGTCGGAGTTACTTGTACAGTTGGAGTAGGCGTTGGGGTAACTACTGGAGTGTTTGTTAAAGTAGCTTTATAAGTAACTTCAACAAAATCACCTGCAGCAATATTCCCGACATTAATCCCACCTAAAACGCTGTCCCCTATATCGCAAGTATTCGGACAATTAAATAAATTTGTTACACCGTTTAATCTTGCATGACCGTTAACATATCTCATGCCCTCAGGATTTCCAGAAACGTTTACAGTTACAGTATCTGTTAATTCCGCTCCTCCAAAATTGGAATTTGAGATTCTTGCCGTTAATACGTGAGTATTGGCAGGATCCTGAGGAACCTGACCTGTTATGCTACCCCAAACTTGTACATTTTCTGCTACTTCATCACCGGAATTTCTTGCAGTTACACGAAATTCTATAATCTGTCCGGACTGTCCTGTAACTGGATCTGTCCATGTACCAGCTTGAGCTGTATTATTAAAAGCCTGGAAAAAATCTCCGCCTTGTAAACTTGCAGCAGCATTTGCTGAAATAACTTGTGAGAATGTGATTGCTCCTAAAGTAAATAAAGTAGTTATTCCTAATGTTATATTTTTAAAGCTCAAAATGTTTATCATATTATTGATTTGTGTATACTACCATACTATCGGTTATTTGTCAATACCCGGTTTATCTTCCGCTTGGCCCTATTGTTGGCCTTGGTGTTGGGTTACCACTTGCGCTTCCTTGAGAATTTTGTCCAGGGGGAGTTGATGTTGGAATTCTGGTTGAAACAGGTCTAGGTGTTTCTGTCGCACCGGGCTGACCAATTGTTGAACTTGGAAGAGCAGTTTGCGGCTGAATTGTTGGCTTGTTTGTTGGGGTTGGTGTACGAGCTATTTCTGAGGTCGGCGATGGTGCTCCAGGAGGTGTATTAGTTGGAATTCTTGAAACTGTTGGTACCGGTGTTTCTGTAGCGCCTGGAATTCCAATTGTTGAACTTGGAAGAGCAGTTTGAGGAGGAACAGTTCCTCTTGGAGGAGTTGGAGTCATATCAGGGGTTGGAGTTGGTGTTCTTTGTGATTCAGGTGTTGGAGAAGGATTAAAAAACACAAATGGTGTGCCTGTTGAAGTTGGGAATGGTGTTGGTATTAATGTTGAAGCTACGCTAATAACACATCTTTTATTTGCAATTTCTCTTTGTAAATCAGGAATACTAAAGCCTGGATTTATACCCAAACTTGCAGCCAAATCTCTAAGTTCCTTTTCAGTTCTGAACTCTCTTCTACCAAAAATATCAACACAAACCTCAAATCTTTGCTCCTGAATAGCTGGACCGTTCAATGCCCATGCAACTTCAAGATTTCTTGGATCAACATTTACTCCAGCAGATACAGTTCTACCTATAACATCATCTTTAATCAAACGTAAGTTAGCTGGTAGAAGGTCTAATCTTTCTGTTGCCCTAAAAAGCATTCCTGGTTCAGGAGACGTAACAATAAGTCTGCCATTTGTTGTATTTAGATTAGAAAGTCTGTGAATTACAAAGTTTCCAGTTGGATCAAGAAATTCTACATTAAATGTAGCATCACAAGGAAGGTCTGTTGGATCAAGTAATCCAAATAGTCCAATTTGAGGATTATCACAGTATTTCAAAATTGTACCTTGTCCAGGCTGAGGAATTGCAGGTCTTAACTCAGGTGGCAGTGAAATTACCCGCATGGTTGGAGTTGCTGAAACTTCAGTTGATCTTGGTGTTGCAGTTGCTCTAGATGGAACCAAAGTTGCAGGAACTGGAGCTTCAGGTTCAGCAGGTGCTGGAGTTTGAGTTGCTGGTGCCTCTGTTGGAACTGCTTTTGGTTGCTGAAATCCAATTACCAAGTTACCACAAAGCTTCATTAAAAGAGCATCTAAACTTCCATCTGTTAACCAAACCACTCCATCATTTATATTAACCACTTTATTTGCTGATAAAAGATCAGTTTTTTGAGAGTCAGAAAACTGGAATCTGATGGTTTTTACTTCATTGCCCCTTTTAACATACATTTCCATATCCTGGTTTAGAGGGAATCTATCTCTTAAGGCAGGATTTTGTGCCAAAATAGATGCCAAACTTCCTTCCGTCCCTGTAATTCTTGTAATATCATTCCCCTACCAGTTAAGGAATCATACAAACATTTATTAGCCTGAGCCTTAACAATAGCATCTGCAACACTTCTTACACCATCACTACATATATAGGATTCAGGTCCTGCTCTAAAACTATCTGGAAGTCTTGCCGGAGCTCCCCTTCTTGAACCTCCAGTTTCCTGTTGACCAGCTAGTGCAGGCGCAGCTGATTCAGCTTCCGGTTCAGATTCTGTTTCTGGTACCTGAACTGGTACAGGAATATATTCCCCTGTTTGATTAAAAAACTCTTTCCACTGTTCTACTGTTAAATAGTTAAATCCATGTCTTTGATTTATATCTCCTGTTATAAGTAAATCGTCATTTGCCGGGTGAGTTGGGGCTTGCGGGTTAATTTCATGAATTTTCTTTATCCCATTTTGAATTTTTGTATTAAAGTTAGTATCAGAAGTTTTTGCCTCTTCTAAATCTAATACATTTACTTTTTTTCCTTGAGCATCATAAATACCATGTGCATCAGCGTAACTTGCTTCAATTTGTCCTGTTAATGAAGCAATATTCCCATCATAAGATGGAAGATTTTGTGCCCTCAAAGTCTCTGCAAAATTCATATCCGGATCATTAAATTGGATTGTTATATATTCATTACCTGATTCTTGCCTTGGATTAGCTGGAGCTGTAACCGGAGTTGGAGAAGTTTCTTGCGATCCTCTGAAAAAGTTATAACCTAGATATCCAATATAACCAAGCGCACTAAGAGCAGCAACTCCACCAATTATTCCAACCAATCTGAAATTCATTTGAGCTGCACTTCTTGCTCTTAAAAACTCAGAAGTTCTGGATCTTTTTGCTCTTTTTTCTACAACTTCCTGGAAATTTACAATATTTGATGGTTCTGCATCTGGCCATGGTAATGAAATATCAAGATGTGCATCAATTTCAGCTACACTCATGCCTTCTTCATACCACTGCCCTATTTTCCCGGGTTGCTGAACAGCCACATCTTGTTCCGGAGTACTCTGTAAACTTTCTGCACTTTGGGAGATAATATAAAATTCAGATGAATTAATTGTTTGACTCTGTACCCATTCCGGGTGTTTTTTAAAATCCTTTTCCAGCGCTTTAAGATCTTTTTCTGCATTTCTATACCAGGAAAGTTTTTTATCTTCTTTCGAAGCGCTGGAAACAGCAGCTTTAAGTTCTGAGAGTTCTCTTAAAGGATTAAATTCTTTTGTTTGACAAGAACTTGAAATTTCTAATTGATTCATAATATTTGCGTATGATACTATAAGTTCTCTTGTTTGTCAACCCCTCAATATTATTCGGGGTGAAGTGGCAACTTTTATTCCAAACTTATGGGGCAGAAGATTTAATTTTTACTACTTTGTTTTTTCGACTGATTTTTGTTAACTAATAAAAGCAGAAAAAAAGCAATAATTATAAGTAGATTCACTATCTGTCCCCTGGTTACTATCTCATTAAATTCATTCATATTATCTCCAATTTTTTCTCCGCTCTCAAGGCAGCATTCCAACTAACTATAGCAAGAAAGATGCTTTGAGTCAATACCTCCTGATCAGAGGTAGTGAGCGCAGTTGCCAGCCAAACAACCACTAAATTAGAAAACACTGCTGAAAAAACTTTTAAATGTGCTGAGGTTATCTCAAACATATATACTTGATGACCAATATTGGGGACTAGTCCTTGCCCTCATCCGCCCGATGGCGGATCTAGATTTTGTAGAAATTATAGCTAAGATTGGGAACTAGTCCCTGCCCTCAAATTTGGCATAGCCAAATTTCTAGGATTTGTTTAGTTATATTTTAGATTAGGGACTAGTCCCTGCCCTAGACTAATCCCTAGCCCAGAATACAACAAATATAGACAAATCCTTTTACACTAATCTCCATCCCCAAACTACCACTCTCAACCCACAATCACTATATTCTAATCCCGATTCAATCGGGATTGAGGGTATATATTACCCAAAATATAAAATCTGAACCCAAACTGGGGTATTGACAACCCCTTATTTTTTGTTTTATTGTAAGTTTAGGAAAACAGTTTATATCTGCTCATTAGGCTGTTTTCTGATAAACTTATAAAGGGCATTGCTATTCGAGTCCGTCTGCGGTAGTAATGCTCTTTTCTTTTCCCCTACTGTCTAACCATTAAAATTAACTTCTGATTTGTTTTTTGTAATAAATCTTTTACCTGATTCTCTATAACATCAGTTCTCTTACGCAATAATCTTTTTGTTCTCTTCTGAGGAACCAACCAATTTGTTAACATAATATTTGCAATTTACCAGAAGTAAAACTATTTGTCAAGTATTTAAAATCCCATAGGTATATTTACATGAATTTTGGCTAGTCCTGTAGTTTCCAGAAAGTGGTATGTTACATAGAAAAGACTTCTCTGATAATCTAATTAAGCGGTATACTTTTGGATATTAACAATTAAAATACGGGTGTGAATAACTTTTTAAAAGTCCTCAGTCATCAATCTTCAGCTATCAGACATAAAATTGTATTGTCTGATGACTGAAAGCTGAAAGCTGAAGACTATTGTTTCTTCCCGAATATTATTCTGCCCGCGCTACTTTGCAGCACTCTGGAAACTTCTACTTTAACTGTATCACCCAAAAAATGTGCTCCATCTTCAACTACTACCATAGTCCCGTCTTCCAGATACCCCACTCCCTGCTTTGCATCTTTTCCAACATGCACAATTTTTATCTCCATAGTTTCTCCCGGCAAAGCCTGGGCTTTTATTGCATTGGATAAATCGTTTACATTAAGTACACTTACTCCATGTGCTTCAGAAAGGCGGTTTAAATTAAAATCAGTCGTAATAACCTTTCCATGCAGGGATTTAGCTATCTTCAAGAGTTTTTCATCAACAGCTTTACCGCCTGCATCTTTTTCCCAGATTTCTATTTTTATCCCATGGATTTTTTTAAGTTCAGAAACAATATCAAACCCTCTCCTTCCCCTTTGTCTTTTTAAATTATCAGATGAATCAGAAACCTGCTGAAGTTCCAGTAAAACAAAATTCGGTATTAGAATAAGCCCGCTTATAAATCCTGTTTTTGCAATATCTAAAATTCTGCCGTCAATTATTGCAGATGTATCAAGTATTAGCGGTCTTTGTATACTTACACCTCCAACTTGCGGAGCAGGTTCAAATATATTGCGGGTGTATTTTGGAAAATGCAGAAGCTGGTTTAAAATTTCAGAGCTAAGCCTATTTACACTGATGTTAAAGAGATAAATCGTAAACTTAGTTACATTTGTAGCAATATCCGGAAAAACAATAAAACCGAGCGTTGCAGCTATAAATGTAACAAAAATTCTTGCAACTAAAGGATTCGCACCTTCAATCGGAGGAATAAGTTCGGAAAATATTATAGCAACAACTGCGAAAGTTGCCGCCAATACAAGGCGCAAAACAAGTTTTACAGGCACAAGATAAATCCTTTTGGCAGGAGTGACTTATGGTATTGTGCCACAAATTTTTATTTTAAACAATATCAATAAACAATATCAATTTGACATAGATCTTATAAATGTCGTTAAATTAAAGTATACGTAATGTATGAATACCGACCTGAATCAAAAAAATAGGCTTACCCTGCTTTTGGCAGCTTTAGGGGTTGTTATTTTTATACTGATTACTTCAACTTGGATATTTAAAGATTCCTTATTTTCAACGCTTTTCCCTAAACCAGAGTCCCGGGCTGAAGCTGATATCTCAACCCCCGCAGAAGTAAAAATTCGCCTCACCAGAGGAATAATAACTGGGATTTCCGGATCTGGTCTTTTGATTAATACTGCAACAGGGAGTGCTAATTTCTCCATATCTACCACAAATGATTTCCAAAGACTACTCTCAGGCACACTTGAAGGTGGGGACGCTGTTACCGCTACATCCTCTGCACAACAGTTACAACCAAACCAAGAAGTTCTTATTATCACCGATAAGCTAACTAATCAGGTTTTAGCAGTTTATATATTAAGATAACCATGAATCCTGTCCGAAAAATACAGAATTTAGAAAAAATGCAGTATTTAAAAAATAGATTACTTATCTTGACTGCTTCCTCAGCTCTAATTTTGTTTATGCTTTTTAGTGTTACTATTTTCTTCCAAGATAGAATCTTAAGCCTTCTTTTCCCGAAACCGTTAACATATGCTGCCAATCTTACCTGGGATGGTGGAGGAGCAACTAATAATTGGTCCGAGGCTGCTAACTGGTCAACAAATACTCTACCTGGTGGTGGAGACACTGCAATATTTGATGGAACCTCTTCTAAAAATGTAACAATTGATACCTCAATATCTGTGGGGGGAATAGATATTAAAGCAGGTTACACAGGAACAATTACTCAGGCAAAGGGAGTTAATATAAGCTTTGGATTTTGGGGTTATACGCAAGCAGCAGGAACATTTGTGGGTGGGGATGGTAACTTTAGCGTTGTTAGAAATACTACAACAACTGGTAGCGCTTTTACTTTAACAGGTGGAACCTTTACCCCGCCTTTAGGAACTTTCTCTTTTGAAGCAGATTTTACTATTTCAGGAGGGACATATAATGGAGATGGTAAAACTGTCACCTTTAATGGTCTTGACTTTGTTGATAATTCAATACTTACTTGCAGTGGGACTTTGCCTGGAATAGTATTCATAGATAAAAGTGGTCAGAATGCTGATTTTACCTTGTCTAGTGGCTGTTCAATTACAGTTACCATTATCCAGTCTAACGGTAATGTTACCAACAACGGAACTATTACTCATACTGGAACTGTCTTTGATTTAAATGATGTTGCTTCTGCATTTGCCAAAGATGGAGGAGGCTTTTACAATAATGCCGGTGCTACTATTATCTTTGCAGGCACAGAAATTTTCCTTGAAGGAGATTTTACTCAAGCAGGGACTTTTGACCTAACCGGAAAAACTATTACCTTTGATGGGGTAGATTTCTTTGACGGATCAGATATAGTCTGTAATGGGAATTTGGGAGGTTCAGTTATTATCATGAAGGGAACAAATGCTACTACCACAGTATCAGAAGGATGTATCGCAACTGTTGAGAAGATCCAAACAGCAGGTAGTTTGATAAATAGTGGCACTATTAATCATACTGGAACTATTTTTGAAATAATCAACACGGGTGTTGGTGATGCTACCACCGGTGATCTTATTAATAATGCCAGCGGGACTATTACCTTTGCAGGCACAGAAATATTCATCGAAGGAGATTTTACTCAAAACGGGACTTTTAATTTAACAGGAAAAACAATTACTTTTGGTGGAG
>MFDK01000005.1:41153-72739 GCA_001776865.1 Candidatus Daviesbacteria bacterium RIFCSPLOWO2_01_FULL_37_10 | reverse complement strand
AGATTTAGATTTAGTGTCAAAAATAGCTTTCATTCACGGTAAGGGTCGGGATGATAAGGAGCCTGTGAGTCTACATCCAGAAACAGTAAAAACATTAAAAGAATATCTGAAAATAAGCAATGTGGCGGATGGCCCGTTATTCACTTCAATCAGTAATTATCACAAGAATCAGAGATTAACCACCAGAGCAATCAGGAAAATTATTGTTAAGTTACTGAAAGAGCTCGGGATCGAGAAGTCCGTTCATGGGTTCAGGCATTATTTCACTACGACTTTAATCAAAACGTATAAGGGTGATCTGTTGGAAGTTGCTCAATATACCAGACATAGAAGTTTGGAAATGTTGCAAGTGTACAATGATGCTATCAAAAGGGAGGCAGACTTGCCCCGATTTTACAGTGCATTTGATGGATTGAGTTTTGACTAAAATAAGGCTGAAGTTCCGATAAGCCTAATTACAGGAACTAGAAAAAATGGACAAAAATAATCCCCAATTATACACACCAGAGCAAGTAGCAAAGATATTACAGGTTAAGGCCGAGAGTGTCCGCAGGTATGTTCGAAGTGGTCAGTTAAAAGCAATCAAACTAGGAGGGAAGTTTATAAGAATTGAGCGTAGGGATTTGGACAAATTTATTGAGCAATTTAAGATTCGTTCCATTCCTTAAAACTTTCAGGGAACTTGCGTTTAAATTCTTCTAACAGAACCGAATTATTTTCAATTATCCCTCTTCTTATTTTTAATTCTCTTTTTCTAACGTATTCATATTCTTTTTCCGTTTTAATAAAGCCATATTGACGTTTACTATTCACACCTCCAAACCATTCACCTCTTTTTGAAAACCTCTTTTTAAGGGCAAGAATCCATTTTCTGGCAATATATTTTGCAAACCTTACCTCCATCTCATCCTCTTGATTTGGTTTCAAGTATAGTTCTGTAATAGATTCAAGCGTAAATCTGATACCCTTAATCGCAAACCCTTCTAGCTCATTAATGATTCTGGTAGAGAAGTTTCTATCTAAGTTTATCCCAAACATTTTTTTAACTTCTCTTTTAAGTGAAGCTCTCATTTTTGATTTGTAGCTTCTATTACCCATGAATTTGTTTAGTTTACTATAATTATACCACTGTGATATTAAAACTAAGCCTATCATTTCCTTCAGTAATCTTATAATTGAAGCGGAGATCATCTTCTAGGTGAAAATTTTCAACAGCTTCTTTAATAGTCTTAATTATTTCGCTTGGGTTGATATTTTTTCTAACTAAAGGATGCCTGTGGGTAGCTTTCTTTAGTGTCTCATCAGCTAGATGTACATAATTTTCATAGGTGGTTTGAATATCCTTGTGCCCTAAGATGGAAGCGACCATAGTTACATCTACTCCTGACATTAAAAGCTGGGTAGCGAAGCTATGGCGGAAAAGGTGAGGATATACTCTTTTGGTTATACCAGCAGCCACTGCTCTTCTTCTAAGCTGCTTACCAAAATCCGTAGGATGGATTTTCGCTCCAGCTAATGTTAAAAATACTAAATCTTCCTCATCCTTACCCTCTATTTGATCTTTTAATCTTGAGATTAAGGGTTCTGTTATGTGTGCATACCTAGTTTCTTTATTTTTGGTTTCAACTAAAGTAACCTTACCAGCAGCAAGATCAATGTATTTTACTCTGAGTGAGGCTATTTCATCAAACCTACACCCAGTATAAGCTAAAAACATGCACATTGTTTTATAGGCGGAGTTTAATCGCTCAGATGCCTCAGCTTTTGAAATTTTCCCATATCTCCCAAAGGTAAGATTAACTTCTAACAGTTTTTCAATCTCTTCAGGAGTAAGTATTACAATCGCTGGTCTAGTTTTGGGAAATGACTTAAAGCTATCAAAAAATCTATTCTCTATCCCTCGATCCAGTAAATATACCTGAATGTGTCTAAAAACAAAGTAGTAGGTGTTTAAGGTATTATTTTTCCTGCCCAATTCCCTTAGGTATAGGAAAAAATTTTCAACATTCTCTTTTGTTAATTCTTTTTCACCAAGCCACCGACTAATAACACCGAGTCGGATAACGCAAAGGCGGACGGTTGATTTAGGTAAACCTTGTTTGATTGTTAAAAAAGATACAAAATCTTTTTCGTTAATTATCATTCTCCCTCTTTCCGAGGGAGTAACTTATGTTGTGAAGATTATTCTGCGGAGAACTATATTACTATAACATGGTTTTACTAAAAAAGCAAAACCTGCTAAAACCGACAAAATAACCTTAACTGTTATTCCCTCTTTATTTTTGGAAAAAAACCGTTAAACTGTTACTTTGTGGCAATAAAAAAGCACCTCTTATCCAAAGGTGTCCTGAGTGTATTAAACCTAAAATGAAGCTACCTGTTGCTTCTTAGAAATGCGGGGATTTCCAGGTCATCTTCTTCCTCTTTTGGAGTTTCCTCGTCTGATACAGCCTGGGCGGGCGGTGTTTGGTTATCATCAGTAACATCATTCCATGTTGAAGACTGCACTGGGGCTTGTCCGAGTGATGCAGATCCCATTCCTCCGCCAACGTATTCCCGAAGCCTTCTTCTTGTTTCATCAAAACCCGTTGCTATAACAGAAATTTTTACCTGATCCAGCTGATCGTCTTTTATAGTTGCTCCAAAAATAATGTTTGCATCAGGATCTGCAGCTTGCGCTATGATTTGTGCAGCTTCATTTACCTCTGTCATAGAGAGGTCTGATCCTCCTACAATGTTGAATAGAACTCCTTTAGCTCCTTCAATCGATACTTCAAGCAAGGGAGACGCAATTGCCATTCGTGCCGCCGCGGCAGCTCTATTTTCTCCACCTGCAACCCCAATTCCCATTAATGCTGAACCTGCACTACTCATAATAGTTTTTACATCTGCAAAATCTACATTAATAAGCCCCGGCATTGTTATTAGATCTGAAATCCCCTGTACACCCTGGCCTAAAACCGAATCTGCAAGTTTAAACGCCTCCTGCAAAGTCATATTCTTTTCAACAACCTCAAGAAGCCTCTGGTTTGGGATTACAATTAAGGCGTCAACCTTATCTTTTAGAGCTTCAATTCCGTCTTCTGCTACCATCATTCTTTTTGTTCCTTCAAAACCAAATGGTTTTGTAACAACAGCAACAGTCAGGGCCCCTACATTTTTTGAAATTTGAGACACAATCGGAATAGACCCTGTTCCTGTACCTCCACCCATTCCGGCTGTCAAAAAAACCATATCTGCATCAGATAAAACATCCTGTATTTTTTGTGTAGATTCTTCAGCTGCCTGAAGACCAACCTCAGGATCTCCACCTGAGCCGAGTCCGCGGGTTAGCGTTTCGCCAATTTGGACTTTTGTCGGAGAAGGATTATTCATTAAAGCTTGAGCATCTGTATTTACAGCAATAAAATCTACACCTTGAATTTGTGAGAGCGTGATCATGGAAGAAATAGCATTACCACCACCTCCGCCAAGTCCTACAACCTTTATCTTTGCAAATCTTTGTACATCAGGTTTTATTAGCATAAATTAGTGACTAGCGCTAGAGTCAAGTCCGCCAGTGGCGGACTATGTCACTTGACTCTATATGGCAGAATATTATCAGATTAGTATCTGATTTAGCAAGTCCCTTATGGCAGAAGCGATTTTACCCAATTCATTCCTTTTTGAACCATTCCTTTTATAGGAATACTCGATGCGAGGACTGGTATTCTGCTTTCACCCTGCTGTCCGGTTTGGTTTACTCCGTAAAGTATCAAACCTGCAGCTGCCGAATACTGAGGCGTATCTATTTCATCAATTAGGCCTGAAAGTCCATTTATTTTCCCGACCCTGGCAGGAAATCCTAAAATATACTTTGCCTGATCTAAAACTCCTGCTGTTAGAGCGCCTCCTCCGCAAATTACAAGCCCTGAAGGAGTAGCGTTTCCAAAACCCGATTTTTTTATTTCCTTACCAACATATTTAAAAATCTCCTGAAGCCTTGGGCGGATAATCCCCTCAACTACTGCTTTTCTGGAAATCTCCTTAACATCTTCTGCAAGACCTAAAGATTTTATATCAAGAAGCTCATCTTTTTTCTTCGGGATCTCGACCCGCTCCTCATCAACTGCAGGCTTTTGAATTTTACCAAGAGACAGCTTAATTTTTTCCGCAGATTCAAGGGACACCCTAAGCCCTACAGCCAGATCAGAAGTGATATGTCTTGCACCGATAGGAACGACTGCAGAGTATGAAACAGATCCATCTACGAAGATTACAACGTCTGTTGTTTCCCCTCCAATATCTACTAAAATTACACCCAGTTCTTTCTCTGTATCTGTTAATATGGAAAAAGACGAAGCAATTCCGCCAAACACAAGTTCAACAACGTCAATGCCAACCTGTTGAACACATTTGACCAGATTTCTCATTGAAGTTGAAGATCCGGTAATTATATGAGTCTCTGTTTCAAGCCTAACACCGGTCATTCCTACTGGATCCCTTATTCCCTCCTGACCGTCAACTGTAAAAGTTCTCGGAATAACATGAAGTATTTCCCTGGAAGATGGAAGGGGGATTGCCCTTGCGGCTTCGTTAACTCTCAAAACATCCCCATCTTTTATTTCGCCCTCAGGCTGTGCAACTGCAACCACTGCATGCTGGTTGATACTTTCAATTTGCGGACCCCCCAAGGAAATGTAACCTGAAGATATTGAATAGCCTGCCATCCGTTCTGCAGCCTCAACGGATTCTGTAATTGCCTCAACTGCATCATCTATATCAACAACCTGACCTTTTTTTACTCCTTTTGAAGGGGTAGCTGAAACTCCTATAAGGTTAATTTTATCACTTCTCCCCCCACCAGGAAGCTCATCCCCGATTGAGGCAATCAGTGTTGCTATTTTTGAAGAACCAACGTCAATTGCGCAAATTACTTTATCTCTTGCCATACTCAATCCTTTTATACATACTGGCAAGAGAGAACTTGTTCATCTCTTGCCATAGTTACTTTTTTCCGGAACATATTTAATAATGGGTTTATCGTATCGCAGATCTATAAATTCCATCTCCTGCTCTTCTATTTTAGCCTGTGTGAGAATGAGTTGTAAAGAAGCAAGTTGTATTTCTATATTTTTTTTAAGTGTAAAAATAATTCCAGGCTTACCGATTAACGGATATAATAAAAAGGAGTCATCTGGATAAATTATTGCATTACTAACATTAACCTCAAAACTTTTTAATTTTGTAAGAATTTCCAGTGCATTCTCTACAATTTTTTCTTCAACTTTTTTTCCAATGCTTAAATTACCCCGGAAAAATAATTTTGGACCAGTTATCTGACCAGCTTTTGAAAATACAATCCCTTCTAAATCCACCAGATATTTATCACTGCTTTGCTCCTTAATTAAGGCAGCATAGATGCTTGCAATATTTTCCAAACTGGCAGAATGTGTAGATTCTTCCGTATTTAGAAGTATAAGAGTTGCTATAGCTTCTCTTCCAGTAATTTCAATTTTAACTTTATCTGGAAAATCTTTTGTTAAATTTGCAGATTTTATACAAATATATTTTTTTTTAATTTGATTTTCAAATTTCTGAATATTTACAAAAAAAAAGTTTTTACCTGAAAAAGAAGCCTCTTTTTTAATAGTAACTTCATCTGTACAATTAACTTTATCCAAAACTATTTCCACGGATTTAATATTAAAAAACCTTGAGGTTAGTAAAAGGTATGCATCCAGAATAAGAAATAATACCAGTACCCCTAACCCAATTCTCCAGATTTTCTTAGATATACTTCTGTCTCTTTTTTTGAATTTTCTTCTTTGCATAATTTCATTATACCCTTTGTCTTTCTGCTAAAAGTATAGTTTCCAGTGCAACTCTTTTGGCTGAGTCTGGGATTATTATGTCCTTTGCTTTTTGGGCATTCTTTTTTAATTGATCCAGATTTTTTAAACAATGATTAATCTCTTTTAATAAATTTTCACCATTTAGCTTATTTTGAGGTAAAATCTTAACCAATCCTAATTTTTCAAAATATTTTGCATTCTTATTTTGTTCATCCTGATATAGGTATGGAATTGGAATAACAAGCGCCGGTTTTCCAAGGTATGCCAACTCTAATAAGGTATTAATGCCTGCTCTCGTTACAACCAAATCCACCTTTTTCATTGTATCCCCCATATTCTCAATCCATTTTTGTACATGGTACCTCTTATTTTCGAGTTTGGATAATCTTTCATGATCTTTATATTTAGAATCACCTGTCTGGTGAATCACTTCTGTAATTCTAAGGAGTTCATCCAAACTCTCCTCAACAGCCAGATTTATTACATGTGACCCTTGATTACCACCGGTTATAAGAACAGTTGGAACACTGGTATGCATATTCTGCGCACTTCCGTTTTGGATAATTTCAGCCCTTATTGGGTTCCCTGTTAAAATTGCTTTGGGATTTCTGGATAAGCTACTTTCCTTAAAAGAAATTGCCACCTTATCAGCAAACCATGAACAAATTTTATTTGCCAAACCTGTTATCAAAGTTTGTTCATGAATAATAATCGGGATCGAGAATAACCAGCCCACCATAACAATTGGTACTGAAACATACCCCCCAAAAGATAAAATCACATCCGGCTTTTCTTTTAAAAAAATAACAAAAGCCTGGATAAAACCGATTGGAAGCTTAAGTAAGGAAGGGATCGTATAAATTGTAAATGCTTTCTGTAATCTTCCCGCTATTACCGGAATAAATTTAATACCGTACTTAGGCAATACTTCAGATTCTACAGATTTGGAACTATCACCTTCTCTAGTAGTATTTCTGCCGGCATAAATTAGCTTTATATCCTCATACTTTTTAAGCTCTTCTAAAACTGCCAGTGCAGATGTAAAATGTGTCCCAGTTATTAAAATCTTCATATTTTCATCTTTTTCTAGAAATATTTAAAAGTATTCCAACAGCAGCTAAATTTGCTACTAATGCTGATCCCCCATAAGATATAAACGGAAGAGGTACACCTGTCAGCGGAAACAGCGAAACCATAGCCCCAAGATTTATTACAGCTTGAGTTCCTATCCAACATGTAATCCCTGAAGCAAGCATTTTACCAAACATATCTGGTGCGTTTGATGCTATTCTAAAACCTCTAATTATAAAAGCTACAAAAAGTGAAATAACAATAATTCCTCCAAAAATACCCAATTCCTCCCCAATTATTGCAAATATTGAATCCGTTGTAACCTCCGGTATATAAAATTTTTGCCTTGACTGACCAAGACCCAATCCGAAAATCCCCCCCGACCCGAACGAGACTAAAATCTGAAGTATATGATATGTAAAACCCTGCGGATCAGAAAAAGGATCCAAAAACGCAAAAATTCTTTTTCTTCTGTACTCAGAAGTTAATATTAAGGCTGCTAAACCTGCAATCAGAATCGGGGCACTCACAGCAATTTGCCAAAGAGACCCTCCGCTTGTAATATACATTAGAAAAGCAGTAGCAGCAAAAACAATGGTCGAACCTAAATCTTTTTGTAAAAATCCCATGATAAAGGAAATAACAAGAATTATTAACATAAATAGCTTAAGGCTCAGTTTTTTGTCGAAAAGTGTTGCAAAAAAGAGTACTGATGTAAGCTTTAATATTTCAGTTGGTTGAACTGTAAATAGTTTCAAATTTAACCACCTGTGCGCGCCTCCCGCCTGTGTTCCGAGTCCGGGGATAAATACAGCAAGAAGCGCAACTGCTGATAGAGCGAAAAGAGGTGCGCTAATTTTTTTAAGCTTCTGGTAATCAAAAAACACAAAAAAAAATGCAGTAAGAAATCCTGCAAAAGCCCAGATCAGTTGATTCCTGATATAATAATAGCTATCGCCAAAATCTCTAAAAGCCTGTATCGCTGAAACATCATAAACAAATGTAAGCCCCAGGATAACCAGGAGAACTACAGTTATGAGGATTGGCAAATCTATTGATACTTTCTGAGAGTTTAAAATAATATTCTTTTTCACATTTTTAATTTACAAAACCATTATCCGGATAAAAGAGCAATCCAAAGACCCAATACTGCGAAAATTGCGCCTGTTAGCCAAAACCTCATAACAATCCTTGGCTCTTCCCAACCTATATATCTTAAATACATATGGAGAGGGCTAACTGCCAAAATTTTTCTTCCGAGTAATCTCTTCGATATAATCTGCAGAGCTGAAGAAAAAGCGATCACTACAAAAACTCCTCCAATGATTGCTAAAGCCAGAATCTTACCTGTTAAAAGCCCAACAACAGCTAGCGTTGCTCCAAAACTCAAAGATCCTGCGTCTCCCAAATTAATTCTGGAAGGATAGATATTAAAATATAAAAAAGCAAATAATGAGCCAAGCCAAATACCGATAAATCCTGCAAGTGTTAGATTTAGTGTCGCAGATGCAAGAACCAACAATGCAAAAAGACAAATTAATAAAAGCCCTGCAGATAAACCATCTAATCCGTCGGAAATATTGTATGCATTAGAAAAGGCTATGATTACAAAAGTAGCAAATGGAATATACCAGCTTCCTATAACAAAATTTCCCAGAACTGGAATATAGATATTGTTAAGTCCAATATAATAATAAAGTCCTAAGGCTGTAAGCAGTGCAAATATAAGCTGTGCTAAAACAATATAGCGCCCCTTAAGTCCCGCATATTTTCCGCTAAAAGCAGTCAGTACTTTCCTGACATCATCAAGAATACCTATTGCTCCAAAGGATAGAAATGTAAATAGTAAGATATAAAGATAGCTTGGCTGGACAGCTATATTTAACTTGGCATAGAGGCTAACCAATATTGTAACAATAAAAATTAGAAGTATTCCTCCCCCAACCGGAGTTTTCAAATCCTTTCCTGCTAAAAGTTTATTATGAATTGGTGTAGTTGCATCATTGTACCCTTTTGGGATCGGTCTTCTGTATTTACTTCTAATGAAGTAAAGAAGATCTATAAAAGGAACCATGAAAAAACTGGTCACAGCAAAAGATAGTAAAACAAGTCCTAAAAGTTCTATCATTTTTGTTTTTTCGCTATACGCTTAACAACCTCATCCATTCTTAAGGATCTCGAGGCTTTAATTAAACAGATATCTCCTTTTGATAGTAGTTTTAAAAGTTTAGATACAATCTGAGGATTTTGTAAGTTTGATTCGAGTTTTTCCTCCCAAAACCCAAGCCTTATAAGCTCATCTGCAACTATTGTTGCATCACCTGTACCTAAAAAAACATAATCCGGTTTTTCATCATAAATTTTTCTGGCAATTTGCCGGTGAAGTTCCTCGGAATAACTCCCAAGTTCCCGCATTTCTCCCATAACCAAAATTCTTCTTTTAGAAGGAATGCTCATTAAAGTATCAATTGCCGCCTCAGCTCCGATAGGTGAGGCATTATTATACGTATCGTCTAAAATTGTTGCTCCGTTAAACCCTTCTACGAATTGTAATCTGTGCTCAGCAGGTATTACTTTTTCCAACCCCTTTTTAATTTGAATTAAAGACAACCCTTCAATAACTCCAATCGCAGCGGCAGCAAGAGCTGAATAAACTTGATGTTCACCAATTAGCTGATATTTAATCTCTACTCTTTCTACACCATAGTTCAATTCGAAAACTGTATTAAAATTTTCTATTCTGATTTTATCAGCCCAAATTGAACAATTTTTTTTATCTTTCCCGAAGTATATTATTTCTGCTTTTGTCCTTTGAGCAAGCTTTCGGCAATTTATGTCATCAAAGTTCAAAATAGCGACTCCATCTTCTGGAAGCTGCTCTATAAGTTTTCCCTTCTCCCCGATAATATCATCAACGCTTCCTAAATATTCACTATGTGCAAAATATAGCCTTGTCACAACCACAGTTTTCGGCCTGACTATTGAGATATAAAATTCCATTTCTCCCTTGAATTCAATACCCATTTCAAGGATTACTTTTTTTGTATTTGGCCTAATATTTAAAATAGTTATCGGAATGTTCAAAATCGGGTCAAGATTTGGTTTAGTTGATATAACTTTTATCTTCTCTGATAATACAGCGTCAATTGCCTGCACGCAGGTTGTTTTTCCTACAGAACCTGTTACTCCTATAAATAATTCTCTTTTAAAGATTCGCGCAAACTGCTTTGCAATTTTTATCCTTAAAATATGGAACGGTTTTTTAAAAGATGAAATTCTGGACTTATAGGGAGTAGTTTGCGTCCATATTGGATGATCAGGTAAATTCATTTTTTTCTTAAAATCTTAAGTATAGCGAAATTTAAGACATTTTAATATTTGCACCAAGACTACTAAGGCTTCCTGCAACGTCTTCATACCCTCTTTCAATAAGTTCTGCATTGTTTATGGTGCTTACTCCTTTTGCAATCAATGCTGCTAAAACCAGAGCCATGCCGGATCTTAAATCAGAACTTTCAAAATCATGGCCTGACAGATTTGATTTACCCTTAACAAAAACTTTACTAGAATCAATTATACTTATATCTGCACCCATTTTAATCAAGTTCTTAACAAACTCCATCCTTTTTTCAAACATCCAATCGTGGCACAGTGTTGACCCCTCGGCCTGAGAAGCAAGGACTATAGTTGAAGACATTAAATCTGTTGGAAAACCCGGCCAAATATTTGTAACAATTTTTTCGCTGCAGACAATTCTTTCCGAAAAAACCAGAAAACCATTATTCTCCCAGTCAAATTTTATCCCAAATTTACCCAAAGCTTCTATAACTGGTTCTAAATCTGTATTTTTATCACAAATAATTTTCAATTTGCTGTTTGTAATAGCGCTTGCAATTGCATAAGTACCAAAATTAATATGGTCATCAGAGACTCTAAATTCTGCACCCTTTAATTTTTTTACTCCTGAAATTTTCAAGCTATTTGTTCCAACTCCATTAATCTTTGCTCCCATTTGGTTTAACAATTTACATAAATCATAAACGTGCGGCTCAGTAGCTGCATTTCTTATAGTAATTTTTGATTCACTCAAAACTGATGCTAAAATCAGGTTTTCTGTTGCGGTAACTGACGCTTCACCCAAAAAAATTCTTATTTTTTTTATTGGATTTTTTTTTGCTTTTGAAATAAAATAAACGTCACTAAGTTTAGAGATTATCGCACCAAGAGATTTAAACCCCTGCAAATGAATATCAATACTTCTTTTACCAATCTTATCTCCTCCTGGAAAAGTAAATGAAACTTTCCTCTTTCTTGCAAAAATTGGGCCTGCCAGCAGAATCGAAGCTCGTAGTTTTTTTACGAGTTCATCAGGAAGCTCTGTTTCTAGTATTTTTTTTGCTTTTATATATATCTTGTCTTTCTTACGCTTAATCCCTATCCCTAATTTCTTAAAAATTTCTGTAAAAACATCTACATCAGTAATATCAGGAACATTTGACAAGACTATTTCATCTTCTGTAAGAAGAGCAGCAGCCATACAGGGAAGTACGGAATTTTTATTTCCGGATAAGGTTACCTGGCCTGACAATTTTTTCCCACCCTCAATAATATAGTGCATTTTTAATCTCCCTTTGATTTAAATTTATGCATTTTATGCAGAAATTCTACGCTTAGCGTATAATTTTAATACAGCAGAAAGTACTATATGCTTTCTTAAACTTAAATCATTTACTCTGATTTCTTCTACTTCAACCTCCTGGTTTAGAACTTTAATATGTTTAACCACACTTTGCAAATATGAATTTATAAACAGGTTTCCTCCAAGCGTACCAGATATCCCCAAAAACTCTTCTGAGCGTAAACCCTGCTTACTTAAGAATTCTATCAAAGCAGACATACTTACACCAGAATCAATCTCAATAAGAGCTTCCTCAACTCCAACCCCTTTACTTGACACTTTCCCTTTAACCCCAACAACTGTAATATTTTTAGTCCGGTTTTTAATCACCAAACCATTAAAGCCATGGTCGGAAATAAGGATTTTAGACCCGGTCCCAAAAACTAAAAAAGGAACTTTAAGCTTTCGCGCTTCCGTAACAATCCTTATTATTTCCCTGGGCGAGTGCGCCACAAAAAAAAGCTTTGCCGGTCCGCCAGCATTTGATTCCACATGATTTGAAACAGGCTCATCAACTTTAAACTTTTCTTTACCAAAAGTGTCAGTAATTAATTTTAGCTTGTTTTCCATAATGCTTTCTCAACAGCTTCCTTATCTGACCAGTAAATTTCGGCTTTCCCATCTAAATTCATAGATTTTTCATGCCCCTTTCCGAAAATCCCGATTATATCTCCCTTTCTTGATAATTGTCTAACTGCAAAATTTACAGCTTTTTGCCTATCTGGAATTATGTAAAAATTAACTCCTGATTTTGCGCCCGATTTTAATGCTCCTTTTTTTATTTGCTTGTTAATTTCACGAATCTGTCCCCTAGGGTCAACTGCAGTTACTATTACTATATCAGAGAGCTTTTGAGCAATCTCCCCCATCATTGAGCGCTTTTTTATATCTCTAAATCCTTCAGCGCCAATCAAAGAAATTAGCCTTCCAGGCTCGCTTCGCGAAGCGAGAGACTCCTTGGAGCGTAAGGCTGTAAGTGCATTTTCCAGTCCATTTGGTGTGTGTGCAAAATCTAGAATGATTTTTAAACCCCGCTCATTCCTCACTTCTTCCATTCTACCTGGAAGAAACTGAAAATTCGCAAGTACACTTTTTATAGTTTTGTTATCCACACCTAAAACAGAACATGTTGCAAAAGCAGCAAGTCCATTTAAAACATTAAATTCCCCTGGTATTTTTAACTTAAGTGGGGATTTTTCTGGATTAAATTCTGCTGATTTGCTAAAACCAAAACTAGCAACCTTACACTGCTCATTTACTAAATGAGCAAGTTTGGAAAAATATTTTTCATCCTTATTTAAAACTGCAAACTCGACATTCTTAATTAATTTTGCTTTGGAATTAAAGTAATTAGTCCAAGTTCCATGATAATCCAGATGTTCATGAGTTATATTTGTGATTACACATACATCAAAATGAGTCCCAAAAAATCTAAATTGATCCAGCGCATGTGAAGTTACTTCCAAAACAATATAGTCACAGCCTTTGTTCACTGATTCTTTTATTAGTTTTTGCAGTAAAAATGGATTCGGTGAAGTTACATGAAATCCGGTATCTGTCTCTTTTCCACCCACCACAGCATTAATTGTTGAAACCATTGAAACTTTTTTTCCGGAAGCTTTTAAGATTTGGTAAATCATGTTTACAGTTGTGGTTTTCCCGTCAGTTCCCGTAACTCCAATAACTTTTATTCCACGAGAAGGAAAGCCATATATTACATTGGCCAAGAAAGCAGTCGGCAGATGATAAAACCAGTTTATAGCCCACTGCGGCAGAAATTGTTTAATAAGATTCTTCAATGAACCTAATTATATCTTATTTATTCATTGGGTGCGATTTTGTAGTATGTAAAAAGCTCTTTTGCTATTTCAAAAAAAGTCGGGGCAGCAGTTTCTGAACCAAATATAGAAGAAGTTGGCTGATCAAAACGCACAAGCATCACAAATTTAGGGTTGTCAGCGGGTGCGAATCCTACGAAAGAGGCTATAGTTTTATTCGGATCGTAGTATCCGGCAACAGGAATCTGCGCAGTCCCTGTTTTTCCTGCAATTTTAAACCCTTTTGGTTTTGCAAATTTTGCCTCCCCTTCATCTACAGCCTTTACCATCATTTCAGTTATAACTTTGGACGTAGCCTCTGAAACAACCTGCCTGACTATTTTAGGTTTAATTTCGAAATTTCCGTTTACTCCTTTTATTTCCCGGACAATGTGCGGTTCCATTAAATTCCCCCCATTTGCAAGCGCCCCGACAGCACGAATCATCTGGATTGGGGTAACAGCAATTCCCTGACCAAACGATGCTGTTGTTAAATCTATTTCCTTCCAGCTGTCTTTACTTCTTATATCAGGAGAAAATTCATCCTGTAGATCAACGCCGGTTATATCCCCAAATCCGAAATTTTCAATGTATGAATATATCTTATCAAACCCTAATTTTCTTCCTGTAAAGACCATACCTGTATTGTCTGAATGAATAATTACATCTGTCATAGTTAAGTTCGGCAAATATTTATTATTCCATGTTCTAATTTTGTAGCCGCCAACTTCAACAGGTCCGCTGCAAATATCACACTGAGTTTCCGGCTTAACTAAATTCTCATTTATCGCGCCAGACATTACTAAAACCTTAAAAGTTGAACCAGGCTCATATGAATCGGCTACCACAGAATTTTTATATACGTCTTTTGAAAATTTATCAAAATTTGCAGGATCATAACCTGGGTAGGACGCCATAGAAAGTATAGCTCCAGTTCCCGGCTCCATAACTATCGCTGAAGCTGCTTTAGCGCCGTATTTTTCCATTCCTTTTTGCAAATTTTTCTCAACTATAAACTGAACTGTCCTGTCAATATTTAATACTAAATCCTTTCCGGGAATTGATGGATTTCCCAAAAAATTACCAATTAAAATAGGAAGTCCTCTTGCGTCTTTTTCTATCTTTAAAAGTCCTGTAAAACCTTTAAGCTCTCCATTATATTTACCTTCAAGTCCAAAATATCCGGTATCTCCCTTTGAATCTGACCCTACAAAACCCAGCATTTGGGCAGACGATGAACCCTCAGGATAAAATCTTTTGTTTTGCTCTTCAAAACCTAAACCTTTAAGATTTAGTCCTTCAATTTCTTTTCTTTTTTCGAAACTTACGTTTTTTTGTAAAACTACCCAAAATAAGTCCTGAGAAAGTGCCAGCTTTAACTCTTCCTGCAAAACCTTCTCATCACCCTCGTTTAGTAAAACTTTAGCAAGGGTTTTTGAAAGTCTATTTTTTTCTTCATCTCCTAATAACTTAGGCTGTCCGTAAAGTAAAAATGCAGGCTTAGTTGCGGCCAGAACTGTTCCATCTGAGTAAAAAATATTCCCCCTTTTTGACTCAATTTTTTGGTTTTCAAATCTTTGATTTTCAGCCTTCGCCTGGAGTTCATCGGCTCTAACAATCTGCCAATAGAAAAGCCTTAAGAAAATCGTAAGGAACATAAGAAGGAATAATACTTTTACAAAATATATGCGCATCAACGAATATATTTTACGCTTTTTGAAGAGGATAATCCAAGAGTTCCCGAGCGGCTGGCAATATTTTGCAGGGAAGAATGCGTAGCAATTTCATTTTCCAGTATCAGGTTTTCCTGTTCAAGAGACATTTGAAGATTATTAATTTCCGAAAATTTTTCTCCAAAGTTTGCAAGCGAATTTGCAGCCCAAATCTCAGCTAATACGAGTCCTAATAAAAAAACACTAATAAGGCCTGCAAATTTCCGGCTTTTTAGTATGTTTTCTTTTTTTTCTTTTTCAGGTTCAAATTTGTGAATTATGGTCATAGTGAGGTAGACATTCGATTCTTTCGAAATACTCTCATTTTTGAGCTCCTTGATCTTGGATTCATTGTAGTTTCATCTTCAGACGGAGTGACAGGTTTTTTGGTAATTATTTTTCCAAAACCCTGATCCTCCCAATCTTTAAAAGTATTTTTAACAATTCTATCTTCAAGTGAATGAAAACTTATAACAATAACTTTTCCACCCTCATCCAAAACTTCCAGAGCTTGTGGTAACGCCTCCCTTATTGAATTCAACTCATCATTGACAGCAATCCTGAGAGCCTGAAACACTTTGGTTGCCGGATGGATTTTCCATTTTCTTATCCCATGTTTTCTGTAAACGTCCTCTACCAACTCCGCCAGCTCTTTCGTTGTTTTAATCCCTACCTCACGGGAGCTGACCAAAGTATCTGAAATTGCCTTAGAAAACTTTTCCTCACCCAATTTATTAAATAATTCATATAATTCTCCTTTATTAAGTCCATTTATTAAATCCAAAGCACTAACAGAAAGAGTTGGATCCATTCTCATATCTAAGGAACCCTCATTTCTTATAGAAAACCCTCTTTGTGCGCTTTCAAATTGTAAACTGGAAACGCCCAAATCAAACAAAATTCCTGCAAACTTTACATCTTCAAATCCATTATCTTTAATCAACCTCTCTAAATCTCTAAAGTTTCCTAACTTCAATTTATACCTGCTAATATCTATCGAACATCTTTCAAATCTTTTTTTAGCTCTCTCTAATGCTTTCGAATCAACATCTAACCCTAAGATATTTCCACCCAACTTTAATATTTTTAAACTGTGTCCCCCGTCACCCAACGTTGCATCAAGATACCAATAATCTCTCTTGACATTCAGGGCATCTAGTACCTCTTTCAGAAGAACGGGCTCATGATATCCTTCCATGTAAATATTCCTCCTCTAGCTTTTTCAGATATTTATTCCAAGTTTTTGTATCCCAAATCTCAAAATGGTCACCCGCACCAATTATTATTACTTCCTTAAACAATTTCCCGTGTGTCAGCAGGGCGGACGGAATTACAAACCGACCTTGACTATCCAACTCTGCTGGCTCGGATCCGGAAAATAAATACCTGCGTAACATTCTTGCCCGTTCTTCTGTAGCTGAAATTTCAAGCTGGCGCCTTGCCTCTTTTTCAAAAGTTTTTTCATCAAAACCCCAAACGCATCCCTCAAATCCACGGCTTAAGATAATAACTTCACTAGTTAGCTCCATGCGTATTTTTTTAGGTAAGATTACCCGACCAATCCCTGTAAATTTAAGTTTATATTCGCCCAAAAACATGCGTGTTTACGCCTTTCTGGGCAGATTATTTAACCAAAATTCACCATCTATAACCATTTTCCGCCATTTTACCATCCCTTGTCAAGATGGCAATTTTAAGGTAAAATAGGCACATGGCAGAACTTCTTAAATATGAACTTTCGCCAGTTTCAAATGCATATGTATATTTACCACCTCCTACATCTGTCCAGCTCCTTGAGGAAAATCCTACTTGGAAGAAAGCAATTTTAAGCATTCCCGAGTTAATAGGAAGGGTCTATTCGTGTATTGATTTTATCACTGAAGAAAACTTAGAGTTAGCTCTAAACGAACTGAATCCGCATCTACTATTATATAGACACCAAGATGTTTATAATGCGGATTATTATGCCTTAAAGTTTAGACCTGGTCATTATTCGGAGGATTTGGAGGAACATCGAAGGAAAGTCATGAACCCATATTCAAATCAAATTAGACTGTCAAGAGTTGATTTACCCTCTTATTGGCCAACAAATTATCCTAGAAGGCAGATTCCTCCAGCTGATTATTTCACCCCTAATGCACCCATGCCAACGAGTGATTGGGGAAAGCGAGTACAAGAGGCAGATGCTGCTAGTTTAGCGGGAGAAAGAAGAAAAGCAGCAGAATTAGAGCGACAAAAACAAGCAGCTGCCCAAGCTGAAGCAGCAAGAAAAAGCCAAGAAGTCCTGGCCGCGCAGCGAGAGTCAAATGAAGCCAGGAGGGTTTTAAAACCCATCCTTGATAGATTAAAAGTTAGAGATATGTTTGAAAGCTTGCAGAGAAGTTATTGGCAGGGAGCCATATTTGAAGAAAAGTTTTCTGGATGGGGGGATGGGAGGCTTTCTGGTTTGTATGCTTTATCAGTCGCGTATGCTACATATGAATATATGAGGTATGATAATCCTAGTGCCTTGGGAGGTACTGATGGAATAGGAGGCGGACATAAGCCAGAACGTCCAAACGGCTACGAGTCAAGAAGCAGATCAACAAGGCTGGAAGTATACGCAGGTTTCTATCCTGAAGGAACTTATCATAATCCGGTAGAGAAGTATGTATTGTCAGTTTATGATAGCCAGAGCAGTCTTGAACCTTTACCCGGTGCCGATAGATTTGGGAAGTTAGGTTTTATCAGAGCTGATGATTCTCAGGCTTATGCAAAATTGGATGAATTGGTTTTGCGTTCCATTTTACACCGCAGAAGATCAAATACACTACCACATCAGGTGAGAGAGAAAGCTAGAAAAGACGATCCTTCCCTTTGGCGGCGGTTATTTGGATGAAGTTAGAGACCAAATTTTAAACAAAAACTTCACGGTCGTAGCATAATTGAAAAAATTCATTAAATTTGGTTTCTCAAAGTATAGTACTATGTAGTGCTATACTTTTGTTCCTTCTGTTCAATTAAATGGTTAGTGGTTGGAGAATAATTAAACAGAAGCTAATTCTTTTTGGGGATAGACTATTTCTTTTGCTCTCTCACCAATTGGTACAGGATAATTTCCATCAAAAACAGAAAAATCAAACATATCTCTATATTTCCCAAGAGTTTTTTTCATTCCTTCTAAAGACAAAAACCCTAAATACTCTGCTCCTATCCAATCTCTTAGCTCCTCTTCAGTCCTTCCGTATGACGCAAGATCAGGTTGATAAGATGTATTTGTTCCGTAATGATTAGAAAATCTATAGCACGGAGAAGCCTTAAGAACAATAACCTTACTGGCTCCATTTTTTCTAAGAAGCGGAACAGTTACCCGATCTGTAGTTCCATGAACCTGAGAGTCATCAACTGTAATAGTATCTCTTCCGTCAATAAGCTGCTTTTGCGGAATATACTTTGCCTCCGCTTTAGCCATCTTTTCATCCATGCCTGCTGTAATAAAAGTTCTATCTATTGCTCTGTTTTTAATCAAACCTGCCTCCATAGGTATTCCTGAAATTTCTGAGTATCCTTTTGTAGCAAAATTTCCTGAATCTGGTAATGAAAATACAACGTCAGCAAAAATCTTATGCTCTCTTGCCAACTGTCTTCCAAATTCAATTCTATAATCTTCAACTACCCTCCCGTATAAATAACTTTTAGGAGAGGCAAAATAAATGGCTTCAAATATACAAAGTTTATATTTTGGATCAAAAAGTTGATATGCATCCAATCCGTTTTCATTAAAACTTATAAACTCACCAGGTGTAACATCTCTTATAAACTCTGCATTAACAGCATCCAACCCTATTGTTTCAGATGAAACTACATAACTATTATCTATCTTCCCGAATGATAATGGTTTCACTCCATATTCACATCTAGCTGCAGCCATTTCACGAGGAGTAAGCATTGCAAGACTATAAACTCCTGGAACACGAGAAGCCATTTCCCAATAAGCATCTACTAATTTGGCTCCCTGCCTTATAAATAAGCCAAACACCTGCCCAACCATCTCTGTATCATTTAGGTAAGTATAAGAAATGTTTCTGGAATCTAACAATTTTTCAAGAGGTCGTGTATCTGGAATATTTCCATTATGACTAAGGAAAAGTTTTTCATCATTTCCAATATCAATTTCTACTGGTTGAGCATGATCTTTGCTTAATCCTTGGGAAGTAGTATACCTTACTTGACCCACAGCCTTATTCGCAATTATTCCTCTTAGGTTATCATTAGGAAATACTTGGGTAACCAATCCCAATTCCGCAACTCGGCTGTACTCTGATCCCTTATACCCTGCAATTCCCGCACTATCTTGACCTCTATGTTGCAGTGCTTTTAATCCTTGTAAAACTATCTCTGCTGCTTGATCAATCCCATAAACACCAAAAACGCCGCACTTTTCCTTAAAGTTGTCATCTGAGTAGTACTGGCTTTGTGCTACTCTTTCCATATTAAGTACAGATATTTGGATTTTTCATTGCTTGTTTATAAGGACTGTAAATATTCCACTACCAGATGCTGATGCTTCCAGCTTACTTCCTGTAATTTTTGTTTCAAGTTCTTCCCAACTATTTGCACGATCTGTATACCTTGCTAACTTTGCACCTGCAGCGGGATTTTCTGACAGTTCCAAAGAAATACTTCCCTCAGCTAAATCCCTAACAATTGGGGAGGTAAGAGAATAAACTTTCCCGAGAATTTGTTTATCACCCGGAAGCTTTGGTGCACCAGTTAAATCGTTTACTACACTAAATCCTATTAAAGAAAGATCCTCTCTTTTTGCATTAGCTAACTTATATGAAAAATGATTATCTCCTGAAGTTAAATTTCCAAGAGCCAAATCCGGCTTTTGCAGGTGCCACTGAGAAAGCATTCTATAAGGCTGTAGCCCTTTCCTGATTCTAAGAGTTAAAGTCCCGTTTTCAACTCCTTCATCAAATACGCAGTGCTCCTTTCCTTCTGTAAAACCTTGAGAACAAGTCCCGAGTAAAAGCTCCTGTTCATATTCTCCTTTATCTTTAAGCTCAATCCAGGTATCTAAGCTTCCTGCACCACGATCTATCCCGTTTTTATCTGCATATGTTAGCTGATAAGAAAAGGAATCGTATGCGGCGACTCTTTTAATATTTAAAACCAGAGCATTACCATCCCGTCTTGGAATAAGAGTAGCAAAAGGGCCTTCCGGGTCAAAATTTAAAATTATATCAGAAAGTAACGGTCTGCTTTTTTGATAATTTTGAAATATAAAAAATCCTCCTATAAGGAGGACTAAAATAAGTGCTGCAAGCCCCACAGTAAATCTGTGGTTATTTGCTAATTTGATCCAAGATATAATTTTGTAGTTCAGAAATTTTAACACGAATTTGTTTTGCACTATCTCTATCTCTAACTGTAACAGTACTATCCTCCAAAGACTGAAAATCTGCTGTCACACAATATGGGGTTCCTATTTCATCCTGTGCCGCATATCTCTTACCAATATTACCCCTCTCATCCCAGCATACATGCAAATTTTGCTTTAAGTCAATATAGATCTTTTTTGCAAGATCAATAAGTTCCGGTTTATTAGCAAGAAGCGGGAAAACTGCTGCCTTATAAGGAGCAAGCTTTGGGTGGAGTTTTAAATAAACTCTATTACCTTCTTCAGTATATGAATCTAATAATACTGCGAGGAAAGTTCGGTCCACCCCAAAACTTGGCTCAATTACATGAGGCCAGTACTCTTCTCCAGATTCTGGATCGCGATATTTTAGATTTTTTCCACTTGAATTTCCATGATTTTTTAAGTCAAAGTCAGTTCTGTATGCTAAACCATAAAGTTCTTCCTTGCCAAATGGAAACTCGTACATAAAATCAATTGTTCTCTTAGAATAATGCGCTCTATCCTCATCTGGAACTTCATCCTCATGTATCTTTGACTTATCTATTCCTAAATCATCCAAGATCCATGACAAGACACCAACTCTCCATTTTTCAAATGCACTCTGCCACTCTTTATCATCTTTTGGGGGAGCAATAAAATATTCAATCTCCATCTGTTCAAATTCTCTCATCCTAAAGATAAAATTTCCCGGAGTTATCTCGTTTCTGAAAGCTTTACCAATTTGAGCTACACCAAAGGGAATTCTAACTCTTGTGGTATCCAATATATTTTTAAAGTCGGCAAAGATTGCCTGAGCAGTTTCAGGTCTAAAATAGGCGATGTTAGCTGATTCTTCCGCAGGACCAATAAAGGTTTTAAACATTAAATTAAATTGTTTTGGCTCCATTAGTTCTGTACTATTACAATTCGGACATTTATGACCTTCTGCACTTACTTTGACGCCCTGAGCTTTAGCATGAGGATTTAAATCAATAATTGGGCGAAAACGTGTATGACATTTTTTGCACTCGATTAAGGGATCAGAAAAATTGGCTAAATGCCCACTTGCTTCCCAAACTTTTGGGTTCATTATTAAAGCCGCATCTAACCCGACAATATCTTCCCGTAATTGAACAAATTTCTTCCACCAAAGTTGCTTTATGTTGTTTTTAAGTTCCACTCCAACAGGACCATAATCCCAAGAATTAGAAAGACCTCCATAAATCTCAGATCCGGGGTATATGAATCCTCTTCTTTTACAAAGTGCAACTATTTTTTCTAGTAAATTTTGTTTATCCATTTTATTCCTGTCATCCCCTCGAAGGCGGGGATCCATTTAAATACAAGCGTTAATAGTTAATTAGATTCCTGCATTCGCAGGAATGACAAATGATCATTTCCTAAGAAACTTCCTAGCCTTTAAAGTCCCTTCCAATACTCTCTCAATATGATATCTTAAAACACGTTCAAGTTCCAGCGCCTGTTTTTCATCTAAACT
Source organism: Candidatus Daviesbacteria bacterium RIFCSPLOWO2_01_FULL_37_10 (assembly GCA_001776865.1). Taxonomy (GTDB): domain Bacteria; phylum Patescibacteriota; class Microgenomatia; order Daviesbacterales; family UBA10151; genus 2-12-FULL-37-11. The sequence goes on along the minus strand of MFDK01000005.1, from coordinate 50,746 downwards.
CATTTTCCCTATTTCCTCCCAGCTTAATTTTTGCAAATTCTCCATCAATATCCCAAGGTGTCTATCTATCACACCCCCGGTGTGTGGTAGCTTCACACCGAAGGAATCAAAACTGAAAAAACCTAGATTAGACAAAATTTTTGCTTCAAACGCCCGAATCCAAATTTGCCTTGGATTTTCAGAAAGCCTTTTTAAAACTTCCACCAGATGAACATATAAACTTCTGTTTTCCTGATTTTCTGCAGTCAATTTATCAACAAGTTCTATAATATGGTAAGCATAAGTTGAAAGGGTTAAATCCTCTTTTATCTTTTGATAAGTATCCAGTGAGGTTGCCTCTGTAAGATTTAAAAACTGTTTTCCAGGATATAAAAACATCTGAACACGATTCAGAAGCTCAACATTACCAGCACGCCTAGAGGTAATTCTCCTTACGCCTTTGGCAATAATGGAAATCTTCCCTCGGTGGAGTGTAAAAGCCGTAATAATCCTATCCGCCTCCCCAAAATCCTTACGTTTAAGAATTATCCCTTCAGTCTTAAATGCCCTCATTATGGAAAAGTTTATATTATTGTTCGATCGAAGTCGAGAATCTCTCTACTGTCATCCTGAACTTGTTTCAGGATCTTCTATATGGATTCCGTATCAAGGAAGGACGGCTAGCTAATAGTTTCGGATCTCCACTTCTACTACTGCTAATTCCTTGTCACTTAATGTACTCACTGGTATATAAACTGGAATTTCTACCCCAAGTGCAGGATTTATCATACGCCTAGGTTCAACAGATTCTCGGAATAACCATGCAGGTGCATGATCTGCTCTTAAAACACTTGCAACATCCGATGGCTTAATTCCTTCGATGCTTGCAAAACGCGAGTAAAACCAAAGTTGTTGCGGTAACTTTCTTGAACCATCTTCATATCCAACAATAGTCGTTGGATCAAGTTCCAAATGTATTGCCATTTGTTCCGGAGTTAAACCCAATCCCTCACGAACCGACTTAAAAACTTCATGCGCTTTTAGCTCTTGGTCTTTTTCCATTAAAGACATTATACACTATATGTCAAACTTAAATTCCCTATCCTGATCCAGCTTAAAATTTTCTTTGGTAGATCCATTTATTTTTATAATATATTCAAAGTCTTTTGCTCCGGGTTGTTTTTGAACCATTAAGTTATACTCCCCAGATGGTTTGTACGGAATCTCGTATTCTATTTCAAGCTTTCGGGAATTTTCCGGACGTGTAACAACAAACGCCTCAAATACAGTTTTATCTAAATCCTCTATTGTTGTAACCGGGTTATCAGAGCCTTTGGAAGAAACCAGCTTAGATCCCAAAGGCACATAAAACCGGACATAACTTCTGTTGATTCCATTAAGCCATGTATCGTGTTTTTGAGGATTTTTGTATTCTACAGTAATCTTTTTTGTAACCTTCCCGCTTGAAACTTTTATTTCCTGTGTAACTTTTTCCTCCAGATAAATATTTGATTTTCCTCCTGCAAAATTACTGTCATTTATATGCAGATAATCTCCATCAAAGCTTTTTATTTTTCCTGTCCAGTTAAGTTTTGCTAAAGAGTCTTGAGTTTTCCCATCATGCATATAAAACATAATGTGCTTATGATTTGCAAGCCGTACAATAGTTTCTAAAAACTGCGGTATTTTTTCCGTATCTGCCCCAATCAGTTTAACCAGCATCTGCTGCATTAAAACTCCAAGAATTGCTTTTCTATCCTGTTCCCCTTTTGAGGCAATTTCTGCATATGATTCCAGTTCATAAATAACATTCGGACAATTGCACCTGTGATCCAGCTTCGCAGAATAGGGTGTTCCAAAAATATCAATTTCTCCTGTCACTTCAATAAGTTCTTCAACAACCTGTGAGTCAATATAAATTATTCCGTCAAATGGCAGCCCTTGCCCCAAATACCCATACATCCTTTCAAATTCCTTTGCAGAAGTTGCAAGATCCGGGGATAAATTTGAATCCCTCATACTCCATGCTTGCCTCTCCTTTCCATCAACTTCAGGTAAATATTTTGCAATTGGGGCTGGAGGTTTAAGAGGACAAATTTTAGATTGACATGTACCAAGTAGCCTTTCGTCAAGCCGGTAAATATCATCAGAAACTGTTGCGTTAATTTGCCCCTTATCAATTTTTAAAAAAGCATAAGCTGTTAAAAATCCTCCAGTTGCCCTTATTTCTTTATCATTTTGAAAAAGTAAAAGATAATTTTTTGTACTTGTTTGACCTAAGGCAGCTGGAGCAATTTCCAAAGCATCTTTTGACACTGTGGTTGCAATATATACTCCTACATAAAAGTTTTTTAAAGTTCTTATAAAATCCCTGAGGCGAATTCCACGAAACTCCTCAGTATATTTACTCTCATCTATCTCCTCAACTTTTTCCTTTGCTGATTTAAGGTTTTTTTCCATCTTTGGAAAAATGGGATATGACTTTTCCAAAATTTTAATAGCTTGTGTTATCCTGTCTTGTCCTGCCATTGTCTGACCCAAAAACCCAAGCTCTTTCTCATATGGCTTTAACTCTGAAAAAAGAATATTAAGAGCTGAAAGTTCGTCAACACTAGCACTTGTTAAGGATTTAATATCTCCAAAATATCCTCCAACTACTGGAATTAACCTTAACCAAACTAAAAAATTAAGAGAAGTGTCGATTTTTTTTAGTGAACTTCCGGCAGCTTCAGTCTCGGTAACTATTTGACCGAAATTCTGGCTCTGGTATGCGCTTGCAATAGCTTGCCCATGAACACCAACCTCTTTTACTCCGTCATATGCAAACTTAAGAGGTATTCCGATAATAATTGCTATAAATACAAAGATAAAAAATATCCTAAAAAAGATTTTCCCACTAAATTTGTGTTTTCTAGAATAACTATTATATTTATAGTCAATTTTCTTATTAAGATTTAGCATATTTTAGTGATTAGTCGCTAGAGTCAAGTCCGCCAGTGGCGGACTATATCACTTGACTCTACTCTAAATCGCTCCTTTTCCGGAAACTACTGCGGGAATTGTTTTTAACATAAGTTGTAAATCATATATAACAGAACGTCTTAAAACATACTTTGCATCCATTTCTACTCTTTTGTCAAAATTAATATTTGATCTTCCTGAAACTTGCCAAACACCTGTTACCCCGGGCCTTCCTTCAAGAATTATCTTAACATATTTTCTGGTTGAGGGATATTTTACCTGCTGCTCTTCCAGCTCAAATGGGTAATAAGCTCTTGGTCCAACAAGACTCATTTCTCCTTTCAAAATATTCACAAGCTGCGGGAGTTCATCAATTGAAAATCTTCTTATAATTTTCCCAATGCTTGTAATTCTTGGGTCGTTAAATATTTTGTAACTGTTTTTTTTGTACTGGTCAAGAAGCTGCGGGTTATTTTCCAAAATAGATTGGGCATCTTTTACCATTGACCGGAATTTATACATCTTAAAAAGCTTACCCGTTTTGCCTACTCTCATTGGAGTATCTGCAAATACCGGTCCTTCAGAATCAAGTTTTATAGCTATTGATACAACTAAAAAAAGCGGGGACAGAAGAAAAATTCCTGAAAATGAACCTGTTATATCTATTAATCTTTTTACAAAATCGTAAAGCATGTCTATTAGATTAACACAAAGAAGCAACGGTTTGCTTGAAACTCTTTATAAAAGTTTCTTTACTAAATCTTTTTACATTTTTTATGCACTTGTCCTTGTCAAAATGATTTAAATCATTGAAGCGGATGATAGAACTGGCTAGAGAATTTACGGTGGGTTCACTAAAAAATATTCCAGTTTTATTATCTATTACAGATTCCAGTGCTCCGCCCTCTCTATACGCAATAACCGGCTTTCCTAAAGCTTGGGCCTCAAGAGATGCTAATCCAAAATCTTCAATTCCGGGAATAATTAAAGCTCTTGCACCGGCTAAAACTTTTACCACCATTTCATCGCTTAAATCTCCCAAAAACTCTATTCTATTACTCCCCACGTCATCCTGAACTTGTTTCAGGATCTTTTCTTCAAATCCACTTCCGATGACTTTAAGTGGAATCTCCAATCTTAAACACGCCTCCACTGCTAAATCTACTCTTTTGTATCTATTAAGTCTTGATATAACAACAAAATATCCTCCGTCAAAGGTTTCAATTCCTGCAAATCTTGTAAGATCTATGAACGGATAAACTACTTTTGAATCCATCCCATATATTTCTTTTATTCTTACCTTTGCATTTTCTGAACCTGCTAAAAATAAATCAACCCTGTTTGCAGAAACTCTATCATATCTCCTTAAATATTCCATGAGCGGTTTTAACCATACATATTGATTTTCCCCTGAAAAATTCCATAAAAATCTTGGAGGAGTATGACAATAACAAATATGTTTTGTTTCCGGTTTTGTAATAACTGATTTTGCAAAACGGGTGGTGTGTGAAATAACTAAATCAAAACCTGTAAAATCAAACTGTTCAAAAGCAATTGGGTAAAGGAAAAATAATGGTTTGTATAAATATTTCCACCCCGGAATTTTTTGTAAAGAAGAAGTAATAATTTTTTTAGATCTAAACCTTTTTCTTAACTGCTCATTTGACGGGTCATAAACTGAGGTATAAATTGGCGCATCAGGATAAATCTCACAAATTCCTTCTAAAACTCTCTCCGCCCCGCCAAACTGCACAAGGTCATCGTGTACAATTGCAACTTTCATATATCTTTTAAGAATTGCTGATATGGAATTGAAATATCAAGCAACTTATTCTTCAAATCGATACACTTCCTGATAAGCACATCACCAACCATTAGTTCCTCACCTATGAAGCTACCATCTGAACCATAGTGGAATGTAACAAGAACAGACTCATCAAATAGCCAGAAATCTTCCGGAACTATTTTTAACTCTTCGATTATACCTACATACTTCTCATAATCGAGGAAAAACACCTTATCTCCAACTTTTATAGAATGCTTCCATGCATCAATCTCATATTTAATATAATCATTTACAGGTTGTGCATAAATACGAACTCTTTCAGTTCTTACGCCCTTTTTATTGGTATTCTCGATTTTAATCAACCATTCTCTAAATTCATTATCAATATAATCTTCATGCTTAAGAAATTTTTGGAAACATTCACGGTCACCTGATACATTATAGATAGACAAAAGTTCCAATCTAAAAATCGATTTTCTAGATTGATCCCAAGCTTTTTTAAATTGTTTCATTGTAAACCTCCAAGGTTTTCTCTGCCATTTTTTTCCAGCTGAATTTTTTAACTCTTTTTTTTCCTTTTACCATCAATTCTTTCCTTAAGTCTCCGTCTTTAAACACCCCATCAATCTTATCAACCATATCTCCCTGATCATGGGGATTAAAGTAAACGGCCGCATCTCCGCCAACTTCTTTTAGTGCTCCTGCATTTGACGAAACCACTGGACACCCGGCTGCCATTGCCTCAAGTATAGGAATCCCAAATCCCTCCTCAAACGACGGCATAATAAAACATTGAGCGCCTTTATATAGTGCCACCATTTCTTCATCGGTTACAAAACCCGTAAAAATTATATCTTCCACCACATTGTCATTCCCGCGAAGGCGGGAATCCAGATTATATTTTTCCTTCACTTTTTTCCAAAAATAATTATTAGCTCCTGATAAAACCAACTGCAAACCTCTATTGTCATTCCGAACTTGTTTCGGAATCTTATTTACAGATCCTGAAATAAGCGAAGCTTGATACTTCGTATTAAACTCAGAATGACGTGATTTTAATTTCAAAAAAGCCTTAATCAGCCCTTCAACATTTTTATGCGGATGTGCATTCCCCACATAAAAAACATAAGGCTTCTTTATATTGAATTTATCCAGCATTTCATTAACTTTATCCTGTACCAAACTATGCACGGTCGTGTATAGTTTGGTATCTACTGCTTCCGGGGTAACTGTTATCTTTCTACTCTCCACATCCCATTCATCCATCAACTGTTTCTTAACAAACTCTGAAGGAGTAATAATACTTACTGCATTTCTTACAGTCACCCCAAAAACTTTTTTGTATCCAAAATGCTTTAGTTTATATGTTAACGGATCAAGAGTTGTAACCCTTCTCATTTGAAAATGCTGGTGAATTAAATCATGAATTGTAACTACAAATTTACCCCGGTAAAAAATAGGTACATTAAAATGCGGAAAATGAACAAGATCCGACTTAAGTCTATTTAATAATCCAGGAAGTTCAATTTGTTCCCTGACTGTATACCACCTGAAATCCGCCAATACTTTATGGAAGTTCCCCTCCTTGTCATTCCCGCGAAAGCGGGAATCCATAATTAATTCATCATTTTCATAATCTTTTTTTAAAAGCAATAAAAAGTACTCATTCTTTTTATCCAGTTTCTGAAGTTCAGAAATTAAATTCCTTAAATACCTCCCAATCCCTGATTCAGACCACATCCTGCAATCTATGGTAATCTTCATATAAGCATTGTAGCTTATGGCTTTAGGCTATGCAATTTAAATTAAGTGTTGACCTTCGGAGTTAGTTTGGGTATTATTAAAAATGTGACTCCCTTATCTGACAGAATGAGACCGAATAAGTTATCAGAAATTATTGGTCAAAAACATATTCTTTCAAATGATAGTTTGCTGACTAAATCCATAAAGTCCGGACAGATTTTTTCTATGATTTTTTGGGGACCTCCTGGAGTTGGTAAAACAACTTTAGCCCGGGTTATTGCTAAAGAAACCCAGGTGGATTTTTTAGAATTCTCTGCAGTTAATACCTGCACTGCGGAACTTAAGAAGATTTTCGGGGAGTTAGATCCTGCTCGCCAAACCATAGTATTTATTGATGAGATTCACCGTTTTAGTAAGTCTCAGCAAGACGCATTTCTTCCCTTTGTAGAACGCGGTGTTATCACTTTAATTGGTGCTACCACTGAAAATCCCAGTTTTGAAATTATTGCACCACTTCTTTCCCGCTCCAGAGTATTTGTTCTAAATCGGCTTACTAAAGAGGAACTAACCGAAGTTGCCGAAAAAGCGCTAACAGATACAGAGTTTGGTTTAGGTAAATTCAAGGCAAAAATCTCTGATAAAGCTTTAGAGTTTTTGATCGAAGAAAGTAACGGAGATGCCAGAAAAATACTAAACACCCTGGAGATTGCTGTAAATTCTCTGGAGGCCAAAGTGGAAATTACGGAAAAAACAATTGAGGAGGCAATACAGAAAAAAGCTTTAATGTATGACAAAAACGGTGAAGAACACTACAACACTATCTCAGCTTTTATAAAATCTATGAGAGCTAGTAATCCGGACGCAGCTTTGTATTATCTGGCAAGAATGATAGAGGCAGGAGAAGATCCACTTTTTATTGCCAGGCGAATGGTCATTTTTGCCTCAGAAGATATTGGTATGGCTCAACCCACCGCCATAGTGATTGCCAATGAGGTTTTTAAAGCATGCGAAGTTATTGGATACCCTGAATGTACAATCAATCTTGCCCACGGAACTGTTTATTTGGCTAAGGCTAAAAAAGATAGGAGTGCCTACAACGCCTATTTTAAGGCGGTTGATGATATTAAGAACCTCGGTAACTTGCCAATTCCACTTCATTTAAAAAATGCCCCGACAAAGCTGATGAAAGAGCTAGGGTACGGCAAGGATTACGAGATGTATCCAGATAAAGATAAAAGTTTACTCCCGGAAAAACTAAAAGGTAAAAAATATTTTATAGAAAAATCAGAAGACTAGTATTTATTCTTCAGTAACTATTTCAGTAACAGGAGCCATTTCTTTTACTTTTGCTTTCTTTTTAGCTGCCTTTTTTACTTGCTTAGCAGCAATTTCAGCAACAACATCAACTGTAGCTTCAACAGGCTTGTCCGGCGTAGCCTTGGCGGAATCGGAAGAAAGTAAACCTAAAATTTTATCCAGTTTAGCATTAAGTTCTTCGAATTTATCCTTACCTCCAGCATTTCCTCCGGAATTCTTTTTCCCCCCGAAACAATTACTACAAAATACTGGTTTATCACTAGTCGGTCTAAATGGAACTTTACATTCATCCCCGCAGTCGGCACAAACAGCGCTAAACATTTGCCGCTCCTCTGATCTTTCAGAGTTTCTTCTCTCAAATCTTGTATCAGAATCTCCCTTTTGCTGTTCAAAACAGTTACTGCAATAAACGGGTTTTCCACTGGTTGGTCTAAAAGGAACTTCGCAATTCTTACCACAGTTATCACAAACTGCTTTGTGCATCTCTACAGGTCCACGGCTCGCTCCGCCCGCGCGTAGCGACGCCGAAGGCGCGAAGCGAGGCGAGTCTCCTCTATCACGATCTCGACCTCCAAAACTTGGTCGACCACCGAAAGAGGGACTAGGTCTAAAACCTCCCCTGTCTCCTGATCTACTATTTCTATCTCGATTAAATGCCATGTTCGTAAGTATAACACAAACAAATCCAAAAAGATTGCAAGTGTAAAAGTCAAGGATTTTCACAAACCGTTACTTGAATGCAGAAATTGTGATATTATTTCTAGCATTATGAACGCAAATGAAGTGGAAAGATATACAACAACCATAGAACCTATTTTTACTTTTGGGGAAGATCGATACGAAATGGTAACTGATAAAAGTTCCCCTGCTTATATCCGGGGTAATCCGACCGAATTAAAAGCAAAATTAACAAAAGATGGACGTTTGGCAAACCTTGTTTTTTTGGGTGGTAGAATTCTTCAGGTACAAGGAATCATGGAGGCGGTAGCAACATTTGTAGGTTATCCTATATACGTGGAGTTATTTAGTTCTAGACAACCAACTGATAGCGAATTACTCCTTGCAAGTTATCTCGTTTGGACTTGCGGCACTCTTGTGCTTGCAAAATCAGCTACCGAGAGATCCAAATGGGACTCTAGAATAGAAACTTTTAGAAAAACTTTTCCTAATAACGAGATCCATCTGATTCCGGAAAGATTTAATCCCAGAACTTATTTTAGGAAATTCGGATTGATTAGAAACTAGTTAGATTATTTTTAAAATATCTTCCAATGTCTAATGTTAAAATCCACCTTTCATTTGAACTAGGTTGACAACTCTTCTTTTTCCTTGAATTTTATTGCTAGATACTATACCTGCATTTTTTGTTTGGCCAGAAACCACTTTAAATTAATTCCTAAATACACTAACCGGTTTATAAAAAAGGGATATTTTTGCTCCATACGCTTCTTATAAAAAATCTTCATTGCGCCATAAAAAGCATTAAGTGATCTCATTTTCGTTTCAATATCTGCAGTACTTAAGTTTTGTGAATGCTTTTTAAGTCCAGACGAGACACCTTTGTGATGAATTATTGAAACTTCCGGAACAAACATGACCTTAAAACCAGCCTCCTTAATTCTAAAACACAAATCAATATCCTCCGCGTACATAAAATAATCCTCATCAAAATAACCCACCTTTTCTAAAACTGACTTCCTAGTAAGAAAAAAAGATCCGGAAATTGCATCAACTTCATGAATCTTATCCATCGGTGCGTTAGATAAATGATAAAGGCTTCCGTTTTTAAGAAAATAATAAAGGAAAG
>MFDK01000005.1:34424-41134 GCA_001776865.1 Candidatus Daviesbacteria bacterium RIFCSPLOWO2_01_FULL_37_10 | reverse complement strand
CCCCCGGTGAGAAGCAAGATCCAACTTTCCATTTCCAAGAAGCACTTTACATGTTGCGGCACCAACCCCGGGACTACCCTCTATAAAGTTAAGCATACTTGAAATAACTCCGCTTTCAACTTCCGTATCAGGATTTAAAATTAATACGAATTCGCTTTTAATTTTTCTTAGAGCAATATTATGCGCCCGCCCGAATCCAAGGTTTTGATTATTATCAATATAGTTTACATCAGGGAATTTTTCTTTAGCAAGTTCTAAGCTGTTATCCGATGAATTATTATCAACAACCCAAATTTCCAGATTAATACTCCCCCCGGTTTTACTTAAAGAGCTAAGACATTTTTCTAAATACTCTCCGCTATTAAAATTTACAATACTAATACTAAGCTTTCGCTCCGAGTTGTTCATAAATATTGCTAAGATCTTTCGCAATAGGATCCCAGTCATATTTTTCTTTTACCAGCTTTTTTGCATTTTCTGAAATTTTTTTATAAAGGTTTTCATCTAAAATCAGCTCAATTGTTGCTTCCGCAATTTCTCCGGGCTTATCCCTTATAATAACCTCCTCTTCATTTCTTGCATCAGTTCCTCCAATTCCAATTGAAGTTGTAACAACAGGTAGTCCAGATGCAAAACTTTCGAGGTTTTTATATCTTGTTCCCCCTCCTCCATAAATAGGGGCTACTAAAACTGTTGCTTCCTGGTATACTTTTCTTACATCACTAACCTCTTCAACTCTTATCTCAGAAGATAAATTCGGGAAAAAATTTTTTGCATCTTTTCCTATTATCCAAAGTTTGGTTTCCGGCAGCTTAAGTTTTATAATCGGCCATATTTTTTTGAGAAGTACAGCTACTGCCTCTCTATTTTGAAGCCAGGTAAAATTCCCAAGATATAGTATTACCGGGCTTTTACTTTTCTCAGCAACTTTTTGCTCAAAATATTTAACGTCAACTCCGTTTGGAACAATATCTACTTTTAAACCCGGTACTAAAAATTTCATCGAGGCTTTATCATCAGAAGACATAGCTGCTACTCGTTCTGCTTTAAGCCAAAACCTTTTTTCCCAATATTTAAGTTTGGCAACATCAATATATAGAAGAGGCCTCAACGGAAAAATTTTAAATTCATCTACAAAATGCTTGTATACTAAATATTCAATAGTTTGCTCAACCAGAAGAACTGGCACTTTTGTTTTAGGAATATGTGGCATAACGTAAAATGTCTCAGCATGTATAAGATCAAAATTTTCTTTTCCTAGGATTTCCTCAATTTCTTTTTTTTCACCATTCGCTTGATTCCTAATAACTAGAAACGGAAATAGGCTTAAACCCGTTTTCAAAATATTTTTAAGTGTCCACGGTTTTTCAGGTCTTTTAAAAATTCTTACTTTCTCGCAATATTTTTCGAGTTCCGGTGCGAAAGTCTTTTCTTTATCTGATTTTACAAGACAAAAAAGAGTAATCTTATGTCCTAGTGCGGATAGTCTTTTTATTAAATTATAAGACCTCGTTTGACCTCCAGTTATTAAAGGATATGGTAAATATGGTGTCAACATTAATACTTTCATTGCAAGTTCTTTTAAGGTTCTTTATCTTCTATGCTCAGTGGTTTGATTATTTTAGTTAAATCTGCAATTACAAATTTTGGGTTATCCTCCAAAATTTCAAAATGCCTTAAAACCCAATTTGTTTTGTCGTCCCTGTTTACTGAAACATAGTGTGTAACTCCATAGTCAGAAACCATCTCCGATAGAGGAAGGGCTGTGACAGGAAACCCGATACGGTTTATCTGATACAAAAATGCAGTATCTCCCATATAAGGGGCAACAACTACTGCATCTTCTGGTAATATTTCATCTGCCTTTTTTCCGGCTTCAATAATTGGCGGGTTATTAACTTTATAAAGTTCTTTCACTTGAGTCCAGGTAAAATAAATAGTTAAAGTTAGAAAAAGAAAAGCCATCGGTATACTCCAAAACCTTGGAATAAAATCTGAAACTCCTTTTATTAATCTGATAAAACCAATTGATACAAACACAGCTGCAACCGGAACAAAAACAATCTGATAATAATCGTGACGGACATTTCCTGTAGCAAAAGTAATGAAATATAAGAATAAGGATAGTGCCCAAATATGAAGAAAGTAGTTTCCGTCCCGGGGTTTTATTAATAGCCCTAGAAAAAATAAAAAAGCACCTGTAACCCCCAGTATTTCCCGGCCAATCCGCTCAGATATTATCCACCACCAAAAAGCCGGGCGAAATCTTATTCCATCTCCATTAAAAAGCCAATTTGATGCAGGTATTCCTTCCGGTGTTTGTATTATCCATACCCTCCATAAAATAAAAGGCGTTAAAGAGAGGGTAAAAAACCTTAAGTATTTTTTAATAACTTTTACAATACTTCCTTCTCTTTTTAATGCCGAATAAACAAGCGGTAAAAAAAAGAAAAAAGCCCACGGCTTTATTAAAAATGCCACAGAAGTAAATAAAAATCCCAAAAACATTAGTTTTCTTTTACCCTCCCAAATCCATCTGTCAACAAAATACATCATACCTAAGGAAAAAAATATAAGGGTTGGCTCAGGAAGTGTTGTTCTTGAGAAAAAAACATTAAATGGTAAAATTGCAAAAATAAAAGCACTAAGAAAACCAACAATTTCTCCTGCATATTTTTTAGAAACTAAATATAAAAAGATTATACTCCCCATGGAAAAGAATACTGACACCAGCCTATGAAAAATTTCATTTACCCCAAAAAAAAGATAGAGAGGATAAACTGCTATGTTATAAATCGGGAATTCCACAAAACGCAGGTGTCCGGTATTAGCAATCGGCTCTTCTGCAATTCCGGACATATCATCTCCTTTGGGATAAAATGGATTAAAGCCTTGCTTTATAAAATTTCTCGTAACAGATGCTGTATCCGCCTGTCTCCAGGAATGCCAATCAGCAATTGGTGAATCTACTTTTATAATACGTAAAGAGAAAGCAACCAGGAGTATTAAAAAAAGAAGTATTATTTTCATTTGCGCTCAAGTTTAATTAGTGCGAATGTTGCCCCAAGAGTAAGCCATAAAAGCTCTGCTACTTTCGAAGATTCCAAAACGTCTATAAAAATGGCATTTAGCGCAAGAGCAATAACCGAACAAAAAATCCCCGCAACAAAATAATAGCTTTGGTTTTTTTCAGTAAACCTTAAGAATTTCCAGATTTTCTTAACTATAATAAAAAATACAAGTAGCAGAGAAGCGAAACCAAGAATTCCAGTTTCCCCAAGCATTCTCAAATAATCATTATCAGTTGCAATTGTTATTGATGAGTAACCCGTACCAAGAAAAGGATTTTTCAAAAAAGCTCTAATAGCCCTTGGCCATTCAACGTCAAACCTTATCCCGAAAGACCTGAATACCCCAAGCTCTGTTGTATTAAGTGGTTCCCCTGGAGCTACATCAACCGGAACACCTGCGGGAGTTGCAACCCCTGATGCCGCATTTTCTATAGAGAAGTGCTTTGTCGGGTTATCTGATTGCGGCGGCGGGGTGTATTTTGGACCTCCTCCGCCAATAAGGTTAACAGTTAATGTAGCAACGGTTCTATGCCTGAGTTCTGGCGAGATAGCAAGCGCGAAAAGGCTTAAAAAAATCATTACAATTATCAGTTTTTTTTGTTTAACCATCCAGAAAAGAATGAGGATGCCACAAATTAGCGCAAAAAAAGAAACTCTGGCAGCAGTCATAGCTAAAAGTAAAAACGAGAGCCCTGATATACCTGCCAATAAAACCTTATTTATAATCTTCTTGTAGTAAACAAAAAAAGATGCTGCAAGAACTATAAAAAACATAAGGTAAACTGCCAAATCGTAATGCCCTGCGAAAGTAGAATTTACCCTGGCATCAGGAGTTAGAAAGAGAAGTAAACCTTTTGAAAATTCTTTATTTGTAGTTGAGACTACAGGAAAGTTTAACCACTGCTGACCAAATCCATATAAAGCCACAGCTAGAGTAACAAAAAGCATTACTTTAAACCATAGTTTAAATTGCCAGTAGCTGGTAAATGCACTATACGCCACAAAAAATAAAGCCATAAATTCTATTCTTCTCAAGAAATGCAACAATCCAAGGTGAGGAGAAACTGTATGAGTTATGGTTATCGCAGAAAATAAGGATAGGGCTCCAACACCCCAATAGAGTAATATAGATTTAGTAACAGGTTCGTTAATAATTTTTTTAACTTCGGACAATTTTGCTATAAAAAACCAAACTATAACCAGTCCAATTAAAAAATCTTCAAGCCTTACCGCAACATAAGTTCCTGGAACGCTAAAAAGCGGGAATTTTGGATAGAGCGGTATAAATACGAATAAACCCAAAACTCCAAAAAAGAGATATTTTTCAAATGCTGATGATGACTTTCCCATATATATAAGAATAGTTAATTTTCCCCGTAATTGTAAACCCTGCAATCCTGAGAAGTATCGACATGTAACAGAGTAAACGGACAATTAAAGCAGCGAGTTCTCCACTAAAGAATTTGTAAAAATAAATTAGCCCTCTATATTCACCACTCCACTGCACAAATTTTGTACTGCTCGAACTTCCTCCTGAAAGATGTTTTATAGAAACTTTTGGATTAACCATAATTTTAAATCCTTCCTTCTTCGCTCTTTGACAAATATCAACATCTTCAAAATACATAAAATAATCTTCGTTAAAACCGCCTAGTTTTTGCAAAACTTCTTTTTTTATCATCATAAAATTACCAGAGACCCAACCAACTTCATGCTCTGACTCGTAGTAGCTATTCTCATTTCTATGAAGAGATGATTTTATCCCGAGAACCTCAAGGTTAAAAAGCCAGTTTATAAGTGCCCACCCCCAGGGTAAATCACCTGCATTAGGTTGTAACTTTCCGTCAAAGTCTAAAATCTTGCAGCTTGCAATCCCGCACTTAGGGTTTTTCTCCATCAACAAAATCATTGTTTCTATAACCTCTTCCTCAAATAATGTATCCGGGTTTAGTACTAAATAATAATCTGCTCTTTCTTTCCTAAAAATTATATTTTGTCCTCCTCCAAATCCTAAATTCTTATTACTTTCATAAATTATAACTTCCTTAAAGTCTTTTTTTAGCATGTCTGCTGCCCCGTCATAAGACGCATTGTCTAAAACAGCTATTCTAACATTATTCTCAAATTTCCCAAGACTCATTAGACAATTTTTTAAATGATCCTTTGAATTATAATTAACTATACAAACTAATACATTCATAAAGATTCTTTCATAGCAAATCTACTTATCTTAATTAAGTAATAAATTGTTATCCAAATTCCAAAATAGACAAATATTACGGCAAAAATATTTGCAGGATAATATCTAATTGTTGTTTTTGATACAAAATATCTCCCATTTATATGAATATGGTCCCCAATAAAATTGTGGCTTTTATTCTTAAGTTCATTCTCTATAAACGGCTCATACCCGTTTACAAAAATTGATCCTTTCAAGGGGTAAACATATTCTTTTAAGAAAGTACTCTTCTGTTCATCTCTTATTGCTTGTTTAGCAAATTCAGGAGGGTAATTTAAGTTAACCGGTGGTAAAATAAAGCCAAAATACATATTTTGATAAGCAGTTTTGTAAAACTCCGTTATTCCATTTCTGTCAAAATCACTAAAATAGGCAGCAATATTTCCAACCTGGTAAGTATCACCCGGTTCATTAGATTTTACCGAACCGGGAATCGGTGGAAAATCGTCAATCGAATTTGGTCCCGGAGATATAATGTACGCTAAACCAAGTATAAAAAACACCAAAATAATTTGAAATTTAAAATTGGAAATTGGAAATTTCATATGCTTATTGGAATAACCTGGCTCTTCCTAATTTATACTGAGGCTCCTTGTTCTTTCTTTCACCAATCAAATGTGCCGGAACTCCACCAACAATAGTAAATGCCTCTACATCTTTAGTTACAACCGCTCCTGCCCCAATCACAGCACCTTTCCCAATTCTAACTCCCGGCAATATAATTACCCCAGGTCCTATAAAGGCATAATCTTCAATTTCTACACTTCCTAATGTAGCATGAAAATCTTCTGAGTTTATATCATGTTGAGAGTTATAAATCACAACTTTTGACGCAATATCAACATGACTTCCAATTTTAAGAGGAGCTCTACCGTCTAAGAATGCGTTATCACCTATTATTGTATCTTTACCAACCGATATTCCTGAAGGTTTATAAAACCTCGCCCACATATGAATATGTGCCTCTGGAGAAATTTTCATTCCTGATAAAAAATAGAAAATCCACCTGATCGAGTGTATAGGAATATTCCCAGCAATAGTTAAAACAAGTAACCAAAAATCCAGAAAATAATTTAGAAATCTATTTACTATTTTATTTCCAGCATCTGTAACAGACAAATCGCTTCCCATTCGATCTTTAAACAGGTTCATATTACTTTAAGTTTACGGAATTTAAATTCAATTAGCAAGTTTGTTAAATGAACGAAGTATTTCTTTCGCACATTTCTCCCAGGAGAATTTTTTAACCTGCTCCAAACCTTGTTTTGATTTCTTTCCCCCTAGCTTTTTATCTGTTAAAAGAGTTCTCATTGCCTGTTCTATTTGGTCTATGGAATATGGATCAACTAATAGCCCTGCATTCCCTGCAACTTCAGGAAGTGACGAGACATTGGAAATAA
>MFDK01000005.1:0-34418 GCA_001776865.1 Candidatus Daviesbacteria bacterium RIFCSPLOWO2_01_FULL_37_10 | reverse complement strand
GAACACCACAAGCCATAGCTTCTAAAACCGGTATCCCAAATCCCTCCCATAAAGACGGAAGGACAAATGCTTCAGCACCATACAAAAGAACAGGCAAATCTTCCGCTGGAACAAATCCGGTAAAAATTATTTTATCCTCTATCCCTAACATTTTAGGTGTTTTTAAAATATCTTCATATTTCCAGCCTTTCCTTCCTGGACCAGTAGTCTTACCAGCAATGACTAACTGCAATCCACCTCCGAGGTGTAATCCGGATGTACTCTTTGTCTCACCTCGGAGGTGGACGATCCGCGCAAACGCCTCCATAAGCCTTACAAGATTTTTCCTTGGCTGTATTGTCCCTATATATATAATGTAGCCACCCAATATTTCATATTTTTTCTTTATATTCTCTAACTTGAAATTTGTAATTTGTAATTTGTAATTTTTTCTGTCATATCCCGGATATGCAACTGTAATTTTTTTACTTTTCACTTTATATTTTTTCATAATATCTTTTTTAGTAGATTTAGAAATTGTAATAATATGGTCTGCTTTTTTTATTGAATATTTACTCCAGTTCGTTAACTGCCACAAATCCTTTTTTGTAAACATCTCTGGAAAATGAAGATATGCTAAATCAAAAATAGTTACCACCCGCTTTACAGGAGAAAATCTCGGGATGTAATGAGTTGGGGAAAATATTAAATCAGGTTTTACTTTTGCAGAATATAGCGCCAAAGGAAGAGTAACTATTGTCCAAAGTTTATTTGGTTTTAATATTTTATAATTCCATCCAGGACGCTCTTTTGGTAAATCTTCCATTGTAAGAGAAGGTAGTAAAATAGTATATTCATTTTTATGATCCAATTTCTCAAGATTTCTAATTACTTCAAATGCAAACTGTCCTGATCCAACGCGGTTAGGCTGATTTGCCTCTTTCCCATCTATCCAGATATTCATCGTTCCAAAAGCCTCCTATAAACCTCCGATGTTTCTTCTGCGCATTTTTGCCAGGAGAATTTTTTGGCTTGGGTAAAACCCTTTTTAATCAGTTCCTCTCTTAAACTTTTATTTTCCATAACTTCTTTTAACTTACCTTCCATTTCTCCCGCATCTTCAGGATTTACATATATTGCTGCATCTCCTCCTGCCTCCGGCATGCTTGAAACGTTTGATGTAATTACTGGTATTCCAGAGGCCATCGACTCAATTATTGGTAACCCGAATCCTTCGTAAAAGCTCGGATAAAACAAAACCCTGGCAGATGAGTATAAAAGAGGAAGTTCTTCGTATGAAACCCAGGGAATATCCATTCCGGATATTATTAGTTTATAATTTTTAGATGCTTCTTTAACTCTTTTTAAATTTCTTCGCTCCCCGACTCCTCCAATTGCCAAAACAAATTCTTCCGGTAGATCATACCTTTTCTTAAAATCCTTAATTACTTTAATATCCTGTGGTTTAAAAATCTCACTAACCCCTTCATAAATAACCACTGTTTTTTCTTTCGGAATCCTTGAAATTGTGAGTAAATCCTTTTTTGTTGACTCACTTACACAAATAACCATATCTATTTCGGATTCTACAATTCTAAGACGTCTTCTTTGTACTGCAGTAATCTTTGGATGTGACCACTGCGGATACTTTAGCGGAACTACATCATGATAAGTTGTAACTTTTTTAGCTTTGCTTGGGGGTTGAGTCCAATCTGATGAGTGAAAAATATCAATAGGTCCAATAAAATGTTCAATTCCAACGTTTCTCAACCTGTTAAAAAGCATTTCAAAAAGGGCAGGCGGAAGTTTAAATTTCTTAACACCCTTAAGAGATCCATGATAAGTCCTTCTAAGAGATGAAAAAAAATACACCATCTCTAAAGTTTTTTGTTTCTGGAGATTTGAGCTAAGTTCCCTGGTGTAAACAGGAACGCCTCCAAAGTGCGCAATCTGCGAAATATCCATTCCAACTTTAATCATAATTATTATTCGAGCGAAGTCGAGAATATATCTCTATTCATCTTAATCGATAATGCCTCACAAATCCAACTCCGTTAAAGTTTAAAGTTTCAACTTCTTTATACTCTCTTCTTACTATATTTTTTTGTAAAAGCCTCTTTGGATCTGTAATATCTACTAAATATTCGAAAAGATAGATATTTTCTATATTTGGAATAATTTTAATATCATCCTCATTTATAGCTGGAACTTTATTTAAACCACCCATTGCCGGAGATTTATTTTTTGAATAGTAAATAAAGGGAGCCGGAAGGTTATCATTTTCAAAAACAATTAACCCGTCCTCTATTGCTAGCTCATCCACCATTTTTACAGCACTTCTCCAATCCTCCCTTTGAAATTTCGGATTTGTGTAATAGGCATAAAGAGAAATCAAGCTGATCAGACAAATTACTCCTGTCCCGAGCTTCCAAGGAGTCTCCCGGGAGCGTAGAGTATTCACATCTTTTGCTAAAAGTAGATAGACCGGGGGCAGGATAAAAACCATTCTGAAATAAGATAAAACCGGAATAAAAAATGATATAAAAAAAGCAGCTGAAACGGGTATGGAAATCCAGCAAAGAAGAAGTTTTGTTGCATTATCTAATTTCTTTAAACCTTTAAAAATTAATAACCCATATAGAAACCCAACGCTCCCTGCAGCTAGAGTATAAATTTGATTATTTTCTATGCTTACCCTTCCGAAAAAAGTTTTAACTGGAATAAGCAGTAGTTCTTTTGCACTAGCTCCCCCTACAATATTTGCCCAGCCTGGTAAAGCCGATGCAGCGGCGGTTCCAATGGCTAACTGTTTTTGAAAAATAAATAGCCAAGGTATGATTACGGAAAGCGAAAACACAAGAGGAATTAATATTCTTTTAAGGGTGTCTCTTCTAAATAGTAAAATAAAAATTAATTGTGACGGAATTATTAGATATATAAGATAATCAGAATATAAAACTAAAACATTACTCATTCCATAAACAATCCTATCACCTAAATTCCCCTTATCTCCCCTGCTTATTAATCGCCAGAAAAAATAAAATGACAGGGTTACTGAAAAGACTACTAGTGAATACATCCTTGCTTCTTGAGAATAATATACATGCAGTGGAGCGATTGCCATAAAAAATGCTCCCAACATCCCAACCCTTTTACTAAACATTTCTTTCCCGATTAGATAAACAAGCCATACTGTGACAACTCCAAAAAAGACTGATGGAAGTCTAACCCAAATCTCACCGATTCCCCCTATCCTTGTCCAAATCCAAAGCAGAGCAAAATATCCTGGCGGATGAAAGTCACCAACTGGATACTTTGTAACCATATCCCAAAATGAGAAATTTTGTGACGATAAAACGTTAATCGCTTCATCAAGCCAAAGGCTTTGATTAATATTAATAAGCCTTAAAACAAAAGCTGCTAAAAGTATTATCCAAATCATTTATACTTTTGTTCTCCAAAAAAAGATTTAATTAAAGATATTTCTACTGCTAAATCATAAACAATTTTAAAAATAAAATACTTAAGAATCCTGTACTTCAATACTCTAATACATGAGTGTATTAGAGTAAAAGGTAATAAATACCTAATTAGAGATAAAATCCTCATAACCTGTTCATTCTTGATTTTCCTCCTCTTGTATTCTGACTTTCCTATCCATCTTGCCTGTTTAAAAACTTCAGTTAAGGTTTCGGGG
The DNA here is from genome assembly GCA_001776865.1 of Candidatus Daviesbacteria bacterium RIFCSPLOWO2_01_FULL_37_10. GTDB lineage: Bacteria > Patescibacteriota > Microgenomatia > Daviesbacterales > UBA10151 > 2-12-FULL-37-11. The sequence continues at coordinate 30,742 of MFDK01000005.1, read as the reverse complement.
TTCCTGTGATAAAAAACAGCATTTGGAGCAACCACAGCTTTAACTCCCAACTTTTCAGCTAAAGTATAATCATCTATATATCCTATTGGGGAAAATCCTCCGGTTTTATCAAATTCTTTTTTTAGAATTGCCCTAAAAACTTTTTGTTCATTTGGATATTTTTTTGGGTGCATTCTATATAAAGGCAAACCTTTGTTAATATTCCAGCATTTACTCCATACATTCTCATTATTTAAGACAAATTCATCTTTACTGAAAGTTCCAATTGCTTTTCCGGAAATAATCGGTTTAATAAGCATCTGTATGAATTTTTTGTCAAAAGTCATATCAGCGTCTACAAAAACCAGAATTTCCCCCTTGGCATTTTTAGCCCCTAAATTTCTGGCTATTCCAGATCCTTTATGGGCCTGCTTGTATAAGTGATAAGTGATATGAGATATGAGATATGTTTTTATCACATCTATTGTATGGTCTTCTGATCCATCATCCACAGTAACAACCTCTATATCTTTATATGTTTGGTTTGACAAACTTTCCAGACAATCTCCAATAACATTTTCTTCATTAAATGTGGGTATAATAACTGAAACTTTACTCATATATTTAATTATGCCAAAAGTATACTATTATGTAATGCTATACTTACGTCTTCTAGAATCAATTAATTCTACAAACAATTTTTCGTATTTTCTAGCAATTTCATCCCACGAAAATTTTTCTGCCTGTTTTCTCGGTTTATCACCCCATTTTTTTTTCAAAGCTTCTTCTAAAACCTTTACATATTTGCCTTCATCTTTTGGGTCAACAAATAATCCCGCATCCCCGACAATCTCTTTTCTGATTGGATCATCATTAACCACTACTGGCAAATTAGATGCCATCGCTTCAACAATTACTATTTCAAATGACCTGTAACTTGGTGAGGGTAAAGTAAATAAATCAGCCTCCCTGTAATACTTTGGCAAATCTTTGAATTTAGATTTAGTTAGCAAAAATTTCTTCCCTAAAACATTTTTACCTAAATCTGTAAGTTGATCTTTCAAAGAACCGTCACCAACCACTAACAAACTCCCTTTTTCTAATTCAGAAACGGCTTTAATTACTAAATCAATTCTTTTTTCAGTAGTTAAAGCCCCGACACACAAAATTATTGGTTTTTCCAAACGAATATTTATTTTAGAACCATCCGGATGAAATCGAGTCAAATCAACCCCGTTTGGAATATATTCAACTTTTATAAACGGGTTTATTTTTTTCGCCCAAGCTTTTAGTGAAGTAGAGAGAGAAACAAAACAATCAGGAAATATTAGAACATTATTTCTGTCATCCCATCCTTTTCCTGATTGTCCGGAAATAATCATTTTGCCGCCATAAAACCATGTCACAACCTTAAGTAAAACTACTTGCCATCCTCCATTCAGAGGTATAACAACGTCGTATTTTTCTCTTATAACTTCTTTTATGTGATCAATAGTAAAAAGCAGTATTTGAATCCCCTGAAAATCAATGTAAAATCTCCAAAGAAAAGGTACACGGGGAATTAATTTATTGCTATCTGAAAATATAGTAACTACATGGTTTTTTTTAAATCTTTTTGAAAGTTCACTTACAAAAACTTCAGCACCACGTTCAACTGTTGTTTGAGTAAAATTAAAAAATGCTATTTTCAATTTCTTTTCCATACTTCAATCTCACTTTCAATAATAGCTGTCTTTTGATAATTTTGTTCTATATATTCAACAATTTTTTTTGGTTCATAAGCGCCTAGATTATACCAGTTACCCGCAATAGGATTTTTTCTGAAGATTATTTTTGGCGGATTTTTATTTAGACCATCAATTACCTTTGTCTGCATTCCTTCAATCTCCATATACCAAACATAGTTATCTATCCAGGGCTTTGGCGGAATAGTACTTGTTAAGATATAAAATAACGAGTGCTCATTTAGTAAATATAAAGTTTGGCCGTGTGAGACAAAATTGCCCATATTTTGTGAAGTTTTATACTCACTATCTCCATAAAACCTTGCCGGTAAATAAAAAAATTGCAGGTTATTTTTTAAAAGCAGACCAAATACCAGAATAGCGATTGAGTAAAAAATTAATCTAAACCTTATTTTTAAAACGGGAATAATATACATTAAAAGCACAACATATAAAGCTAGCGCCGGTTGAAACCTGAAAAAAGCAAACCTGGGGAATGCAGCAATAAAAGCACCTGTAAATAAAAAAAATACTACCGTAAAATTAGTATCCTTCCCTAATAATTTAAAGCCAGAGTAAACTACTGGAATAAAAAGTATGCCGACGAATAGCGCTTCTTTAATCGATGGTAAATCAGTATAACCCGGGAATTTTGGATACCAAAGAACAGGAACCTCAATTGTCCAAAAAATATAGTCACTAATTATTCCATTAAAGATTACATAAAATAAAACGAAAATTGCCGGCAAAATACTTCCAGCTAAAATATAAAACATCTCACGAAAGTTCTTGCTTAAAATAAGATAACTTATCAAAAGTAGATATAAAATTCCTGTTTGCTGTTTTATAAAAAATGCGATTGAAAACATCAAACCAAACAAAAAATAGTTTATAGTGCTTTTTAGTTTTAATAGTAAATAGACTCCAAGTAAAATAAAGGGGGTCGTTGCCAAATCAAACCAAAGCATATTTCCTTCAGCTAATGGTTGAATTAATACATATATCGCAAGAGGGATTACTGAGAGAATCTTTTTTCCTGTTAATTTCAAAGAGATTAAAAAAATCAGGCAATCATTAATTAGTATTATTAACCATGTAAAGATTTGTAGACTTAAGAGTTTAAACCCAAAAATTCTAAAAACGAATTCAAGTATTAAAGGTAAAATAGGCTGGTATGGAAACCCAATATCTTTATACATCTTAAACCCGTTATTTAATAAATATGGATAAGAAAACATTTCAGGCCAGGCTGTAAATTGAATGTTTGAAAGAATTAATGAATGTACAGAAATTATAATTAGAAAAAATATGTATATCATAATTTTTTTGCAATTACCATCAAATCGCTTCCAAGTCCAAGCTTCCATACAATATAAGAAGGAATAGCAGTTACAATTTGAGTAAAAAATCTCTTTTTCAAAGTAAGAAACGAATCAAATATTCCACCAATAGGATCTGCAAAATCCCAAATGCCTGAAGCCTTATCTACGAAAACCATTCGTAGTCCATTTTTATTTAGAAGTACTTTTAAAGATTTTTGAGTAAAATGCCAAAGATGCTCTTCAGGTAATAACATTGACCAATTCCCTTTTAATATTTTACAAGAAAGACTCGCAAAATTAGGCAAATCAATGTAAAGATATCCGCCACTTTTAATTATTTCTGAAAGTTTTTTCATAACCTGCAGCGGATCTTTCAAGTGTTCCAGCGTATGATTTAAAATAACTAAATCAAATTTTTCATCCAGTTTTGCTTTTTCGAAGGGTACGGTTATAACATTAATTCCCTTATCTTTTGCAGCTGCGACGGAAGCTTTTGAAATCTCAATTCCTTTTACATCCCAGCCAATTCTTTTGAGCTGCCACAAAAAAATTCCAGTAGAGCAACCAATTTCCAAAACTCGCCCGGGTTTCACTAACTTGTTTAAAATATTTACTCTTTTTTGAAAAATATTTCCGAATAGTTTTTCTTCTTCTATATAAGTTTCATCCCTATGATAAGAACCTTTTTGTAAAATTGCTTTATCTGTAACTCCAAAACCACAGTTTACACACTTGAATATCTCATACTCAAAGCTCTTTGTAAACTTAATTAATACTCCTTTGCAAATAATACAAGTTTTAATCATTAAACTTTCTTTTTATACTTCTAAGCGGTGTTTCGAGTAAAGCTCTCAGTTTAAAAACAGTTGACATCTTTTTCCAAGGATCTGGCACTATATCTGGTAAATCTGTATAAAAAACTTCAGGATACTTGAAATTTTTGCCAAATTTAAGTCCCAGCTCATGTCTAATTTTTCTATTTCTTTGCATAACCGCAGAGTCTCCATAATCTAAATTAGACCTTTTTATATTACTGAGGTGCAAATACAGCTTATCCAAATAAAGTATTCTTTCTTTATTCCTATCTTGAATACTTCTTCCATTTTCATCAAAGTACCCCTCAGAACCATAAGGTCTATCCACGTACAATCCTGGTATTTTTCTATTAATTGCCCTAATGTTAAGATGACCGCGCTTACCGGCTAAATTATATCTTCCTGCCTTTTCATCCTGAAAATGATAGATATCACCAATAACACTAACGAATGGAGTCACTATTAAATCTAAATCATCCCCTTTTTTCTGGATAGTTTCCGTAACTTTATTAATTGAATCTTTCCACCAAACCTCGTCACCATCTAAAATAAATAACCAATCGCTTTTGGTTTCTTCCAACATCTTCTGACGTGCTTTTGTAAATGAGTTTTTATCAACACTACCTGTTTGCTTAAACTCTATTTTGTTCTTTTTTACGCCTTGTATTTCCTTTATTATTTTAACAGTGTTATCCGTGCTTCCTGTATCCCAAACTAGTATCTTATCTACAAAGTCAATAACCGACATCAGTGCAAACCAAATGAAACGTTCTTCATTTTTTACAATGGTGTTCGCCCAAATCGTTTTCTTCATTTTTTGTAAAATAGGTTAAAACTTACCCAAATAACCGGAATTAAAAAAATAACTACTCTTCCCAAAAAAATTGAAATACTGGCTCCCACTATACCCAATTCTGGAATTAATACTAAACCTGATAAAGCAATTACTAAAACTTCAATAATTGAAGTAAGAAATATTATTTTTGGTTTAGCAAAATAGTAATAAACCGCTTGATGGGATGGTAGTGACAGTAAAAATAAAATCTGCCCTAAAAGTAAAACTACAAACGGTATTACACTAGCTAAATATTCACTGCCATAAAGGATTGGGATTAAAATAAATCCCAAAGGAATTCCCAAAAGCCCGATAAATGCCATACCAATTGTCAAAAGCTGCAGCTTTGAAAAATATGCTCTAACTTTATTCTTTTCGTCAAAACTGGCAAGTTTAGGTGCTGCTACTGCTGCCAATGCAAAAAATATTTGAGGAATAAAAGAAGTGAGTTGTACAGCTACAGAATAAATCCCAACTTCAGCAATTGTTAGAAATTTTGTTAGAAGAAATGTATCCAACCTTAAGCCTATAGCAGATACAACTGAAATAGAGGCAATCCATTTATTATAATGGAAAAAAAGCTTAGCAACACTCCATTCATTTTTAGCAGATAAAAAATTAGGTAAAATAACAAGTCCTGCAAAAAAACCGAAAAAAGGGACAACCATATAAATTAACAAAGAATTTTTTACCGAGATAGCAGAAAAAATAACAAATACTATGGCAAGTAAAAGTCTCAAGCCATTTGTACCTATCATAATAAGAGAATACGCTAAGTATTTCTGATAAGCTTGAAGTGATGCGGTTATAAATGAATAAAGTAAAGCCCCTCCTATACCGAAAAGGGCCAGACGAAGAGGAAAAATAAGTTCCGCTTTATTAAAAAAAGTTACTGCTATAAATGGAGTGTGAATCCATCCAATTAAAAAAACTGCTGCCCAGGCAAGGATCTTTAGCTCTAAACCAAGCTTTAGAAATTTCTTATCTTCTCCTGAATTTATATATTTACCAATAAACCTGATTATCCCTGTATCTGTACCTAAATTCGCGATATCCGCAGCCAATGTAATAAATGCAATAGTAAAGGCAAAAATTCCTAAAGACTCTGGACCAAGAATACGGGCGAGTAATATAAAAAAAATCACTCCAAGAATTCCATTTAATATCGTTGCGCTAATTGTTAGACTGGACTGAGAAAAAGTTTTTGTTTTCAGAATTTTACTTAATCCTTGAAGATGCATAACTAAACTCAGTGTATATTAAATTGGCATAAGTTACCACTTATTTATTTTTACAAATCCTGCAAAACGGCTTTTTTCCATAATTTGTAAATAAAATAAGTAAAAAAACAAATTCCAAAATAAACTATAACTCTTTGATACCAGTAATTTTGATAAAGGCGGATTGTTGCTTTGGACGCAAAAAACTTAGTTCCAACTCCCATACGATCCCCTAAAGGGCCATGGGGAATTCCTAAAATCTCGTTTTCAACGTAAGGCTCGTACCCGTTTACAAAAACCGAGCCATGCAAAGGATAAACATATTCCTCCAAAAAAGTAGTGCTGATATAGTAATTCCTTATATATTTCGATGTATCCTGTGGAGAATAATTAAGATTTACCGGCGGGAAAATCCATCCAAACAAAAATTGCCTTCTGTAAACATCACGAAAATAATCCGTTATCTGTCTTCTGTTAAGCTCTGAATAAAATGCTGCAACGTTTGGATACTCCGTAGTATCTCCGGATTCGCCGGATTTCAAAGAATCCGAAATAGGCGGGAAATTTTCTATTTTTGCAGGTCCGGGAGAAATAACGTAAAACAAGCCAAGTAAAAATATAGTGCTGAGAGTTAATTTATACACTTTTCTTCCTCCTCTTAATATGGTAGATCCAAAAAGAAACTACCGCAAGCATTGATAAAGAGGCAAGCGAGAAACTTAATGCGATTCTTAATCGATCCTGCTCTTTAAAAAATACTTTGGCTGGCTTATTACCACTTTTATTGACATAAAAACCATTAACTGCTGAATAAACCGGGAACACATCCATTTCTTCACCTTCTAGTTTTAAACTCCACCCGGGATGATAATTATCTGAAAATATTAACCAAGAATTCTTTAGCGTATCTACATCATATTCTATAGGACTTATCATTTTATAACTTACCTCATCCCGGCTACCTAAAGAAGCAAGTTCAATTATATTGTTCTCTTTCTGGAATTTAGCAAGTAATTCGTTTGTTAGATTGCCTGCGTTTTCCCAATCTGCAGCAGGAATGAGTGCAGCTGTATTAACAACTTGAAACCCCCCTGTATTTTTAACAGTTAAATCAAAGCTCCCCTCGTTTAATTTTACCTGTTTTATATACCAGTTAAACCGACCTGAAGCATTTTTAGGTATTTCTTCTTCTAAACCTAACATTGATACCCGCAAAGCACCACTTCCTGATGCAGACATATATCTTAAAGCAAGTATATACTCACTTTCCCTAAGAACTTTAAGTTTAAATATAAGTTCTTCGTTTGGCTGAGAAGAAAATGCAATACCTTTTCCGTAGTCAAACTCATGAGTTGGGATACCATTTACTAAAAGCTCGTATTTCCATTTTAGATATTCCCCTGTGCCCCTCAAAGCCCACTGTGATTTTTCAGCATTCATTGGAGTTTGAAAAAATTCAGACAAAAAACTAAAAATTAGATCTTTTTCTTCTTTTTGGTTAAACATGATAACCAGTGAATTCGATGAGACATTTTGTAAGCTTCCCGGATTAAATTTACCATCTTCAAAAAAAATAAACCCCTGATTACCTATGGAAAACTTCTCATTAGAATCAATCAGCTTTTGATATATATCATCACCACCTATAACTGCAAAAACTTTATCTACTGCAAAAAAACGCGGTTTATAGCTTTTCGTCTGATAAATAGGTAAGTTTAGATCCCAGTTAACCCTATTTAAACCCTCAATGTTCGAAGCTAGATTTAGTAAATTACTCCAATCTTTATCTTTTTCAAGATCAGGCAATACTCTGCGTGTATCACCTGAAAATATTAGGTACTTCACGCCAAAAATATCCATCCATTGCAAAAATTGTTTATTGTGAAGAAAATTAAATAAGTCCGAATCACCTACATTAAGAGATGCAAAAGGCCGTAAATGAATAAGAGTTTTTGCGTCAAGCGCTGGTTTTCCCTCTGAGTTAAATCCTAACGGATGACGCTCAGGAACCCATACAGTCCTTAAAAATTCTTTTTCAGAAGATACTTTATCTGCAATAACCTGCATTTCCCCCGGAAATTCTCTTCCCGACAAAACTCCGTGCATTTTTCCTGTAATTGCCGGATAAATTAGAATAAGAAGGTAAGTAAAAACAAAACAGACTATTAGTTTTGAAAATAATTTTTTTTTAAAAACTCCTGCTAAATTTTCAACCGAGAGCCCTATTAAAATTCCTGAGAATAGCAGAAGCGGAGCGAAAAATTTGGTTGAATCCCTAAATGCCCCCCCTAAGGGTAAGGTATCAACTACCCAGGCGTATATACCACCCAAAAATCCTGTTTCTCCTTTTACAAGATATGCAAAAAACAGAAAATTTGAGAGCAAAATAAAACTATACTTTGTTTTTTTAAAAAAAATATTGCTGAATATAAGAAGCGGAATAATCGCAAAATACCACGGCGGCGGAAAAATTTTACCGAATTCATTAAATGGCCAATGCGGTGAAAAAATAAAAATTGCGTTTAATATTGAAATAAGCTTTAGGTCAGATCTGATGCCAGAACCGGTAGTTGCCTCAATTGAAAAAGCTGGAACCACCCAGTAAATACTAAGCAAAAAAGAAATAAAAAGTAAATAAAACAGCGGCTTTAGCTTTTGAATTTTAATTTTCCTGGAAGAAGTGAAATGATCAAATCCAAACCAGGAAATTAAAGTAAAAATTGCAATTGCAGCAAATCTTACATCAGAAATTATTAGCAGCATAAAGAAACCTAAGCTTGCAAAAAACTGCTTCACAGTTCTTAGAGCCATTAATTTATGTAGCTGTAAAAGCGCTAAAGGAAATAAACCGTAGGCTAGCACAACTCCAACCTGCCCTCCATCAACGATTAAAATAAAGTAAGTGCTTAGTGCATATGTAATTACAGAAAACATTCGTACAAGAGGTGAAAATCCAAAGTATTTTGTGAGAAACCAGGGAGAAATAAAACTTAAAAAAAATGCCGGAAAATAAAAAACCAGACGAATAACCAAATCATTGCTTACTCCAGCCAACGTCCCCAACCCGTTATAAATAAACATCAAAGGATAGATCCAATAAAGATCATTAACAACTCCTAGTCTCCCCCTGCTTTCCCAAACAAAGGGTTCAGAAAAAAAAACTCTGAATGTTTCAGGATAAAAATAAGGCGCATCTCCCCAAACAGCAGGACCAGCGGAAAAAATAGCGCGAAAAACAAGCAATCCTGCAATAATAATTCCTGAATAAAACAAAAAGTAAAACCTATTACTAAACTGGTGCTGAATAGATTTTTCAGACTGAGTACTGGACTTTCGCAAAAGCAAAACAAAAAATGTTAAAAATAAAAGGAAATTCCCAAGCGTTTCAGCAATTCCTAAATGACTGGAGTAAATTAAAAAGACAACAATTATTAGATTAGTAAAAATAATAAATGGACCAAATTTTGTAGCTAGCCGAACAACTTGCAACATTTTTATGTAGTATATAATATCTGGATAATATTTAGTACAGCTTAAAAAAGACTTTGGATTAGTAAGGAAATATTGCTGTAAAATTTATTACTCTACTTTCATTAGTTTTTTTCGGCAATCCGCCAACTGCCTGAAAATAAGTTTCTATGGAAGAATCTTTGTAAAACAATTTTAAGGCATCTGATCCGGAAAGTATATAAAATACCTGTTTGCTTGAAGTTCCCCACTCCGCTGCAATATACGGATAGTTTGGATCATCTTTTATATAAAAAATACTCCCCTTTGGAACCGAAGGATAATCTTTTTTAATGCCCTCCATTAAAACTTCTGCTGACTTTGCCCTTTTTGCTGCCCAATGAGTTATCGAATTTATCTCTATGGTTTTATAAGCTACTAAACTAAAAGCTAATACTGCTAAAACAACAAGTGCTTTATGAATCAAGGAATACTGCCATGCACTTGAAAGTATAATTCCAAAAATAATAGAAAACCAGATAAATGCAAGGCTCAAGTAATAAACAAACTTATGCTGAGGGAAAAAAATAAAAGGCAGAAGAGAAATAATAAACGCAAGAACACAAAAGATAAAAAATCTATTTTTGATTAGTGTTTTTCTTAAATGAAAAATAAGTAGAAGCAAAACCGTACCATAAATGAAAATAAGGGGGGAAATTACTTTTACATAATCTTTGTACCATACAACAAACTCAGGCTTTAACTTAAGACCTGGTTTAACAAAATCCACCAGCATTTCCGGAACACCCAAACTCCAGGCTAAGTACCACCCAAAAGTGTTTAAAATACTTTTTATATTAAAAATTGGCTGGTATACTTTTTGCGATGGTAAATTTGTAATTGATGTAGTACTTATTAAAAAAAGCAATGCGAGAAATAAAAAAGGCATAAGGTAAACTGCAAAAGATTTAATACTAATTTTCCTTCCATAAAATATCTCCAAAATTAAAATAAATCCCGGAAGTACAATAGATGATTCATGAGAAAATAAAGCTATAGAAAAAAGAAGAATAGAAAACAGAAAATAATTTATATTTCTACTTCTAATAAATAATGTGTATACTAAAATCGATAATAGAACCAGACTCGTTGACATAAGCGTTTGAACAGATGATAAATAATAAAGCTCTACGCTATGAATGCTGCTCACTAAAAAAATCAGAACTGATAAATAAGTTGTCAGCAAACTATTTGTTATTCTTTTTACAATAAGTGTCAAAAGTATTGAATTTAATAAAATAAGCAAAAGGTTATAAATATGAAAAGGCATTGGGTTTAAACCAAACAACTGATACATTATTAAATTGTATGTTTCCCTTGACAAGGGTCTATAAAATGTCTGTCCTTCTATAGTATTGACAAAGAAACTGGGAATATCATAAATATTTTTGTCCATTATCATTCTAAGATGGAAAAAATCATCCTGAGAAAAATATGAACTATTTGAAATATTAACAAGTCTAAATAGAAAGAAGAAAATAAGGCTAAGACTAATTAAAATGGCGAGTTTGTTAAAATTATCATCTAAGATTGAAGTGAATCTCATGTTGATTTAGAATACAAGATGCAAAAGCTTCTTTAATATTTTATTGAAAATCAAAAATTGAAAAGACTATTCTGTAGACAGTTCATCTAGATATCCCTTGACGTAATTTATATCATCTTCAACAAATCTCCACTCGGCAGTTGAAGGATCATAACTGTCGCGCAGCTTAATCAAGACAGAAATATGTGATGAAAGTTCCTCTTTGATTGGCATGAATTCACTCTTTATATTTGAAGATACTAAAAGATTTTTTAATTGTCCTACTGTTGTAAAATACCTTTTCGTTGCCGCTTCAAAATATCCCATTTCTTTTTTTTCAATTATAAATTTTAACTCTGCCAGTCTAACGTTTACTAATTTTTTGTAAACTTTAACTTTACTTTTGCTGGAAAAAGAAAAAAACATATTGATTTTTTCACCAATTCTCTTAATTAAATACTTCGAACCATCTAACGGATTAACCTGCTCATAAGTTACGTCCCTCACAGAAATCACTACCAAATTTGTACCTGAACTTGCTTCCTGAACAGCTTTTACATTGCCAAAAAATGAAGTAAAAATTAGCGTAAAAAGTAAAAAGGTAGCAAGTTTAATTATCATTGAGTATTATATGCAAAGTGGTTAAAAGCTTTGCCAGACAATAACACCTACACTAACATGAAGAAACTAAAGAGTCAACACCAACAGATTCGGCACACAAATAATCTTAAGATTTTTATTTTTCTTCTCTTCACTACACTTTTTTATTATTTACCAATTCTTTTTAATCCACCAATTTTGCTTAACCGCGGAAATGATCTTGAAGAACAATTCTGGCCTGTTTTTTATCTAATTCGCAAAAGCATTTGGGAAAATCAGACATTCCCGCTTTGGAACAACTTATGGTTTTCCGGAATGCCGCTATTACCAGATCCGCAGTTTTCACTCATTTACCCGGGTAACTTTCTATTTTATTTTTTCCCAACAGATGCAGCATTTCTATTATATTTCATTATTCATACATTCATAGGTGGAATTGGTGTATATTTAGCGGCAAGATACGGGCTAAAATTTTCTGAAAAAGCCAGCATATTCGCTGGAGTCCTTTATATCCTTATACCTAAAGCGAGCGGATATATCGAAGCCGGACATTTTGGGTTAGCAGGATCACTTGCTTGGGTACCATTTGTACTCCTGGGAGTAATTCAGCTTACTCGTGAGCTCAAAGTTAAATGGGCAATTCTTCTGGCGATTAGCTTGGCAAACCTGTTCTTTACTCATACTGTAAATTTCCTGGTTATTCTATTCTCTTCACTGGTAATATTTCTTATTACCTTATTCACAAACCATACAAAAAAAGTATTTCTAAAAGCCATTTTTTTATTTACCCTGGCGGGAATTCTAACAGTTGGCTTAACTGCTATAACTCTACTGCCGCAGCTCGAATGGCTGCCAACAACAACAAGATCTTTACTCTTAAACGACCGAGCTGTTTATCCACAATGGACAGGCGTTTTTGAATTTCTGCAAAACATTTTTCTTCCATTATTGAGAGGATCTGAGAAGCTATGGAGCATTGATACGGAAAAGTGGCTGGCAATAGGCATCACACCAACTCTATTGTCTACTTTAGGATTTTTACAGCTTAAAAATAAGCTGAAATTTTTCATTTTCATATCTTTTGTCACAGTTTCTTTAATCGCACTAAACAATGCTTCTCCGCTGCGCAGTTTTCTTCTATCTCAAGATTTATATGTATTTGCAAGAGTCTCAACCAGGGTATGGGTTATCCCAACTACTCTTGTAGTCTTTCTAGCTGCCTTTGGGTTTGATAAAATGTGCAGGAGTTCTTATAGAAATTGGGCATATACTCTTGTTACAGCAATAATAATCGAATCATTAACTCTTTCCTGGTTTCGACTTATGAAGCCTGTTCCAGTCCAAACACAATTTGTTAATGAAGAAGTTCATCATTTTTTGGCAGCTGATAAAGATCATTTCCGGGTTTTCTGTGTAACACGCTGTTTGTCCCAAAAAAAAGCTGCAATTTATAATTTAGAACTGATAGAAGGTTACAATACTCTTCAGCAAAAAAATTATTTTGATGAATTTATACAACTTTCCCAAGTTTACTGGGATAAATATACTCTTCCCTTACCACCGTTTGAAATATATAAGCACAGACAAATTCAACCCTTTACTCCAGAGCTTGCTGATTATAATGTAAGATATGTAATCTCGCCCCATAAGCTAACAGATAAAAATCTCGTACTAAAAAGGCAAGTTGATAATTATTTAATCTATGAAAACATTATTGTAAAAAAACGGGCATTTTTTAGCAATGGGGCTGAGGCACCTATTACAATTTACTCTCCTAACTTTATCCAGGTAAATACGAATGGACATCCATCTCTGGAGTTTACTCTTTCAGAAGTATGGAGTCCTGGATGGAAAGTATATCTAAATGGAAAAGAGGAAACTGTGATTTTAGAGCCTAAAAATAAACTCAGGAATGTTAAAATAAAAGAAGATACAAAGTTTGTAGATTTTAAATACCAACCGGATAGCTTTATTTGGGGAAGCTTAGTAACTATTTTAAGTCTATCGTTTATTATTTTATTCGGAGTAATAAAATGGAAAAACACAAAGAGATAATAGTAATTGCCGTTATTGCATTTTTTTTACGGCTGATGTTTCTCTCTCCATGGCTTGAGGATTGGGATTCAGTCCAATTTGTTCTTGCTCTAAATCATTACTCTATAGTAGAACATCTACCTCATCCCCCAGGATACCCATTATATATCATACTAGGAAAAATTTTTAACATGTTCATTTATGACGGGGCGCTTGCCTTAACTATCATGAGTGCGCTTCTGGGTTCGCTAACAGTTTTCCCACTATATTTTTTGGCTAAAAAAATGTTTAATAAAGAAACTGCAATACTTTCATCTCTAATTTTAGTCATAACACCAGTACACTGGATTATCTCTGAAGTAGCATTAACAAATATTCCGGGACAGTTTTTCTTGAACCTACTTATTTATTTTATGTATGTTTACAGGAGATCTTTTAAAGGAATCGTCATTGTTTCATTTCTTTTTGGGTCCATGCTGGGACTGAGATTTACAGAAGCCCCAATAATAATATCACTGCTTGCATTAATACTATTTGATAAGAAGAATTTTAAACTTGCGATTTTAGCTATTGTTTCTTTTTTAACAGGCGTTTTACTTTGGATATTACCTCTCATTTACGTTACGGGTTTTGATAAGTTTATAAAGTCGTTTACATTTATTGCAACTTATATACTAGAACATGACTCTATTAGTTTAAACAGCGCAAATACTATACTTCTAATCCAACAAAGATTTTTGAGCTACTTAAATCTGCTTAACATCTCTTACTCCATACCTTTGTTATTAACATTTTTAATTGGTACTACTTTGATCCTAAATATAAGAAAAAAACTTTTCTTTAGTTTTGAGGTAATTTTCCTAAATTTATACCTATTTTCATATGTTTTTGTTCACTTAAGCATTTACAATATGGAGGTAACTCGATATACATTACCGATCTTACCCCCCTTAGCAATACTTACATCTTTTTTTATATTTAGTTTTTTTAAAAAACGCTTTGCAATTATCTTCTCTATTTTTCTTATTGTTTATATTTTTTCTGTGAGTTTTAGTCAGCTAATCCGCTTTAAAAATTCAATTCCAGCAACTATCTCCCCTATTTTGTATACTAAAGATAATTTTAAGCCGGATGAGGTAATAATTATTTCATCTGTTACTTTTCGCCAATTCCAATATTATGCAAAAAATTATACAGTATTAAATGTTGATAATATCCCGCCTGATTTTTTATTTGACAAAAACACCATAATCATTGATCATATTGGAACATTAGAAAAGTATCCTGCACTAAAAAAATATGCCTTAGTAAAAAAGATGCAATTTAGTGTAGATAGAGATATCTTTCCAAGGGTTTACCAAACCACATTGTATATATTAAAAAAAGCTAATGGATAATAAGATTTATAAAATTTTAAATAAAGTACCTGTTGATTATTATGATAGGTGCAATTTTCTTCAAAATCTTTGGCATGAAAGAAAAATAAGTAGTTTTAAAGAAATTGTCGGGACTCATAAGTATAAACATATTTTAGAAATTGGTTGTGCAGGCGGAACTTTTACTGAAAAAATATCTCAAGTTTCAGATGGAAAAATAACAGCCATCGATGCCTACGCCAAAGCCATAAAATACGCTAGAAAAAAATACCCGAAGATTAATTTTTTAGTCGCTGATGCTCACTTTCTGCCATTTAAATCCAGCTCATATGATTTAGTTGTGAATTACGAGACTCTTGAACACCTTATTGACCCTACCCAAGCTTTAAAAGAGATACACAGGGTGCTTAAAAGGCGCGGTCGGGCTATAATAGCCATGGATTCAGGAAACATCCTATTCCGTATTATCTGGTTTTTTTGGGAGAATACCAGAGGAAAGGTATGGCAAGGCGCCCATCTGCATCCTTTCCATCACAGTGAGCTGGAAAGAATTATCCGCAGTGCGGGGTTTAGGATTTTAAAGAAAAAATTTACACATTTTGGAATGGAAGTAACTTTCATCCTGAAAAAATAATCTTTATCACTCCGGAAAAAAGTATTATAAAAATATAATTTGTAATCGCCTCTGCGCTATCGCGGTCATAAAACCATAAAACAAGTGCAAGTGTAAAAAGTATTATTGAGAAAGTAAAAAGCGGTTTATATTCGATATCTAAAATAAGCGGCGCTAAAATTGCCGATATAAAAATAATTAAATAGGAATTAAAGAATAGGTTAATGTATGGAGCCTTGGAAATTAGTATTAGTAATAGAACCGCTAAAATAAATATGGGTGTTTTATATCTACGGATCCAAATCCATTTCAAAATATTATTTTCTATATCTCTAACAATCCCGGCATCTAATTTTTTAAAAATGTTCATCTTTATTTTCTTCTAATCATTTTAACAAATGAATACACTAACCAGGAAATACAAAACGTTAATACACAAATTGACACAACAACTCCTATAACAAACATTGTTTGAGGTGTGTATTCAATTTTAAATTTTCTCTCGCTTCCTTTCTCAATTAACCAACCATTAGCATACCCGTCAACCATGAAATGTTTATTATTGGTTTCCCAATTACCATTCCTGCTACTTGTTGAAAGTTTCCATAAATGATTAAGCTTTTCGTCGAAAACTAATATAAAAGGGTAATTTGAATCATTTATATCCCCAAAATAGCTTGTTGGATTTATTCTTGTATAATTTAAGCTTGGCGGAGATTGAACTACTAAATCGGATTTGTTAACAATTAGCACTGAGGGAGAAAAAAATTCGCGTACAACAATTTTTTCGATTGAAGGAATAATTTTGTCATCACTGCAAATATAAAGAGAAATATTGCTAGCATAAGACGAAGGAAAGTAAATATATCTGGAAAATTCGCCGCTTGCAACTGCAGGCACTTCAAACAAATCCTCGCCCTTTAAGAAACTGTGCTGTTCTGAATATGATCTGCTTTTATCTCTTAAAATGGCAGTAGCGGTTCTTAACCTATCAGTTCTTGATATTAAAATTTCATACGCACGCTTTCTGTCAAAATTTTTAATTTGCCCGTTAATACAGGCTACATTTCCAAAAGGAAATTTTTCTACCCGGGTTTCATCAACACTAAATAAACCCGGCAATTCGTCAAAATATAATACAAGTTTCCCATCTCCTTTATCCTGATAACCAAGATCCGCACTTAACCAGTTTTCTTTACTTTCAGAAACTTTGATTATTTTTTCTTCACTTCCTTTAGTAAATCTTATTTGTTTTGGCAGAATTATCTCACCTCCCAAAGTCTTCGGAAATGCATTAGAAGAAAAAGCTAAATTGTAGTTTCCGGTTTCAGGAAAAGTCAACTTGTAAACTTTTTCGTTTGACCACCTCTCTCTATTATCCAAAAGAGATGCAAAATAATCCTTAATTTTACCAATGTCCCAAAGGATACCCAACATCTCTTCATCAAAACGGTGGCTATGACTTTTGGATATATTCGTTTTCATATAATCGCTGACTGCACGCTCAACAGGGCTTAAAAAATCAAGAATTTGGCTCAGGAGTTCAAAGTCATTAGAGTAATTTTTTGAGCTTTCAATTTCTAAATTAAGCTGTCCAAGATACATACGTATAACTCCTGCATTATTCAATACCCGTTCTTCCTTTACTGAAAGATCTAACATCTTTTTTTGTTCTGCAGTACGCGTTAAAACAAAACCCAGGAAATTGGCAATTTTGCTTCTTGAGTCTTGAGGTTGGCTTATAACTTTTTGTTCGCGCGCTTCTTTGAAGCGGTAAAACAAGGAACCAGGAAGCACTACTGTTTCCGGCAGGCTCTTTAAGCGTACCTGTTTTTCTAAAAGACAAGAAAGGCAATCATATGCATACACTTTGTTCAAGCTAATATCATCAATTTCCGGATATTTCTTTTTATCAGACATCCCAACTGTATACCCTTCACTTAAAAATTTATTTGCTAAAGAGATAAAGTTATCTGCAGTGATATTTATTGAAGATGCAGTAAAAACCTGCATAGGAGTAGTCTCATTCAACTGATAAAACTCCCACCGCCCAAAAGTTTTTATCTTTGATACATTCTTAAAGGATTCTATTACAGCTTTGTAACTATCCGGTTTTTCGCTGGCAGACCACTTAGAATCGATTAATACGTCATTTCTTAATAAGATATATCCTATATTCAAACTCAATGCTTGATCGTAAAAGCTTTTTTCATCATTTGTTCTTATTGCATTATACAAATTATCAACCAGGTTAAGTTCTTCAAGAGTAAGGCCGTGCCAATTGGAAAAGGTTCTGGCTGAACTTAAAGTAAACGGTAAAGGAGAAAGGCTCCAATAGCCCCAGTCATAAGCATCATTCTCCCAATCTTTATTAACCGGAGGAAGGATTAAAACCCGTTTTTCACCTAAATTATTTTCCACTGCAAATTTCTCAAAATCGTAAATATAACTGGGAACCTGCAGTTTAGTAGTTTGATCACTCTTCCATGCAAAAATTTTGGTCGGATCAAGCAAGACAAAATGGTAACCTAACCATAAACAAAGTATTGAAAACGTAAGGCTATATAGAAAAATACTTCTAAACCAACCATATACATTTGGAACTTTTTCAATAAGCCTCTCTATTAATATGCTTATAGAAAAAGAGAAAAGAACTAAAACTCCTAAGCCGTAAAAAATTCCGAATTTATAGAAAGCCGAACGCAACAGAATAAATCCAGGCACATTATTCATTAAAAACTCATAAAAGAAACCAAAAGGAGAATTTGAGCCGGCTGCGAAAACAATCTCTATAAGTGTAATAAGCCCAAAAATAGAAAGTATTTGTTTTTGTTTTTTAGTTTTTGCCAGAAGGAAACTTGCAAAAGAAAGTATAGGAAAAATAAAACTTAACCCGACAAGAATCTTATTATCCAAATAAAGCGGTGCATAGGGATGTAAAACATTAGTTTGATTTATTTCGTTAGGTTCCGAATACCAGTCAGGAACACCAAAAAGCCTAAACAGATTTATCAGGGAAGTTGAACGGCTGACGTATCTTAACCAGGATATGTGCGCTTCCATAGTTGATTCCCGTAAAAGTCTGGGGGCATCGTTTGATATAAAATTCTGCGAGTATGGAAGAATAGAGTAAAAATTAAGGAAAATGTAGAATATCATAGTAAGTACTATAAAGATTAGAGTCCTCCTAAGCTTATCCAAATTTCTATTAACTATTCCCTGAATCAAATCGTATAAAATTAGTGATATTAATATAACTGCAACTCCTCCATAAAGAGTAATGCCAAACCAACCTCCACCATTAAAAACTGAAAATATAAAAGAAGTTAGCACTGCTGAGGTAATTACGGAAAATTTCTTTTCCTGCATTCTAAAAAAAACCGCCAAAGATAAAAGTGTCGCGGAGAAAATACCAAACTTCGCTCTTTCCAGCATAAATACCGATTGAAACACATAAAAATTAAATGTCAAAAAAACCGGTAAAATAAATACAAAAGGTTTTCCGCATACACTTTTAAGCTGATATGCAAAAATAAATGCTGATAAAAAAATAAGCCCTAACCAGAAAAAAAGTGAAACATAGTTACCCGCATAAGGCGTACCTGCAATTACCGAAGAAATCCAGTCAAAAAAATGTATAGTTAAACTCCCGAAATTGGCTGAATTATCAAGCCCAAAACCTAACCGGTCATCCCAGGCATACAAGCGGCTTAGCAAAAATTGTTTTGCATCAAGTGGTAACCCTGAATCATGCCCTGCTAGAGCAAACCCTGGAGGCAACCAGTAAACTCTGACCAAAAGAAGTAGACAAAACAAAGCAAAAAAGGCATAAACACAGGCAAATGTCAAAAATTTATTACTTCGTAATAGAGTTTGAGTATTTTCGAATTTAAAAAACTTCATTTTCCAAAGCAGTATAACATTTTTTTTGCGTTTTAAGGGCTTAACTAAAATTTAAATCATATTAAAAGAAAACTTCACTCTTTATACATGTTAGGGAGTATGCTGCGTAATATAATTGTGGTAAGTCCGCCTATTCCTATTGAATTTATTTTGAGTAATCGAAGTTCAAAAGTAAAAAGTATATCCGGGATTCATACACGTATCATTGATTTTTCTGAAAGAAAGAACTAATATTCATTGCTACAAACAGATTGCCTCTTTAATTTATGAGCCAAGTTATTTTATTCTTTAAAAAACATACGTTTATTACTGTAAATATTTTTGTTCTGTTGGCGGCATTTTTTAGCTTTCGGTATTTCATTGAACGAATCCTTTTTCCATTTGTCGGCATGGGATGGGCATATTTAATTGATCAGTTAGTACCACTCTATGTTACGATTGTCGCTTCCTTCTTTTTTTTGAAACGACGAACTAATATAAATAAAGTTCAAGCCCGGCTAAAAAAACATTTTTGGCTTCTTTGTCTAATTTTTATCTCCGCGCTTATTGTCCACTTGGGAATTTTGAACTACTTTTTTTGGGCAGAAGAAGTTAATTTTATACTAAAACCTATAACGCAAAATGATCCATTCAGATTCCACTTAGTGGGGAGTTCAAACATGCGCGGATATTTTGTTTCATCTTATGCCTTCCTCTATTTAGTGTTTGGAACTAAAGCATGGGTATATCCACTTTTCAGTATAATGTATTTCGCCATCTCCACCCTATTTGTTTATTGGTTTATTTTTCTTCTGACAAATAAAAAATCTGTCGCAGGGCTAGCAACGCTTTTTTTTGCTTCAACTCCTGCATTCCTTGATATGTTCACTTTCCACACCACAGCCCACGCCCCAACGCTTATTGCCGGTCTTACTTCTTTCATCTGTCTTTTGTACTACAAACGCAATTATCAAAAAAGGGGGTCTTTTACATACTATATCCTTTCTCTCATGTTTTTCTTTACTGCTATCAAAATCGGTTTTATAAGAAGTGCCGGATATACTTTTATACCTCCCTTACTTCTTTTGTTACCTTTGGACAACCGAATCAGGATAAAACCTTTGTCAGTAATAACCAATTGGCTTCCATACATTGTAATCACCTTCTCGTTCGTATTACTTGAATTTATCTACCCAGAACTTATAAATCTTTTTGTGGGAATAGTAAAATCAATGAGCTTAAGCCCAGTAATTGATTATATTACTGAATACAGAGGGATTGATTCTTCTCTTAATCTTACAAAACTCGTGTTTTTTTTCACTCATCTTTTTATACCGAGCGGTCTGGTTGCCGAAATACTCCCTTTTTTTCAATCAACTTTCCCTAAAATAAGCCTGGTATTAAGCTTAGGGATCATTATAATCCTTTGTATTCTATTCACACTCTTTATAACTTTAAGATCTAGACATAAAGAGACAAAATGGCTAATCATATTTGCGTCATTTTTTATAATCCTAAATATGTTTCACAATGCATTAGGATACCAAGCACCGGATTTTTTTAATCCGGAAACAAATAATTTTGCACAGTTATTTGACCGCGAGTTCTCCCAGGAAAGCAGCGGCTATGGTCCCGGCTCTAGATATATATTTTCTTCAGCAGTCGGCGCTAGCTTACTTTTTGCTCTTTTTGTTTATTGGCTCGCAAAAAAAGGTAAAAAGTCAGTATTTTTTGCCATTCTTTTCTGCATAATTGTTATTGGTGGTAATACCTACTTTACAATTCGTGCTCAAATTAATAACTTTGATGGAATGAACAAATATAAATCCCTGGTAGAAAATATTTTTAAGTTAGTTCCGCGCGATGGAAAACCTAAATTACTTTTTTCAACCAACCCGGAAAGTAACAGCTTGGATCGAAAATTTGGAGGATGGGAATGGTTGTATGGTTTTTATAAAGAGAATGAATTATATTACAGCACTGATCCGAAAGAAGTAAGCACTCTCATCAAGAACAATCATTACACCAAAGATAATTTATATGCTTTCTTTAATAACCCGCATACTCTTACATTCACGGATATTTCAGAAGAAACCAGAAGGTATTTCTTTACAAAATCTGAAAATCTAAAATCAGATAAGTCTTTTGAATTTCCAAAACCTAATAATAAATCGGCTGAGAAAAAAATCATTGGAGTAAATACGACTATTTATGAAAGAGCAATAATTGAATCCTTACCGATAAATGAAAGAATTATTACAGAGGAAGACTTAAACCTAAAATTTAGATTTAAAAAATTATCCACTCCTACATTACCGTTATCAGATGCATTTTTCACAGAAAAGGGTAAAATTTCTACATATAATTTCCCTCAGAAAGTCTGGGAAATAATAGAACCGCCTCCTTTGATCTTTTCTAACCCAGAACTACTTAAACAAAGATCCAATGAAAAATCAGCTGAAAAATTTACCCAAATACTTACCATATTGCAGGATAGAAAAAAGCTAATAGCGAACGCAAGGGTGACGGTTTCAGATATGGAAGATAAAACTTTTATAACCGCTGAGTCTCTAATTGATGGCTTTTATACTACACATCCTAATCCAACATCACAAGAACATTATTTCATAGCCGAGGAAAACCCTACTACCGTAACCATTTCCTTTCCTGACATTAGATATATTAAGCGTATTTTACTGAATACACCTTTAATCTATACTTCGTCACAATACCCCAAAAAAATTACACTTTCTGCTTCGCTTGATGACCTAAAATTTGACAAAATAATTACACAAGAAAATTTAATCCCGGAGAATTGGAGTCCAAACAAAGGTGCAATGACTAAGATCGATTTACCAAAAACAATTAACTCGCGTTCCTTAAAATTAGAGATTACCAGCGCAAGACCTGTTGTCTTAGATGAAATAGTTATAGATAATGAGAAGGCGATTTCATATTCCCCTTTGCAAATTCACCAGACTGAAGAAATAGCATACCAATACGTGAATACTTTTGAATTATATCAGCAACTTGCCGATATAAAAAGTTACGATCACCTTACTTTACTTTGGGCCTGTGCAGAAGATTTAGACTGGAAAAAACAATTAAGAGAAAAAATAGAGATTGTTCAGGGAATTTGGCATGCAACAAAAATAAATATTCCCTATAGATCAAACGAATTTCAAGATAAGGTTGTAATCAATTGTTTCGGCAGTTATTTGCGAAAAATATTTTTCATTGGCCCTCCATACCCTGTTGAAATGGAATTAATAGAAGCTGTGTTAAAATAGTTATTCTTATTTTATAACTTATATGACAAACAAAATAAATTCTGTATTTTTTGCTACTTTTTCTATCAGAAGTAATAATGAAAGAACATCAACAAACGGAATGATAGAACCGATAGAAAGCTTCTTTGTCCCAAAGCTTAAAAGATTTATGCTTCTGGAACAACCGCATCCGGGATCTGATACTGTTATTCCCATTCTTGAAAACTACAAAAATGGAAAACTAAAAAAAAAGTCGCATTTTTTTTTAACATCTTATTTACTTTTACCTCTTTTAAAACTTAGTAATCTGAATAAAACTCAGATAATTTTTAAAGTTAGGGATTTTTTATCTATATTCGAGCTTATACTTAGAAACCGGCAAAAATATGATCTTTTTATTGGTCTGGAATCAATTAATGCGCTTGCCGGCATAATCTTAAGAAGACTTAAGGTTGTTAATAGAGTTGTTTATTATGTTTCAGACTATTCACCAAACCGGTATAAGGTCGCCTGGTTTAACAAGCTATATCTTTCACTCGATCGCTTCGCTGCTATAAACTGCGATTTCATATGGGATGTATCAAAAGCAATGATGCCAGCTAGAATCAAAGCTGGACTTGATCCAAAAAAAACTGCCCTTTTAATACATGTCCCAAATGCTCTTTATAAAAAGCAAATAAAATATTTGCCTGTTTCTAAAATTATCCCAAATTCCTTAGTATATGTCGGAACACTCGGAAAAATAAATGGACCGGATATTGCCATAAGGGCGTTAACTGAAGTTTTAAAGACGCTTCCAAATGTCACCCTTCACATATACGGAGATGGCGAACCGGATATTTCAAGGATAAAAAACTTGAGCAATAAATTGAAATTAACCGGTAAAGTTGTTTTTCATGGATTCATTTCTGATCAAGTAGAATTGTCAAAACAAACAAGTCAGTATGCGATTGCACTCGCACCTTATTTAGAAACTCCTGGTTCTCCTAGATGGTGGGCAGATGCAACTAAAATAAGGCTTTATCTTGCAGCAGGTCTCCCGGTAATTACAACAAAAGTTCCTCCTTTAGGTAGGGATGTCGAACAAGACGGAGCAGCTATAATTACAGGCGACAATCCAAAAGAATTCGCCAAAACTATAACCAGCTTGTTAAAAAATAAGATAATATATAATGCAATGAAAAAAAATGCCATCAAAAGAGCCAAAGGTAACACCTGGGAAAATACTTATTCCAGTGCAATTAGTAAAATGTCAATTGACTTAAGTTAAACTTATGAATTAATATTAGAATCTGCCAAATCATAGATGCGTAAAGATAAGGTTTCCGACGGATCAAATGCTCATAAATATGTCTTGGTTACTGGTGCAGCAGGGCTGATTGGATCAGAGGCAGTTAGATTTTTTTGCAAAAAGAATTTTAAAGTAATTGGAATAGATAACGATTTAAGGAAATATTTTTTTGGTCCTGCAGCGAGTACAAGCTGGAATAAAACGCTTCTGGAGGAGGAATTTAGTAATTATTTACACATATCTGCAGATATCAGGAATGAAAAAGAAATAAATAGAATTTTTGAATTTTTTAAGCCTGTTCTTATTATACATACAGCTGCTCAACCTTCACATGACTGGGCAGCAAAAGAACCTTTAACTGATTTTACGATTAATGCCTTAGGTACACATATTCTTCTTGAAGCCTTTAGAAATCATTGTCCCGATGCAACTTTCATTTTTACCTCAACAAACAAAGTTTATGGTGATAATCCAAATAAACTACCTCTTAAGGAACAAGCTACCCGCTACGAAATAGACTCAAAACATAAATACAAAAATGGAATCGACGAATTAATGAGTATTGATCAAAATACGCACAGTATTTTTGGGGTTTCAAAAACTGCAGCCGATCTAATGGTGCAGGAATACGGCAAATATTTTGGTCTTAAAACGGGTACATTTCGGGGAGGATGTTTGACTGGACCGGCACATTCATCTGCACAGCTCCATGGATTTCTCGCATACCTGGTATACTGTATCGTTAATGAAAAAACATATACGATTTTTGGGTATAAGGGCAAACAAGTAAGGGATAATATTCATTCTATTGATGTTATATGTGCCTTTTATGAGTTTTATCTACATCCAAAGCCTGGTGAAGTTTATAATATAGGAGGTAGCAGATTTTCAAATGTTTCAGTTATTGAAGCAATAGAAAAAGTTGAGCATATTACAGGCAAAAAAGCTAAAATAGAATTTAATTCAAAAAATAGGATTGGGGATCATATATGGTATATATCTGACGTTTCAAAATTCCAAGAACATTTCCCTAATTGGAAGTACACATATGATGGAAATAGAATTTTAGAAGAACTTTGCGAATATGCAACAAATCCCAAAAATGTTACATAAAACAATCTTGGTTACTGGTGGTGCTGGTTTTATTGGATCATTTCTTGTAGACGAACTGATAGCAAAAAATTATAAAGTCAGGATATTTGATAATCTTGAAAAACAAGTGCATAACGGTAAAAAACCATCCTATCTCAATAAAAAAGCGCAGTTTATTAAAGGGGATGTCAGAAACTACAATGCTTTTAAAAAAGCTGTACAGGGAATGGATGCTATCTTTCACCTTGCTGCAGCTGTTGGGGTGGGACAATCAAATTATGAAGTCAAAAAATTCTCTGATACCAATCTCGGCGGTTTGGCAAATCTTTTGGATATATTAGTTAATACAAAGCATAAAGTTAAAAAAATAATCACCAACTCTTCTATGACGGGTCTCGGGGAAGGAAATTATGAATGCAATAAATGCGGGTTTGTTCGCCCTTCTCTGCGAACGGAAGAACAGCTGCAACAAGCTGACTGGCAAATAAAATGCCCTAAATGTAGAGGCAAAATTAATTCCGTTGCAACACCAGAAGATGCAAATGAATATCCAAACAGTATATATGCAATTACTAAGAAAACTCAGCAAGATATGCTCATGCTTTTTGGTAAAATTTATAAAGTCCCAACAATTGCGCTGCGTTGCTTTAATGTATATGGGCCAAGACAAAGTTTATCTAACCCTTATACAGGAGTTACTGCTATATTTATAAGTAGAATTAAAAATAACCAGAAAGCTGTGGTTTATGAAGATGGATTGCAAAGTAGAGATTTTATTTCAGTTCATGATGTCGTTGATGCATTGATTCTTTCCTTAGAAGGAAATCGGGCTGATTATTCTGTAATAAATATGGGTTCGGGTCATCCAACATCTATAAAAGAAATTGCAGAAACTATTTCCAGGCTTTTAGGAAAACCGGGAATGGTAAAAATTAGCCAGGATTATAGATTAAATGATATAAGGCATTGTTTCGCAGATATTACAAAAGCTCAAAAACTACTTGGGTGGACACCAAAAGTAACATTAGAAGAGGGTTTTAAAGAATTAATAGAGTGGAGCGAAGGCGAAAAAGCAATTGATAATTTTTCATCAGCAGAAAAAGAATTAAAAATAAAAGGATTACTTTAACTATTTAAAACTTTTGATTACTCTTAAGCTTAAGCCTAAATTCTTTAGTTTGATCTTTTAGTCCGTTTTCATCATAGTAAAAATAAAAAACCTGGTCGATTTTCTTCGGATCATCCCTTAAAAATTTTTCAACATCTTTGAGTTCACGAACTAAATCGATTTCTTTATATGTCAGTTCCGGATAAAAAACGGCAATAGTTGCACCTGCCCCAAGGTTATTACCTCCATAAATGCGAGTTAGCCTGTGTTTAATTTGAGGATCTTTTGAGGTTTCAATATAGAGAAGGGATTTTTTAGGAAAACTGGGATGAAAAGTTTTTAAATCCTTAAAAAATGCGCGTGCGGGTCTACTCCTGAATGCATTAAACTTTTCAAAATGAGAATGTGTTGCATATAAATTAAACCCTAAGAATAAAATAAGCACTGAAAAAAATAAAGTTTGCTGATTCTCAAGAAAAAATTTACCAAATTTTTCTTTTTTCTTGATTTTCTCTTTCAGATATAAAAATAATACATAACCTGAAATTGCTATAAACATTGCATATGCAGGAGCAGAAAGTGAAAGTGTTCTGTGAGTGGTTTCACTTATCCCGGGCGAACTAAATACATAAATTCCCAGTATATTTATATAAATCCACCCAAGACTAAACAAAAGCATAAATCCGAATTCCTTTTTTATTTTAAATCCGATAACTACCAGTGCTGCTGCTATAACAATTATCAAGGCAGTCCAAAAAAATGTTCCTTTAACGGTTGTTAAATTGAGGATTTCTTTAGGAAGTACTAAAAATGCCCCTAGAAGTATATTTGCGAGCGTTACAAAAGGTTTCGGATCAGAAAAAGTGTTAAGTAAAAGATCCAACTTCGTTTGCCAATCATAACTTCCTGAATCTGCAAGCGCAATACGGCCTGTTGCAAATATTCCCGATAAAGTTACGCTATACTTATAATACAATACAAAACAAATAAAAAAAGGCGTCTGCCTTAAGAAAAACTTAAAATCCGGAACAATAATTTTCCTGAAATGCATCAGATAATCAAAAAGTATTATTATCGGAAGAAACAAAAAAACGCGCCTTGGTTCTAGTTCCAGAAATACAAAAAATCCCAAAAGAGCCAGTATGAAGAAAAATATTTTTCCTCCCTGAAAATACCTTAAGATCAGGTACAAAAGCAGTAGTAACGCAATTGTTAAAGGATACCCGCCTTCTAAAAAATAAGTCCAAAGCATAATAACAGTATCTATTCCAATAGGTGAAGTCGCATAAATCAGACCCGCAATTAATCCCAGTAACTTGTTTTTAGTCAAAGTACTTACAAAAAAATAAAGTAATGTTGCGGATAATGCATAGATAAAAATTCCAACTGCAAAATAATCTGTTGCGGAAATTCCAAAAATTGAAAAAAGCAAATAGAACATATGCGCTGTAAATATAGTAAACTGGTAAGGAACATGCGTAAATTCATAAAGATTTCCCCACTCATCTAAATAGAAAAACATCTGAAGTGTAGGAAGAAACGTTAAGACTGCAACCAGAAAAACAGTTAAAACATGAGCAAGAGTATTATTCGATAATTTTTTAAGCATTAGATCTAAATCTTCCAAAGATACTAACACAGTCAACTGTGTATAACAAGATTATAGAGTTTAGACTTAATTATTTTTACAACAATTGGGGTTGTAATCTGTTTTAGAAATG
The DNA here is from genome assembly GCA_001776865.1 of Candidatus Daviesbacteria bacterium RIFCSPLOWO2_01_FULL_37_10. Lineage (GTDB taxonomy): Bacteria > Patescibacteriota > Microgenomatia > Daviesbacterales > UBA10151 > 2-12-FULL-37-11. The sequence goes on along the minus strand of MFDK01000005.1, from coordinate 2,829 downwards.
GTACAGAAAAAAGTATTTTATTTATATGCCTTAAGAATCTTCTAACTAACATGTCTTTAGGCAGCAACCCTTCCGATGAATAATATTTTGACGGCAGCTTACCAAACCTCCAGGCAAGGGCACTGCAAGATGAAAATTCATTAAATCTAATCAGATATCCTACGTCTCTAAATCTGAATGAGAGTTCAACATCTTCTTCACCCCAGTAAAGTGTTTCATTCCAGGGGCATTCCTCCCAAATCGATTTCTTTAAAATCGAAACTTGTCCTCCCATATAAACATATTCATCCCAGTCATTGTAGCGAAGTTCAGAAATTCCATACGGACTATTTAAAGTACCATACCCATAAGTTAACCAATCGCCTGCTCTAATCCCGTTCCCTCTTAGCGTTTGTCTGTTGCATAAAATGTCAAAGGCGTTACCATACTTTTTTATTCCGGTAAACCAGTTTTTATCAAGAACTATTCTGTCGTGGAGAATACATAAGTTTTCATACTTTGCCTCTCTTGCAATCAGATTTTTCTTCTTTGTAATCCAACCCTTTTCATCCCGGTCAAAGAAAGGAATATATTTAAAGTCTTTTTCATTTCTATCAAAGTAAGTCCCGCATACTATGATTTCAAACTCCGGGATTTTTTGTGCACGGATGGCAACGATCATCTCATCCATCCAGTCATTTCTATCTCCTTTGGTAATAATTCCAAAAGTCCACTTATTTATATCATCCCCTGGTCTTTTAGTTGCTTCTAGTTTTTTACATATAAATCTATAGTATCCTAAACCTGGATTTTTTACCGTCAAATTTTTAAAATTGGATTTTTCAGCTGATCCGTGATAAATAATGTCATACTTAAGATTCCAAAGCCACCACATAGTCTCTTCAAGTTTTTGAAAATTACAAATTCTACCCGGAATATAATCAATTATTAAAAACCCATCTTTTTTCACTAAATAAAACCACTCTTTGAGTAAAATCGGAAGAAATTTAGAATCCGTTAAGTCTCTTGAATAAACTAAGTCGCAGGAATCCTGACCAAACTGCCCGGTTGGATGATAAAGCTGATTTACAGGTGCTTCAAAAAATCTCGCACCCTTCACTCTTGGTTTGTTAGATAAATCTAATATTTGCATATTGTTTAATATTTTCAAAACTGCCATCCCGAACTCGTTTCGGGATCTATTAATAAGATGCTGAACCAAGTTCAGCATGACAAAGGGTAACTTTTGAAATCAATACTTGTAAATCAATAACGCTAAGCATATAATGTTTCAGACATGGCGTCAATAGAGTCAATGATTGTATTTACACATCGGGGATTAGAGCCCAGTAAACCGGATTTTTTTCCTGAGAGTAGCTTTGAAGCTTTTGAAGATCAGCTTTCCCGAGGCTTCGGAATAGAATTTGATCCGAATTTTTGCAAAGACGGCATAGTTGTCTGGCATGATCCAACACTTGAAAGATTTTCTCTTGGGAAAGATCTGCGAGCTCTTCATGACTTAACTGTAGAGGAACTCCATGGAATGAAATCCTGGAATACTTCTCATACCGCTGAAGGCAAAATCCCGACTTTTGATGAGGTTATGGATCTTATTAGGAAAAGTGAGTCCACTACAAATGCCTTACATTTTAAAGGAAAATATCAGACTCCGGATGATTTGCAAACTTTAATAGAACATCTTAAGAAAAATTCTGATGTTTTATCAAGAATTCTAATCTTTGATGTTAAACCGGAAACAGCTAAAACACTTTTAGAGGCATTTCCGGAAATAGCACTGGCTCCATCTGTAGCCCATCAGCATGATGTGGACAGATTTAATTCCGTTGTTGCCGAAACTTTGATAGAAACAGATGAAGTAGTACAAATGCTAAAAGACGGTATCTTTGGAAAAAATCCATGGGTCTGGCTGGATGAGTGGGACTTAACAGGTGAAAATGGAGGCACGAAAAAACTTTATACAGCAGAGGTTTTCAATAAAATGAGAGCTGCGGGAGCCAAAATTGCTCTTGTTACACCAGAGTTACACGGCACTTCCCCACATCTATTAGGAGATGAGGCTCACCCGGATGCTCCCAAAGGTGATACAAAAACTCTATTTAAAAGAATTAAAGAAATTATAGATCTTAATCCAGACGGAATTTGCACAGATTACCCGGAAGAAGCAAAAGAGTTAAATTAATGGATGAAGTTCAAATTCAATAGGTAAGTTTACTTTACCTGTCTTTTTGGAAGATCTCTTGGAAAAATTCAAAACTGTAAAACCGGAAACTTCATTCGTTTTCTTATTCCTCCAAATCACTACATCGTCACCCAACTCCTCTGAGGTATCTTCTTTTGTTAACCCCCCTCGAGTTAAATATAAAATATCATCTTCTTTATCAAATTCTAAATTAAAATTTTTCTTTGACATATTTCCTCCCTGATTTAATTCTGTTTGTTAAATATGCTGTTTTGACTTGCAAGTCTTTGATATTCACTACAACAGCTATATACTTTCCACCCTCAATATTATCAAAATAGCGGTAGAATAACAAGATAGTATCACTGTAGTGACTATATCTGGTTTCATCCGGTACTTCCAAAACCTCTTTTATACGAACTAAATAATTATCCATTATCGGGTGTCTCTGGATAATATGAATTTTTCTTTCTACAGTTAGAGTTACTGTACCTACTATGGTTTTAAACTTCACTGTTAAATTCTACCATAAAACAAAAATACATCTGCACAGATTAATCATGAGTTCTAAAACGAAGTGCAGCACTTCAGGTAAAATTTAGTACCTGAAGGAGGTGTATTAGTTTGGATAAATACAAGCACTTAAGTTT
>MFDK01000004.1 GCA_001776865.1 Candidatus Daviesbacteria bacterium RIFCSPLOWO2_01_FULL_37_10 | reverse complement strand
ATATTAATTTATATGTCATCCTGAACTTGTTTCAGGATCTTTATTCTTCTAACGAAGTGAGAAGTTTCCTTAAAAAAATTATTGTCGTTCTGAGCCCGACTAAAGTCGAGGTCTCGCTCACTTTGTGAGTGGACGAAGTGAAGAATCTCTAGATTTAATGCGAAGTATCAAGTCCCGCCATGTTAAGTAGATAGTAAGTTTTTGGGACATTTATATAACGATCGTGATATGTTTGTCCGAGGATGTTGAAAGTTACTTCTCGCTTCGCTCGAAGAATAATTATAGATTCCTGCTTTCGCAGGAATGACAAAAGAGGTAAAATATAAGATAAGATTATATCCTTCGGCTACGCCTCAGGATGACAATTAAGAATTTATGGATAATGCTGCCCAGGGGGTTGATGCCCTTAAACAAAAAATTACACAAGCTCAGCTACCTCAGGAAATTCAGGAAAAGCTAAGTAACGCTCTTCGTTTCCCCGGAACTGGAGCCGAGTTTGAGAAAATTATATCTTTTGTCGAATTTGTTTTAAGTCTTCCTTTTAATAAATCGTCCCAGGATATTTTGGATTTAGTTCGGGCAAAACAGGTTTTGGATAAAAATCATTATGGTATACAAGTTGTTAAAGATAGGATTTTGGAGTATTTATCAGTTTTGATTTTAAACAGTAAAAATCCGAATCCGGCTGGATTTCATGCTCCAATTCTGGCATTTATTGGTCTTGTCGGAACCGGTAAAACTTCTATTGCATATTCAATTGCAGAATCATTGGGCAGACCAATAATTAGAATACCTTTCGGTGGCATGGGGGACCCCCGTCAACTTCGTGGGGTATCAAGGATTCAACCGGAAGCTGAGCCAGGTCAGATTATGAAAGCATTAAAATCAACCGGGGTTAATAATCCTGTTATACTCCTTGATGAGATAGATAGAGTTGCAGAAGAGGGTAGGGTTAATATAATGGGAGTATTAGTTGAGCTCCTTGACCCACAACAAAATCACGCTTTTGTGGATCACTACCTGGATTTCCCATTTAATTTATCAAAAGTAATGTTTATAGCAACAGCTAATAATACAACCAATATTGCAACTGCAGTTATGGATAGAATTGAGCCAATTGAGATGCCTGCATACAGTGACGAAGAAAAATTGATTATCGGTAAGAATTATCTTTTACCAAAAGCAATTAGAGAGGCAGGTCTTGATCAAAAGTCTGTTATTATAGATGAGGGGTTATGGATTCAAATTATAAGACCGCTAGGATTTGATGCAGGAATAAGGTCTCTTGCAAGAACTGTACAAGGAATAATAAGAAAAATAGCAAGGGAAGTTGTGGAAGGAAAGCCGGGACCATTCAGGATAACAGTGGAGAATTTGACAGGATATCTGCCAGCATAATAATGTCATTCTGAACGGAGTGAAGGATATAATTTCGTGTTTATATTCTTCGCCTTCGGCTCAGAATGATAGATATTTATGGATTTGCCATTGGTGGATGACAGAAGAAACATATGAAAAGTTTTAAACCAAAGTTTTTTGGAGATAACAACAAAGCTGGTGGGACACTTAAACTTATTCCACTTGGTGGTGTAGGTGATGTCACAAAGAACATGTATATTTATGAATACGGAAATGATATTATTATTATTGATTGTGGAGTTGGGTTTCCTGATGAAGCTATGCCTGGGGTTGATCTTGTTATTCCGGATATATCTTACCTCAGAGGCAAAACTGATAAAATTAGAGGGATAATAATTACTCATGGACATGATGACCACATTGGTGGGCTCCCCTTTATTTGGCCAGAACTTCAGGTTCCAATCTATACCCAAAGACTTACTGCAGGATTTATAAGAGCCAAGTTCACTGAACATAATTTACCTAAAAACAAAATTTTTGATCTTAAATTTGATCAAACTCTTAAACTTGGAGTTTTTGATATATCATTTTATGTGGTTTCCCACTCAATCCCTGACTCTCAGGGGATTGTTATTAAAACTCCCGTGGGAACTATTATTCATCAGGCAGATTTTAAAATAGACTGGACTCCGGTTTCTGGGCAAGTTACAGATGTAAACCGTATTGCCCAGGTTGGCGCATCTGGTGTAAAGCTTCTTTTAATGGATTGCTTGAGAGTTGAAAAACCGGGATTTAATAAAAGCGAAAAAAGTATTGAGGAAACCTTTGAAAAAGCAGCTCTTGATACACAGGGTAAGCTTTTAATTACAATGACGTCCTCAAATGTATCCAGGATGCAGCAGGCAATAAACGTGGCTTATAAATTGGGTCGTAAAGTTACACTTGCAGGGAGAAGCTTTGAAAATAATTTTCAGGTTGCAAGAGACCTTGGGTATTTGAATGCTCCTCCGGGAATCATGATAAATCAGGAAGCAATTCCTTCGTTTGCACCTGGTAAGCTACTTATTTTAATTGCAGGATCACAAGGTCAGGAAGGGTCAGCACTGGATCGGGTTGCAAACGATGAACATAAAACAATCAAATTAAAAGACGGGGATAGTGTTATTTTTTCGGCAGACCCGATTCCATCGACAGAATCTGCACAAAATGCTTTAATTGATGATTTAACAAAGTTAGGGGTAAATGTTTATTATTCTGCCATAACTTCTGATTTGCATGTTTCAGGTCATGCTGCGCTTGAGGAGCTAAGGCTTATGGTAAATTTAATCAAAGCTGAATACATGCTTCCGATAGGAGGTACTTATAAACATATGAGGGCATTTTCAAATATGGCTCAGGGGTTAGGATATGAAAAACGCAAAATTCTGGATGTAGTAGATGGAGATATTATTAATTTGGATAGAAACGGTATAAAGATTGACGGGAGAGTTGATGTACAAAATATATTTGTTGACGGACTTGGTGTAGGAGATATAGGGAATGTTGTTTTACGGGATAGGAAACTTATGAGTGAGGAGGGAATTGTTGTAGTTATTGTGAGGGTGGATCACAGTTCAGGAAATTTAGTGGGGGAGCCTGATGTTATTTCAAAAGGATTTGTTTTTGAAGAAATATCAGAAGAACTTTTAGATGACGCAAGAGAGGTTGTAAAAAATACAATAAACCAGCAAGGTAAAAAAATATCTGACTGGAGGCTTACAAGAAGAAGCATAGAAAATGATCTGCAAAAGTTTTTACATCAGGCAACAGAGCGTAGACCAATGATTTTACCGGTAGTTGTGGAGGTCTAAACCTATAGTGGAATGTGGTATAATGTGATAAGTAACAAGTATCCAAGAAACAAGTTACAAATATTTGGTTATTGGTTGGAATAATTGGACACTTGTAGCTTGGAAAACTTAATTAATTATGTCTAGACGAAGATCTATTTATTCAACACCAAAGTTAAGACTTAAAAAGAAAACCATTTTTGCCGTGGGATCCCTGATCAGTTTTATGCTGGCAGGACTTTCTTTAGTATCATTGGTAATGGATGCGAGTATTTTAAGGTTCTGGAAAAATTTTCTATTTAAAACATTGGGCTGGACTTATGTTTTTTCTCCAGTTTTATTTGTGCTTTGCGGGCTTGTCTTACAAAAAGTAAAGTGGGGGTTTGCTCAAACAAATGTACTTTTAGGACTTGTACTTTTAATTTTATCAATTACAGGCCTTACTGCAGGAATTTCTTCTGAAAATGCGGGCATGATTGGTTTTTCTCTATGGAGTCAGCTGGCATCTTTTATTACTCCTTTAGGCAGTGCATTTTTGTTAATAGGGGTATTTTTAGTGGGACTTGTTGTAATGTTTAATACTTCGCTTTCGCAGATTTTTGGGATATTGGGGTGGGTAATAAAAGCTATAAAGGAAAAAATACTTATTCCTGTATTTGCCAGACAAAGAACCTTTGAGGCAAAACATATCCCTATCAAACTTTCCGGATTGAACCAGACTTCTGAAAAAACTCCTGTGAAATCTAAAGAAACAGTTATGGCTGATGAACTTGTGCAAAATGTTGCCGGGCAGGCAAGGGTTTGGAAATATCCGCCGCTTTCTCTTCTATCAGATAAAGTTGGTTCTCCTGCAAACAGGGGAGATATAAAGAAAAATGCTTCCGTTATTGAAAAAACACTGGACTCTTTCGGGGTTCAGGCAAGAGTGGCTGAAGTAAACGGTGGTCCGGCTGTTACTCAATATGCGCTGGAAATATCAGCAGGGACAAAAATTGCCAAAATTGCAAACCTACAGCACGATATAGCTCTTTCCCTGGCTACGCCAACAGGAACTGTTAGAATTGAGGCGCCAATTCCCGGAAAATCTTTAGTAGGGATTGAAGTGCCAAACCATTCACTGGAGATAGTAGGGCTTAAAAATATCCTGGCATCTGATGAGATGAGTAAGCACAAATCTAAACTTGCAGTATCTTTAGGCAGGGATACAGCTTCAAAACCTATGATTGTTGATATAGACAGGATGCCCCATTGCCTGGTTGCTGGAACAACCGGATCCGGAAAATCAATTTTAATAAATTCTATGATTAGCTCTCTGCTTTTCAGAAATTCTCCGGACGAGCTTAAACTTATTCTAATAGACCCAAAAAGGGTGGAACTGACAAACTATAACGGCATCCCCCATCTTTTAACTCCTGTTATAACAGAGCCTGAAAAAATCCTCTCAGCCTTAAAATGGGCAATGGCAGAAATGGACCGCAGGTATAAACTTTTCCAGTCCGTTGGAGTTAGAAATATTGCAGGGTATAATGAAATGTCAGGATTTCAGGCTCTTCCTTACATTGTAATTATAATTGATGAACTTGCAGATTTAATGATGTTTGCTCCAGTTGAAGTGGAAGATGCAATCACCCGTATTGCCCAACTGGCAAGAGCAACAGGAATTCATCTTGTTGTGGCAACGCAGCGGCCATCCGTTGATGTTATAACAGGTTTAATTAAGGCAAATATCCCCTGCCGTATTGCATTTAATGTATCATCCATGATTGACTCCCGGGTCATTTTGGATACGCCGGGGGCTGAGAAACTTCTTGGTCGCGGAGATATGTTGTTTTTACCTCCTGATGCAAGCAAACCTGTTAGAATACAGGGAGTTTTCGTTCAAGACCCCGAAATAAATAACTTAATAAAGTATCTTAAATCAACAGGAGTTGAGCCGCAGTATACAACTGAGGTAACAGAAATGCCTCTTGGAAGAATTGGTAAAGGAGGTGGTATAGGTGAAGAAGATGATTTATTTGAGGAGGCGGTAAGAACTGTTTGTCAATATGACCGGGCTTCAGCCTCACTTCTGCAGAGACGGCTTCGCGTGGGCTATGCGCGTGCAGCCCGTATCCTGGATGAGCTGGAAGAGGCAGGAGTTGTTGGAACAGGAGACGGTGCAAAACCGCGGGATGTCCTGGTCAAAAATGTTGAAGAATATTTGGCTCAAAGAGGCGGCGGAGGGGAAAGTTGACAAATAAAACCATCTAGTTTATAGTTTATTTAATGGTAGAAGAGCGTATTGATGTTCGATTAGGTCAGGATATTACTCCGTTTTCTGAGTATGATGTAGATGATAAAGGAAATATTTCCCCCTCACAATATTTCGATTTATGGGATGTTCATGTGCGCCCTTTATTATATAGGAAGAATGCTCTAATAGAACAAAGAAGAGAGTTTATAGAGGAAGGTAATTTACCCAGCGCTACTATTCATAGGCGGATGTTAGATATTCAAGCATTAAGAGGTATTGAAGATAACCCTTTAATATTAACTCTTTGTTTAATGCCCACTACTAATTCTACTTATCCAAATGTGTTATGCGTTGTTAGGGATAGAGAAGAAGTTTTATTGGGGTATCAAGATGATATAGTAGTAATTGAAAGATGGCAAAAGAAACTTAACGAAGCACCGCGATACTATCCTGTTCCAGATCATCCTGAAATTTTTAAGAGGATTCAAATTCATTTCATTCAGCCTCCTTCTATAGAGCATGTTTTAGGTTTACATTCTCCACAACTTGTTGCAATGTGATTCTATATAGTTTTCCACTTGGAATGTGGGAATGTCAGATAGATTGCCACGTCGCTCGCTTCACTCGCTCCTCGCAATGACGGAGAAAGATTCTACTTTTGCGTAGCAAAAGCAAGTTCTGCTTATCGCTTCTTTTTGTTCGTTTCAGAATGACAAATGTGTTGCTTTAATGATTCGAATCATTAGAACAAATTACATGAAATATATTTTCAAACTAATTTGATATCCAAATTCCATTTGTATCTTTCAAAAATAATCCTGGTTTTGCTAAAGAAATTTTCCTGACCTATTATGCAGGGGAAAGCCGAAGTTAATGATTTAGTAAAGTGAACTGGAATAGTTAATCGATGACCACCTATCTCGATTTCAATTTCTGACGGGTAACATAAGAATTGCGAACCGTTAATTGCAAATGATTTCTGTGGAGTAATTTTACTTAAATTAATATTCAATAAATCAGCAATCTCTGTTGTTAAATAAGAGTAGTCTGCACCAGAAGCAATTAAACAAAGAATCGGGCGAGTTGATTTATCTTTGTGAATAAATTTAATTAGTGCTAATGGTCTTCTAGTATCTTTTGGCACACCAGGGAGGGTGGCATATGGGAAATTCATCTTATCCGGCAGTTATATATCCTCTATAATTTTTTGAGGCAGAAATTAAAACAACATCTTCGTCCCCGACTTTACTGGAAACTTCTTTTAGGGTTTTGCCTGACGCAACCACTTTTTTATAGTCAGAAGTAATAGCCACCCATCCTGAAGAGAAGTTTTTCAAAAGCCTTGAAAGGTTAATTGTTTTCATAAGTGTATTTATAGCAGACCAGTTCGATATATGCAATCAGGAAATTTCCTGGTTAAAAATGCAGAGGAATATTTGGCTCAAAGGGGAGGCGGAGCTGAGAATGAATTGATAAAAACATACCCTTGGTTTATAATCTTATCCATGTCTGAGAGAGAAACTGAAGAAATTTTTAAAGCAGAAAATAAACTATTTGCTGACAGGATTAAGAAAATAGTCGAGAAGGAAAAACTAGAACATCCTGATTTGAGTTTAAATACAGCGATGCTCTTTTTATGTAGCAAAAAAGATCTGCCTTCGCATTTGGCATTTATTACGGTTTTTCAGGAAGAATCCATGTTAGAGAACTGGTCATTTAAAATACCAGAAGGCTTTGATTATCCGGTTTATAGTTTAGGACTCAGACCTGAAGATTATGGGGGAGATCTAGTTCCTGCTAATGCCGAAATATTAGATCCAGATGATATTATGTGGGTTGATGAAATGGATTTATGTGTGAGTATCAATATACATATTTCTTTACAAAGCAAGGTAAGGCTGTATTGATAAATCATGGTTATGACCAGAGTTCTCCTTTTGATGAAGATTATATAAGACTTGGTAGTATTAGTTATATGATTAATTTAGATGTGATGAAAAGAGATTTCCCCTCTAGAGAATTAGAGTTTAATGATTATGAAAAGGTAAGACTGGTACTGACCCAAATTGAAACAGGCTGGTTTTACTATTCTCATCTACCAAAACTATCTGCCCAAATGGAAATTTAGCTTCCCACTTGGGGATGCCTGCCTAGTTCGACTCGGTGGAAATTACTACGCAGGTTTTTAAATGGATCCCTGCCTACGCGAGGATGACAGTTATGACTTCAATGATTCGAATCATTAGAATATCTTAACCAATAAGATATACGATCGTACATTATATTGGCGCATATAAATATAGTGTGATGGTAAAAAATTTGTCCGTGGTATAATATACAAGGATGGTAATTAAGAAACTGGTCTGGGACGAGTGGAATATTGCCCATACTGCAAGACATAATGTTGAGCAGAGTGAAGTAGAGGAGGCTTGTAATAGCAAAAATTTATTCACTAAAGGTAGGAGTGGTAGTTACAAGTTAATAGGGCAATCAGTTAGTGGTAGGTATTTAACTATAATCTTATCACCAAGATTGGGTGGTTATTTCTATCCAATGACAGCAAGAGATGCTGATTTTAAGGAAAAAAGGAGATTTAAAAATGAAAAAAACTAGAACTGTACCTAAATTTAAAAGTATTCAAGAGGAGGCAGAATTTTGGGATACTCACTCAACCGAAGACTTCCCGGATTTTTGGGAACCTGTGACAGATATGAAATTTTCCAAAAATCTGGTATCGGTTTTTGAAGATAAGGAGATTATAACGCTTGATTCGGAAATAGTGAAAGCGGTTAAAAAGATGGCCAGAAAGAAAGGGATTGATACATCAAACGCTGCCAATTTATTGATTAGAGAGCATCTCAGCGAGATGAAAGTAATTTAATATGTCCGGAAAGACAATTGCTACGATATATTTTTATATAATTTCAGTTGGATCGATAATTTTAATGGTTATTGGGATATTTAATGCTGCAAATTTTATTGTAAATTCTACGCAATTTGAACAGTATCCACTTAGATGGGGAGGAATCACAAGCTGCGACTATGGAGCAGATGGATTGGTACCGGTTGCAAGAGGACCGATGTCAGTTAAAGTACTGCCTCCAGATGGGATAGAGAGCACCCCGAGCGCTCAGGAAATACAACGAGCAAAAGAACAATGCCTAAAAAATGAAGCAGCAGATAGAAAACAACATCAGGTTGATGATATCAAGAATGCGATAACATTTAGCTTGGTTGGAATAATTTTATTCCTTATTCATTTCCCACAGGCTAGAAAAAGATCGGTATAGAGATTGCTTCGGCTTCGCCTCGCAATGACGGTTGTTGTATAATTTACTCCATGAGAACTGTTGGGCAAATCTTAAAGGAAGAACGGGAAAAAAAGTTTTATACTCTTGATGAAATCGAAAAAGTAACAAAGATCAGGAAAGAACTTTTGCTGGCGCTCGAAAATGATGATTACTCAAAACTTCCTCCCTCAACTTTTGTACAAGGATTTATTAAAAGTTATGGAAAATTTTTAGGGCTTGATAAAGAGAAGCTCCTGGCAATCTACAGAAGGGAGTTTTCAGATCAAAAGAATCCACCGAAGATTTTAGAATCTTTTAGAAACCCCCTAGAAACAAGCAGAATTATTCTTACTCCGGCAAAAGTTCTGTCAGCCATTGTAGTGACCCTTGTAATAATATTTTTTGGCTATCTTTGGTATGAGTATAGATATTTAGTTGGTTCCCCTTTTCTTGAGGTTTCAACTCCCACAGATCAGCAAAATGTTGAATCTCAAATAGTTACAGTTTCCGGGAAAACAATTCCGGAAGCAAAACTTACAATTAATAATCAGGAAATTGAGACTGACAGTAACGGTAATTTTTCCCAGGAACTTAAGCTTTCAGAGAGTGTAAATAAAATATTGGTTTCTTCTACATCGAAATTCGGAAAAACTACACAGGTTGAAAGAACTGTTTACTTAAAAGATTAGATTGTATTAAAATATCTGGTATGGATTTTTTACAAATAGCACTTATTTTTTTAATAATACTTCTTGGCATATTTTTATCAATTACAGGATTACAGGTATTTTTTATACTCAGAGATTTAAAACAGGCTTTAAATAGTATACAGAAGCTTTTGAATACAGAAGAAGCAAAAGAGAAAATATTAACAGTCTCTAAGTCTTCGAAATTACCAAATCGCCGCCTCTTCAAAAATGTACGCTAAGAAGGTATACTACCTTCATGGATTCAAGAGTTATTAGACAAAAATTCCTGGATTTTTTTAAAAGCAGAAAACATGTGCAAATAAATCCAGCCAGATTGGTGTCGGATGATCAGACAACACTTTTTACCTCATCCGGAATGCAGCAGTTAATTCCGTATTTAATGGGGAAAACTCATCCTGAAGGTATAAGATTGGTTAATTCGCAAGCCTGTTTTAGGGCTGAGGACATAGAAGGGGTTGGAGATAACAGGCACACCACATTTTTTGAGATGTTGGGTAACTGGAGTTTGGGGGATTACTTTAAGAAAGAACAAATATGGTGGGTTTATGAATTTTTAACTAATGTATTAGGATTAGATCCTAACAGACTTCATGTAACAGTTTTTGAGGGAGATAATTTAATCCCTAAAGATGAAGAGACTTTTAGTATATGGAAGGATTTTGGAGTACCTGAGGATAGGATCTATTTTTATGGAGTTAAAGAAAATTGGTGGAGTAGATCCGGATCTCCCGATCAAATGCCGGTTGGAGAAATCGGAGGAACTGATTCGGAGATATTCTTCGAGTTTCCACAAGTAGAACATGATGAAAGGTTTGGAGAAAAATGTCATCCTCACTGTAATTGCGGGCGTTTTATGGAGATAGGAAACTCAGTTTTCATTGAATACAAAAAAACAGGCGACAGCGAATTTGAAAAACTTCCGCAAAAAAACGTTGATTTTGGAGGAGGATTGGAGAGATTAACGGCAGCAACTAATGATAACCCGGATATATTCCAGACTGATTTACATAAGCCAATAACTGATGCGATCGTACAAGTTATTGGTAATCCATATGAGGACGAGGAAGAAAAAAAATTAATGAGAATTATTGCAGACCATTTGAAAGCTTCTGTTTTTTTGATTATGGATGGTGTGATTCCTTCTAATAAGCTGCACGGTTATGTTTTGCGAAGACTGCTTAGGAGAGCTGCAATAAAAATGCGCAATTTAAGTGGAAGGTTAGATGTGAGCTCATTTGTTTCAATGATTCGAATCATTAGAACGCAGTATAATGAGATTTTTGAAATTGACTGGGAAGAAGGTTTACCCAGGGTGAACAAAGTAATAACCGAAGAACTGGAAAAATTTCAGAAGACTTTGGATAAAGGATTAAAAGAAATTGAGAAAATTTCCGAAATAGATGGCAAAATTGCTTTTGATTTATATCAAACATTTGGATTTCCATATGAAGTGACTGAGGAATTGTTTAGGCAAAAAGGACAAGATATTGATAAAGAGCAATTTAAGAAAGAGTTTGAAAAACATCAAGAACTTTCAAGGACTGCATCTGCAGGAATGTTTAAGGGAGGTTTGGCTGGACATTCTGAAACAGAGATTAAATACCATACTGTTACTCACCTCCTCCACCAGGCTCTAAGAGATGTTTTAGGTCCGGAAGTTTTTCAGAAAGGATCGAATATTAATACCGAACGGTTAAGATTTGATTTTTCGTATGATAGAAAAATGACTGAGGAGGAAATTAAAAAAGTTGAGGATCTGGTTAATGAAAAAATAGAAGAAGATTTGGTAGTGGAAAGAAAATTTATGAGTGTGAAAGAGGCACAGAAGATGAATGCCATTGGGCTCTTCGGTGGAAAATACGATGAAGAAGTAAGTATTTATGTAATAGGGTCAAATCATATTTATGATGTGAATGCAAAGGATCAACGTGAGCGCAGTGGTTACTACTCAGCCGAATTTTGTGGCGGACCACATGTTGAGCATACAAATGTGATTGGTGGTATAAAGATTACCAAGGAAGAAGCAGTTTCTTCAGGGGTCAGAAGAATTTATGCGGAGCTTGTTTGATTTTGACAAATAAGATTTGGGGTGTTATAGTTTCACTAATATGAAAGATAGAGTTATTGAAGTGTCCCATTCAGACTATCAACCGCAAGACGAAAAGAGATCTCATGAAGTAGCATTTGCCAGGAATGATGTGGATTGGTTTGAAAGAAATAGAGGGGTAGTTTCTGATCAACAATGGGCAGAGACTTTGGGACAAAAAAGTGCCCATTTTTTAGCTAGAACTTTTCAGGATGGGCATCATGCTGAGCTTGCTAGAATAGCATTTTCTGGTTTGGTTCCGCTTTTAATGGAGCTACAAGAAAGACCCGACTTAAATGCTAGTTTCTTGGATGGAATATTCAGAGAATTCAGATATTTAGGCTTACCCTATCCAGGAAATTTTCCTAGGAGATTCTTTTAATTGGATTCCTGCTTTCGCAGGAATGACAAGGAAGATTCTGGACAAGCTAGAATGACAGTAGTATTAGATCCTGAAACCCTTCAATAAAATTCAGGGTAAACAAGTTCAGTATGACGGAAGATATTTGAATGTGTTAATATTCTATTAATGCCTCCTTCTTTTGGGGCAAAACCGCATGAGTTTTTTGGATAAAGTTACATCAATGCTGCCTTTCGGTAAACCAGAGGAACAAACTGAGACTTTTTTTGCTCTTAATATTGGACCGGAAACTTTAAGGGTTTGCCTCTGGACAATAGAAAAAGATAAGTTAAAAGTTTTAAATATAGTTTCTTCAAAATATTCGTCCGAGGAGGAAATTGTTACAGTTGCCGACAGGCTT
This sequence comes from Candidatus Daviesbacteria bacterium RIFCSPLOWO2_01_FULL_37_10, assembly GCA_001776865.1. GTDB lineage: Bacteria > Patescibacteriota > Microgenomatia > Daviesbacterales > UBA10151 > 2-12-FULL-37-11. Next base: position 29,449 of record MFDK01000004.1, on the reverse strand, counting down.
TTAGATCAGGCTTTAGGGGAAATTCAAATTGAGCCTACAAAAATACTCTTTGGAGTTCCTGATTCCTGGCTGGTTGATGACAATTTAAAAGATTCATATTTGCAGCTTTTAAGGAATGTTGTAAAAAGCCTTGAGCTTAAACCAATGGCTTTTGTTTCAACCTCACATGCTATTTTTCATTTTCTTGAGAAAAAAGAAAGTGCACCAACTACGGCGATACTTACAGGAGTTGGAGAAGGGCATGTTTTAGTTACGGTTTCAAGAGGAGGTAAAATTGATGGAACAAAGATAATAAAAAGAAGCGGTAGTTTGGGTGAGGATATAGAAAAGCTTCTTTTGCAATTTACCGAGGTTGAGGTTCTTCCTTCAAGGATGCTTCTTTTCAGCCTAAACGCAGAGAGCCTTGATAAACAAAAAAATGAACTTTTGTCATTCCCCTGGATGAATCGGCTTTCGTTTCTACATCTCCCTAAAATTGATATCCTGGAAGGGGGTTTGGAAATTAAAGCTGTTGCGCTTGCCGGAGGAGTTGAACTGGTGCCGGATATAAAGTACCAGCCTGTAGAACAGCTTGTAAAGAACTCACCTTTAGTTTCTGCTATGCCAAAGGAAGAAGAAGTAAAAATTCCTGAACCACCTGAAAAACAAATTCCGGTTGAGGATACAGGTTTTGTTCAGGGAGATGTGATGGAAAAAGTTTCTGCTGAAGATGAAAAGGATGAGAGTTTAATAAAAGAAGACGATGGAACTGAAGATTTAAGGGTCATGGAAAAAGACGTTAATCCTGATGATGAATTTGTCCAAACTACTGATGGACTGGATGAAGATTTCGGTCAGGAAGAAGATGGAGAGATGGAAAAAACACAACATAACTTGGGATTTCCTGTTCAGGATAACTCATTAGCGACACCTTCAGTAACAAGGGAGAAGTTAGAAGGATCAGGTAGTAGATTTTTCAATCTAAAGCTAATAATTCCTGTTGTAATTTTAATCCTTCTTGTCTTATCATATATTTTCCTTCCTCAGGCAAAAGTTACGGTATTTGTAGAGCCGAGAGTTGTTGAAAAAGATACTCAAGTTACAGCAGATCCTAGTGTAAAAGAAGTTGATGAGGAAGGTAAAAAAATACCCGGTCAAATAGTTGAAACTCAAATTAGCGGAAGCGAAAAGGGAAGTGCAACAGGTAAAAAACAGGTTGGGGAAAATGCAAAAGGATCGGTGATTATTACAAATAAGACAAATTCTTCTAAAACCTTTTCCAAAGGGACTATCCTTGTGGGATCTGATAATCTTAAATTTACTCTGGACTCATCCGCTACAATAGCTTCACAATCTGCAACTGAAGATGGTATTTCTTTCGGAAAGGCAACTGTAGATGCTGTTTCCGTATCGATTGGAGCAGACGGAAACATTCCCTCCGGGACTCAACTTACTATTTCCGGAGTACCATCTTCTGATTTTTCAGCAAAATCCGAGGGTAATTTTTCGGGAGGAACATCAAAAGAGGTTACTGTTGTATCAGATTCCGACCAGAAGAAACTACTTGCATCATTGGCTGCAGCTTTAAGAAAACAGGCTCAGGAAAAACTTCAGGCCAAACTTGAGGGTAAAAAAGTTCTGGAAGAAGCACTAAGTGAGGAAATCACAAAAAAATCATTTAGTAAAAATATTAACGATCAGGCGGGAGAGTTCAACTTAAATTTAACTATTAATTATAAAGGTACAGTATATTTAGATGATGATCTTAAACGCATAGTTTCAAAACTTGTTGAGACAAACGTACCGGAAGGGTTTGAACTAAGGCTTACTGATACAGAAACACAAGCTGATGTATCTAAAGTAGAAAAAGATGGAAGGCTTATATTTTTAGCACGTTTCAAAGCAAAACTGATGCCAAAAATAAATGAGAGCGAAATTAAGAAAAAGTTGGCAGGAAAAACTCCAAAAGCTGCGGCAGATATTTTAAAATCATACGAAAATGTTTTAGGGTCAGAAATAAAACTCACACCGCCTATTCCAGCGCAACTTGCGAGATTGCCAATTTTAGAACGTAATATTAAAATTGAGGTAAGCTTAAAGTGATTGCAAAAATTATTCCGGCAATTTTTTTATTAGCAGGGTTTTTCGTTCTAGTACAGATAGCCATACCGGTTATAAATTTTAAGCTGTGGGAACTTGCCAATATAGAAGCAAAAAATATACTTGTGAGTCCAATTTCAGAAAGCAATAGAGTTTTGGGAGTTTCCATTCAAAACACCAGAGATAACTTTCCTGCTTTAATATCTTTCTCAAAAAGAGAGTTTATTCCGTATACGGAATTTTTAATTTCAGTTCCACGCTTAGATATTGAAGAGGCAAAAGTTTTAGTTGAGAGTAATAATTTAAGTGAAGGATTGGTTCATCTGCCGGGAACCGCGCTTCCTGGGGAGAAAGGTAATATTTTTATTTCAGGTCATTCGGCAATACCGATTATTTACAGAGGTAGTAAAAATTATAGAGCAATTTTTGCAAATTTACAAAGGCTTGAAAAAGGAGATATTATTAAAGTTTCTGCAGGGGGAGATTTTACATATAAAGTTTTAGGGATCAGAGTTGTGGATCCGAAAGAGACCTCTGTTACCCTTCCTCCGGATGGGGTAGGAAGATATATTTCCCTTATGACCTGTGTTCCTCCAGGATTAAATACAAAAAGGCTAGTAGTTATAGGGAAAATGATTTGATTCCCCCTCCTCGTCATTGCGAGCGTAGCGAAGCAATCTCAAATTGTGAGTGGCTCGTCATGGCAAAAAGCATCACTCGGCTAATAATTCTGAATCACTAAATATATTCACTAGCCTCGTTATGAGAAAATTTTTGATTTAGGACTACACAAAAATTTTCAAATTGCTTTTATGCTCATGACTTCGCCACTCTTAGCAGACTCTGTGATAAAATCATTTAGTGAAATACTTGGGTGTTGATTTTGGGTTAAAGAGAATAGGTTTGGCTATATCTGCAGGGGAATTTGCTTCTCTTTATAAAGTAATTTCTGTTTCCTCTTTATCTGATGCAATCGATAAAATAATAAGGGAGATAAGGGAAATTGGGGTGGATAAGGTGATAGTTGGGATGCCTGAAGGGGAAACTGGAAAGGCTGCAAAAAGGCTGATTAATGGTTTGAAAAAAGAAGGTTTCAATGTAGAAACTGCAGATGAAACACTTTCCACTCAAAATGCCGGTAAACTAATGATAGAAATGGGAGTTTCCAGAAAAAAGCGCAAAACCAGTGATGCCCAAGCTGCAGCAGAAATCTTACAGTGTTATTTAGATGAGAAATCAGCTCGTCACGGCTGAAAAAACCGTTCGCGCGCTTTAAGTGATTATCATGAACTATTTCTCATGCGTTCACTTATTGCTCGGAAGTTGAATAGCAACTACACAACTTCCTCGCCAAATTTTTTCTAGCTCGTGACTTCGCTGCTTTTATATTTATGAAAAAATTCTTAGCCATAATATTAATTTTTCTTCTGATGTTTATAGTTACCGGTGGTTTGTGGAAGGTACAAACTTCTCCGGTAAGCTCTGATGAAAATGCCAGGGTAATAGTAATTCCCAAAAGTGAAGGGATATCTAGCATTGCTAAAAGATTAAAAGATGATAATTTAATCCGCTCAGAACTTACTTTTAAAATTTATGCCAGACAAAATAATCTGGCTTCCAGGATTCAAGCAGGGTCGTTTAAGCTTTCCCCTTCCATGAGCATTTCTGAAATTGCAAATGTTTTAACTTCCGGAACAGATGATGTTTGGGTAACTTTTATTGAAGGTTGGAGAGTAGAAGAAATGGCAGAAAAGTTAAACGGGAACTTAAAAATTGACAATGGACAATTTCTTAAACTATCAAAAGAAGGTTATATGTTTCCGGATACGTATCTTTTCCCAAAAGACGCAGAAGTTGAGTATATAACAGAGACTCTTCAAGATAATTTTAACAGGAAATACGCGGATGATTTAAAGAAAAAAATAAAAGCTAAAGGGTTAACTGAGAAAGAAGGAGTAATTTTAGCCTCGCTTGTGGAAAGAGAAGGAAGGTCAGATAAAGTAAGAACAGAAGTTGCCGGGATTTTACTTAACAGGTTAAATATTGGAATGAAACTGGATGTTGATGCAACTGTTCAATATGCCCTTGGATATCAGCAGTCTGAAAAATCCTGGTGGAAAAGACATATTACAAAAGACGATAAAGAGATAAAATCTCCTTATAATACGTATAAGAATCCAGGTCTTCCGCCAGCTCCAATTTGTAATCCATCCCTATCATCGCTGGAAGCTGTTGCAAATGCAAACCCGAATACTCAGTATTTATATTACTATCATGATAGTAAAGGAAATTCACACTACGGAAAAACCCTGGAAGAACACCTGGAAAATGTAGCAAATAATCCTTGAAACTTATTTCAGTTTAATAAACTCTTCCTCGTTTGATTTAGCTTGTTTAATGATACTTAAAACTAGTCCTCTCTTAATATCTTTGGTATGAAGCGGTACTGGAAGACTTATCTTTGTCTCTGGATGATACATTATGACATGACTGCCTGATTGTCTTTTTCTAATAAATCCAAGTTTCTGAAGAATAGAAATAATTTCTTTCGGTTTAAAGGATGCCATTGATAGAAATGGCAGGTACAGGTATGGAGATTTTAGTTATTAATATATCGTCCTTTTCCTGAGGAATATCTTCGCCATCTTCTTTTAATACGGAAAGATAAAGTTTTATAGCGTCCTTAATCATATAGATTGCTTCTTCAAAAGTTTCTCCTTGAGTAGCGCAACCCGGTAATGCAGGTACAGACACAACATATCCACCTTCTTTTGCTGGTTCAAAAATTACAGTATATTTCAAAACTTTCTGAGTAATCTTTTTCATAGTGAGATTATATCACATTTCAGAAGAACAAAAAATGTAGCCAATAATCCGTAATTTGCTAAACTAAACTGACTCTGTTATAATATGTTTTAGGTATAGATACTTCTTCTGCCTTTTTGATTTATCTTAAAAACCTGTTTTTATGCAAACCGTATATTCAAACCCTTGTATTAGATGTGGGAAAGACAGGATTGTATCAAAAGAGTGGACACAGCAAATAGGTAATACTGTACTTACACGTACAGAAACTGTTTGTCCGGATAAAATTTGCCAGGAAGCTGTGGAATCAGATATGGAAGAAAAAAGACTTAAGAAAGAAGCTATTATGAATAGAAAGTCTTTACCAAAAACCCCGGTAGCTTAATTCCTTCAATTACATAAGTTTTTTAATAATTACTTTGGTATCCTCATGAACATTAAGTTTTAGAGCATTTTTTTTGGTAAACCAGCCAATATCGCGGGATTCTTTAACAGCGCGTTTTATTTTCTGTTCTGGTACTGACACAACATAATTTATATCCAGGTGATAGTGAAGAGGTTGTTTACCGTGTGCAGGAATAGTTTGTTCCATTAAAAAATCAGGCTCTGTTAAAAATGTGCCCTCGCTATCTATAACGGAAATTCCATCAGCTAAAAAGCTGATATCTAGTCCCGTTTCCTCGCGAACTTCCCTTATTGCAGCAACAACCGGGTTTTCAAATTTTTCAATATGTCCTCCTGGCTGAAGCCACCTTCCTAATTTCTTATGATGAATAAGCAGAATTTTTTTGGGTTTTCCAGTGGAAGTTATCCAACAAGATGCAGTAAAATGTTTTTCTCCTTCTTTAGCTTTCATTCGGTAATTATAGCAGAGGAATTGTGGTATAATTTATGCAGTTTATGGTATTACAAGAGTTGGAAGCTAATCAAAGAGCATCAATGCAACAATTAAAAGAAGCACAGGAAAGCGGGTATCTTCCCTTGGGTCTTTTAATGGAGTTTCTAACGCCTTATCATGGATCTATGCAAGCCCTGACTATAGCAGAAAGAGTGAAAACTTTCTATCCCTGGCTAATCAATGGATACCGTATGCCGATAGCTTTAGGAATTACTGTTGAAAAAACACGCCATAGTGGAAAAGTACATCTTCATGCGTTGCCATATCTTCTGTCTAATTTAGATGAATCGTCACGTCAACGAATGGAGGAGAATTTAGCAGGCGTTTTAAATGAAGAGCTTGGACAAACTAGTGCAATCCCATTTGATATTTCATTCCACAATCCATCAGGTCGAGATCCTGTAGAGTCTCTAAGAGATATTGCTTTCCGAAGTAGATGCCAATTTCTTGGAACAATTGATAGCTTCCGTGATATTATTGATGAAGCTATATTAAACCCTCCTTCGGTTTCGAAAAATAAATTACTCCGCAGTAAACTGTGAAGTATCCCTTCGGGCAAGTTCTTCTGTGAACCATTCATCCCTCCTCCAATGGAGGAAGGTATTCTGGTTCAAGAATAAACTATTTGACAGTAGAACCCCTTACTTTATTTGAATAGTGGTTTAATAAGGTATAGACTAAACCATTTCCATGGAGTTCCATTTCTTCGTCATTCCAGATGCGTGTCCTATTAGTATAATCCTCAAAAATATAAAATAATCTTTTAGAATCTATACCCAAATATTCTGAACAAGTTTCTAAAAGTTTAACTGCAGCATTAACACTCATTCTCATAACAGACTTTCCATTCAGTTTATTATTTCTTTCATGGGGATAAAAAATAATCGCCTTATTCTGACTTTCATCATAATCTCCAGCGCTTATTCCGATTAATAATTTGTAAGGGTCGAAACTCATCTTTGCTAAGTTAATACTTTCTGGAAATACTATTCTTTGATTTTCATCAATAGAAATTTTAATACTATCTTGAATGTCATATGTTCTTAAAACGTTGGTTTCTTTAAGCGGTTTTCTTGCGAGATCAATCGCGGTCGCAATCTCGTTATCTGAAATATTAGAAGTTTCTTCTGAAAGATCTGGGGTGTCAATCATACTGTAGGATTTATATTATAAGCGATAAGCTTGAAAGTCAATAGTCTTATGTATGAGTTCAGTTCTTCCCAGCAGATTTATTGTTCGAGTGATTAGCCCGCTTCGCCGACTCAGCGAGGCGAGCGAGAACATACCATAAAAATATTAATATTCTTATGGTAACTTCTCACTTCGCTCGAAGAATATTTTGGTAACTCCTGAATTCTACAATTTTAATCCTTGACCCTTCAATAAATTCAGGGTCTTCGGTCTGATTAAATCAGACCTTGACAGACACAAGATATTGTGGTTTAATACTATTAATTGAATAGTGAAATTGAGGCGTACAAAGTCGTTACGCTTCTTTTTCTTGTAGTATAGAGGCCATCTACTAATGTCTAAAAAACTATCGGGTTTAGAAACAGACAGAAAATATTGGGGTAAAGTTATAAGCTTAAAACCTGAGCTTAACTTAATCCAACTCCAACTCGATTCCTATAACTGGTTTTTGATCGACGGAATAAAAGAAGTTTTAGAAGAAATTTCCCCTATTGAAGATTTTACAGGTAAAAATTGGATATTGGAATTCGGAGAATTTAATTTCGGAAAATCTAAATATAATCCTGAAGTAGCTCTTGAAAAAGGCGTAACTTACGATGCTCCTCTAAAGGTAAAAACAATACTTACTAATAAACAAACAGGACAAAAATACCAGCAGGACGTTTTCCTTGGCGATATCCCCCAAATGACTGAAAGGGGGACTTTTATTATAAACGGGGTAGAAAGAGTTATTGTTAACCAGATAGTCCGGTCTCCCGGTGTATTTTTCTCAGCTGTTGATGATCCAATAACAGGAAGAAGGCTCTATCAGGCTGAACTTCGTCCGTATAGAGGTTCCTGGCTGGAATTTTCTATCTCACATACAGATGTTTTAACTGTAAAAATAGACAGAAGGAGAAAATTTCCTGCTACAACTTTTCTTCGTGCGATAGGGTATTCGTCTGACGAGGAAATTCTTGAACTGTTTAAGGATTTTGGATCAGAAGAAATTAGTTTAATTGAAAAAACCTTAACAAAAGATCCTGCTAAAAGTACAGATGAGTCTTTACTTGAAATCTTTAGAAAAATGAGACCAGGGGATCCGGTTGTGCTGGATACTGCAAAAGGACTTCTTGATGGTATGTTTTTTTCATCCAGACGTTACAATTTAACAAAAGTCGGGAGATTTAAAATTAATAAAAGGCTGGGATTAAATATCCCTAACACTCCTGAGAACTGGATTTTAACAAAGAATGATGTTGTAGAGGCTCTGAAGTATTTGATTAAACTTGCCAATAATGAAGGGAGAGTTGATGATATAGATCATCTGGCTAACAGAAGGATAAGGAGAGTTGGAGAGCTGGTTCAACAAAATGCATTTAGAAACGGGATCTTAAGGCTTGAGAGGGTTATTAAAGAAAGAATGAGTCTCTTAACCCTTGATTCTGAGATAACACCAGGTGGTTTAATTAATGCAAAACCGGTAATAGCTGCAATAAACGAATTTTTCAGAACGTCGCAGCTTTCCTCTATCTGGGATCAGGTTAATCCGCTTTCAGCAGTTGATCATTTGAGAAGACTTTCAGTTATGGGTACAGGAGGAATAACAAGAGATAGGGCAAGCTTTTCAATAAGAGACATAAATCATAGTCAGTATGGGAGAATTGATCCGATTAGGTCTCCGGAGGGTCAAAATATAGGTTTGGTAACGTATCTTGCGCTTTATTCCAGGATTAATGAGTACGGATTTCTGGAAACTCCATATAGAAAGGTTATTTTGGATAAAGGAAAGCCAAAAGTTACAGACGAAATAATTTATCTGCTCGCAGACGATGAAGAAAACTATATTGTAACTGAGGCTACTGTAGAGATAGATGATAAGGGCTACATAGTCCCAAAAAGGGTGCCTGTAAGAAAATCAGGCAATTTTTTTGAAGAAGATGCAAAGGAAGTTAGTCTGATTGATATTTCTCCGCAGCAGGTAGTTGGGACTTCAGCTTCGTTAATTCCATTTTTAGCTCATGATGATGCCAACAGGGCTTTAATGGGAACACACATGCAATGTCAGGCAGTACCTCTACTTAGGCCTGCGGCGCCAATTGTAGGTACCGGTATGGAAAGAGTAGTTGCAGATAATATGGGCAGGGTTATCCGGGCTCCGGAAGCAGGAACAATAGCATACGTTGATGGTAATAAAGTTACATTAAAAACTAGAAAAGAAGAGCTTGAGTATGAGATAAAAAAATTTGTGAATTCCCCTCAAGGTACATGTTATTCTCAAAGACCTGTTGTAAGTTTAGGTCAGAAGGTTAACGCAGGGGATCTACTCATTGATGGTGCTGCTACCGAAAACGGAGAGCTGGCATTGGGTCAAAATTTACTGATTGCGTACATGAGTTTTGACGGATTAGGTTACGAGGATGCAATTGTCATTTCCGATCGGCTTGTTAAAGATGATGTATTAACTTCAATCCATATTGAAGAATATGAAGTTGATGTTGTTGAGACTAAACTTGGATTGGAAGAGCTAACCCGTGATATCCCTAATGTGTCAGAGGATGCGTTGGCAAACTTAGATTTGACAGGGATTATAAGCATTGGTTCGGAAGTTGGTCCAAATGATATTCTAGTCGGAAAAGTACAGCCAAAAGGCGAGACTGAACTTACTGCGGAGGAAAGGTTACTGCAGGCAATTTTTGGTGAAAAAGCAAAAGAGGTAAGGGATACTTCCCTTCGCATGCCTCATGGAGAAAGAGGTACTGTAATTGGAGTTCAAATTTTGTCCCGCGACGGCGGAGATGAGCTGGATGCAGGAACTTTACAGAGAATTAAGGTTAAAGTGGCTCAGCTTAGAAAAGTTACAGAAGGAGATAAACTTGCAGGACGTCACGGTAATAAAGGTGTAATCTCAAAAATTATACCTGAAGCTGATATGCCGTATTTTACAACAGGTGACAAGATAGATATTATTATATCCCCCCTTTCAGTATTATCCCGAATGAATTTAGGTCAACTCTTGGAAACCCATTGGGGTATTGCAGCCGAGAAACTAGGATATAAAGTTGCAGCTCCGGTATTTGAAAAAATTCCTGAAGAAATTCTTATTGAGGAGCTTAAAAAAGCAGGTTTGCCTGTGGATGGGAAATGTCAGCTTATTGACGGAAGAACTGGGCAAATGTTTGATTCTCCTGTAGCTGTGGGTAAGAACTACATCATGAAATTAATTCACATGGTTGAGGAGAAAATTCATGCAAGATCTACAGGTCCGTATTCTTTAGTAACACAACAGCCTCTTGGAGGGAAAGCTCAGATGGGAGGTCAGAGACTCGGAGAAATGGAAGTTTGGGCTCTTGAAGCATATGGTGCGGCGCACATTTTACAGGAGATGCTTACAATAAAATCCGATGACGTCGCAGGAAGAGCAAAAGCTTTTGAGGCAATTGTCAAAGGAACGGAAATCCCTCAGGCTTTAGTACCAGAGTCTTTTAGAGTTTTAGTAAAAGAGTTACAGGCGTTGGGAATGGGTGTACAGACGTTGGGAGCAAAAATTATTCAACTTCCTGAGGTGCAGGTAAAAGATGAATTAAAAGAAGAAATAGAGGAAATGAAAAGAGTTTTGCAGGCAGAAACTTCCAGCGACGTTTCTGAAATTGAAGGAGTTGAAAGCTCTCCATTTGAGATTATTGATGCAGGTCCGCAAACAGAAGAAATAAAAGGAGGGGAGGAAGAATAGCTATCAGTCATCAGTCTTCAGACAAAAAAACTTTTGTAATTGTCTGATAGCTGATAGCTGAAGACTAATATGAATGACCTACTTGATTTTGAAGCACTAAAAATTACTGCTGCAAACCCGGAAGAAATTCGCGGATGGTCTTTTGGTGAGGTTACTAAGCCTGAAACCATAAATTATCGAACACTTAAAGCTGAAAAGGACGGACTTTTTAGTGAAAATATTTTTGGTCCTACAAAGGATTATGAATGTTATTGCGGAAAATATAAAAGAATAAGGTATAGAGGTGTTATTTGTGATAAATGTGGAGTTGAAGTAACTCAGTCAAGAGTGAGACGCGAAAGGATGGGACATATAACCCTGGCTTGTCCTGTTGCCCATACCTGGTTTGTTAAAGGTGCTCCTTCAAAGTTATCTCTAATTCTGGATATTTCTCCTAAAAACCTTGAAGCGGTTATTTATTTTGCATCCTTTTTAGTAATAGATGTTTCTTCTGAAGAAAAAACAAAAGCCCTCCAGAAGCTGGAAAAAGATCTGCAAGCAAAAATAGAAACCCAAAAAGAAAACCTTGAAAAACAAATTAAACTTTTAGACAATACTCTTAAAACAGAGCTTTCAGCTTTAAAGAAGAAAACAAATAAGGAAAAAGAAAGATTTGAACTCCTCGTGTCCGAGCTTGAACTCAAAAACAGACATGAAATACAAAAACTTCGCGACAACTTTGTAGTTGAGCAAGGTCAGCTGGAGGAAATTTTTAAGGCAGTAACAGATTTGGTAAAGAGTGTAGTACCTCTTAAGCTCCTTGTTGAGGATGAATTTAATAAATTAAATGAATATGGTGTAGCAAACTTTTTGACAATTGGAATGGGGGCAGAAAGTCTCCTGGAAGTTTTAAAAAAACTGGATTTGGATAAAGTCTCTTCACATCTTCGGGAAGAAGTCAGAAAATCTACAGGTCAAAGGCATATTAAAGCAACAAAAAGACTTCGAATTATAGAAGGTATGAGGTCTGCATCCATATCCCCTGAGTGTATAATACTTCGTGTTTTACCAGTGCTCCCTCCGGATCTAAGACCTATGGTACAACTTCCCGGCGGCAGATTTGCAACCTCAGACTTAAATGATTTATACCGCAGGGTAATAAATAGAAATAACAGGCTTAATAGGTTAATTAATTTAGGCGCACCGGAGATAATCTTAAGAAATGAAAAAAGGATGCTGCAGGAAGCGGTAGACGCTTTGATCGATTCAGCAGGAAGAGCTTCTAGAAGAGTGGCAGTAGGCCACACGCTGCGCTCACTGTCTGATATGTTAAGAGGAAAACAGGGAAGATTCAGGCAGAATCTTTTAGGGAAAAGAGTTGATTATTCCGGAAGATCAGTTATAGTAGTTGGTCCAAACTTAAGGCTTGATCAGGTAGGACTTCCGAAAGAAATGGCTCTTGAGATGTTTAAGCCATTTGTACTCCGTGAAGTAATAAATAGAGGTTTAGCTGCAAATGTTAAAGGCGCAAAAAATGTTTTGGAGCACAAACCTGCTGAGGTTTGGGATATTTTGGAAGAAATTATAGAAGGACACCCGATTTTAATAAACCGTGCTCCGACTCTGCACAGACTCGGAATGCAGGCGTTTTTCCCGGTACTTGTAGATGGTAATGCAATCGCCATCCACCCTTGCGTTTGTGCAGGATTCAATGCTGATTTTGATGGCGATCAGATGGCTATACATGTTCCGCTTTCAGGAAAAGCTCAACAAGAAGCAAAAGATCTGATGATGGCAAAAGAAAATATATTCGGACCTGCTAATGGTCAGCCGCTAACTATTCCAAACCGCGAAATGGCACTTGGCTGTTACTATTTGACAACTATTCCGGATGCAGAAGCTAAAGACTTGAAATTTTTTATGAGTGAGGAAGAAGCAATTTTAAATTTTAAGTTAGGGCTGGTATCTATCCGGCAAAAAATCAAAATTTATAGAGAAAAAGAGCTAATTGAAACATCAGTTGGTAGGATTCTATTTAATCAAGTATTACCGGAGCAAATGCGTTTCTTGAATATTCCTATCAGGGGTGTAACCATAAGAGATATTGTACTTAGGGCAATGGAAGCTTTTACTAAAGATGAGGTGGCAAATTTGATCGACAAAATAAAAGCAACCGGTTTTTGGGGTGCTACTATGGCAGGTGTATCAATAGGCATATATGATGCAAAAATTGTACCGGATAAACCTGAATATATTAAGAAAGCAGAAAAAGAAATATCTGAAATTGAATCCAATTTAGATAAGGGCTTTATTACTTCTGAAGAGAAATCGCAACTTAGCCAGGGAGTCTGGATTAAAACAACTGAAGAGCTTGCAAACGCAACCTGGGAGCATCTTGGCTCGTTTAATCCGATAAGAATGCTTGTTGAAGCAGGAGCCCGTGGTTCCAGGGATCAGGCAAAACAACTTTCCGCTATGAGGGGACTCTCGACTGACCCTACAGGAAAAATAGTTGAACTTCCGACAAAATCAAATTACAGAGAAGGATTATCTGTTTTTGAATATTTTACGTCGTGTAGGGGTGCAAGGAAAGGAGTTGCTGATAAGGCTTTGAAAACTGCTGATGCAGGATATTTAACCAGAAGGCTTGTGGATGTAGCGCATGATGTAATTGTAAGACTTGAGGATTGCGGGACAAATGAGGGAATATGGCTTGATGTGCCAAAGGATAACCCTATTGCCGGAATTTCAAAGCTGCTTGGAAGAAGAGTTATTGAAAAAGTAGTGAACCCAAAGACGAAAAAAGTTGTAGCTCCCGCAAATGACTATCTAAGTGACGGGTTTGTACAGGATTTAATGAAGATTGGAGTAGAAAAAGTGTTTGTAAGAACTCCCCTGGCATGTATTGCGAAATACGGTATTTGCAGCGCATGTTTCGGATTGGATCTTACAACAAGAGCTCCTGTAAAAATTGGTGTTCCGGTTGGTGTAATCTCCGCTCAAAGCATTGGTGAACCTGGAACCCAGCTTACAATGCGTACTTTCCATACAGGGGGAATTGTCGGTTTAGATATTACAACAGGTCTTCCAAGGGTGGAAGAGCTTTTTGAGGCAAGATCTCCGAAGATGACATCTCCGCTTGCTGAAATTGCAGGTAAAGTATCAGTTATTGAAACAGATACAGGAATCAAGCTTAGAGTACGTACAACTCAAAAGCCTCATGAAGAAAGGGAATATGCAATTCCTGTTACCGCTCAACTCCTTGTTGAAGATGGTCAGCTTATTTCAGCAGGCACTCAACTTTCAGGGGGTCATATGGATATAAAAGATATATTACGGGTGAAGGGCTTAAGAGAGGCACAAAGATATATTGTTGATGAAGTGAGAAGCGTCTATGAAGGTCAGGGGGTTCCTTTAAATGAAAGATATTTTGAAATAATAGTTCGAAAAATGTCTGATAAAGTAAGGATTGAATCTCAAGGTAACACCAATCTTTTACCAGGGGAAATAGTAGATAAACTAAGGTTTGAAGAAGAAAACCAAAGAGTTTTAGCAAGCGGAGGAGATCCGGCTACAGCGGAAGTTGTTATTTTAGGTATAACGCGTGCAAGCCTTCAGACAGAAAGTTTCCTTTCAGCAGCTTCATTCCAGGAAACTACAACAATTCTTTCAGATGCGGCGATTGCAGGAAAGGTAGATAAGTTGATAGGGCTTAAAGAAAATGTTATCATCGGGAGACTCATTCCAACCAGTCCGGAAAGAGCAAGGATGGAAGGGTAAAAATATGCCGACAATTAATCAGTTAGTTAGAAAAGGAAGGTCAAAAGTTAGTAAAAAGATTAAGGCAACAGCTCTTAGAAAAAGCTTTAACGCTAAAGATCGGAGATACAAACAGACTTTTAACCCTCAAAAACGGGGTGTTGTAACTTTGGTAAAAACTATGACTCCTAAAAAACCGAATTCAGCTCTTAGAAAAGTTGCCAGGGTAAGACTCTCAAACAGGACTGAGGTTACTGCATATATTCAGGGTATTGGACACTCTCTTGCAGAGCACGGAATAGTTTTAGTAAGAGGGGGTAGAGTAAAAGACCTTCCTGGAGTTAAATATCATATAATCCGTGGAAAACTTGATATGGAAGGTGTAGTTGGAAGAAAGCAGGGGAGAAGCAGATATGGAACTAAGAAAGGCGGCGGAGGAGCTGCGCCTAGATCTGCAGCAGCACCTGCTGCACCGACGCCGGATGCAGCTCCACCAGTATAAAAGGAAAAAATGAGAAGTAAAAAAGCACCAAGAAGAATAATTACTCCGGATCCTATTTATGGATCCAGACTTTTGCAAAAATTCATAAACTACGTGATGATTGACGGAAAAAAAAGTATAGCACAAAGACTGGTTTACGGAGCGCTGGATCAAATTAAAGAGGAATCTAATCAGGATCCTTTAAAAGTTTTTGAAACAGCAATTACGAATGTTTCCCCGAAAATGGAAGTTAAGCCAAGAAGAGTTGGGGGAGCATCGTATCAGGTTCCATCTGAGGTAAGAGGAGATAGAAAAGAAGCTTTGGCAATCAGGTGGATTATAACTGGTGCGCAAACAAGGCCAAATAAAGATTATCACAGTTTTGATAAAAAACTTGCAGCAGAAATTATGGAGGCATCTGGTGGTACTGGAGTTGCCATGAAGAAAAAAGAAGAAATCCAAAAAGTAGCAAATGCCAATCGTGCCTTCGCCCACTTCAGGTGGTAGATATTGACATATAGCTTTTCAGACATTAAGATGCTTTTAACTGCAGATCAATGCTTCAAGAAACTGAGTATTCTACTTTGAGAAAGTTGGAAGAGTATTATCTTAAGCCTTATTATGGAATAAATATAGTAACGGAAGAGTTAAGAGATTATTTGGATGCTGTTCTTGAAGTGTCTCCTCCAAACTACAGGAAAAAACTGTATTTAAGTGCTAGTCTTACTCCAGGCAGAAAAATGATGCGGGCAATACACAGTGTTGCGCATATTTTGCTTGAACATCAAGGCTGCGCTGATGAAAATGGAAAAAGATTAATCATTGAGCTAAAAGATTTAGATCCGGAGGATTATATTAATGCTCAATTTAAACATCGCCTAAGTGAAGAGTTAGAACACAATCAAGCCTCAATACTTACTCATGGGTTAATAAATAGAAATTTTCAAAGAAGGTGGAAAAATTTATACCCTTGCATTCTTGAAAATTCTCCAATACCTGATGATTATGAGGATTTATATCAAAGCGCGCTTAGTTTTAATCAATTTTTGATAAGCCAGGGAATTGTGATTTGACTTTTAGGTTCGGATTTTGTAGTATATACATACTCCTCCCCCGTTTGAGGGAGGCTATTTTTTTATGGATAAGAAAACATTGAAAGAAAAATTAGAATTTTGGAAGAAACAGGAAAGTCAGCTTGTAAAAAGATTTGATGAGCTGATGCTGCTTCGCGGGGAAGCAGCCCGTGAGGGTGATTTAAAAGAAAATGCAGGGTATGAACTTAGAACCGAGGAGGCACAAGTTGCTTCTGCGCAGATTGCTAATGCTAGAAAAACAATAAAAAAACTGGAGGAGGAGCTAGGGTAATATGGCTATACAAAAAACTAAACGGGATTTTCCTCTGGATAGAATTAGAAATATAGGTATTATTGCGCACATTGATGCAGGTAAAACCACAACAACCGAGCGAATTTTATTTTACACCGGTCGAACCTATAAAATTGGCGATATTGATGAGGGAACAACTACAACTGACTGGATGGAGCAGGAAAAAGAGCGTGGAATTACAATTGTTTCTGCTGCTATTACTACCTTCTGGACTCCAAAGAGTGGTTCTTTTAAAGACGCTGAAATTAGGATTAACTTAATTGATACCCCGGGACACGTTGATTTTACAGCTGAAGTCGAGAGATCTCTGCGTGTTTTGGACGGAGGTGTAATTGTTCTAGACTCTGCATCAGGGGTTCAATCTCAAACAGAAACAGTATGGAGACAGGCTAATAAATATAAAGTTCCACTTATTGCTTTTGCAAACAAAATGGATGTAGTTGGCGCAGATTTTCATGGGACAATACAGTCTGCTAGAGATAGACTCGGCGCAAATGCAGTTGCATACAACTTGCCAATTGGGAAAGAAAATGATTTTCGCGGTGTTATAGATTTATTAACTAAGAAAGCATTTATATGGGAGGGATCAGAAACTGGAGCTGATTTCAAAGAAGCAGATATTCCAGCAGATATGACCTCAGATGTAGATAAGTATAGAGATAAGCTGGTGGAGGAGATTTCTGGAACCGATGACGTGCTAATGGAAAAATACCTGGGTGGAGAGGAAATCTCAGTTGAGGATCTGAAAAAAGCTCTTCGTCGGGCAGTTATTGACAATAAAATCGTACCAGTACTTGCCGGATCTTCACTTCGTAACAAAGGTGTTCAGCCCATGCTCGATAGTGTTGTTGAATATTTACCTTCGCCGCAGGATATTACTTCAATTACCGGGAAAAATCCAAGTAATCCTGAAGAAGAGATTGTTATTAACAATGGGGATAAAGAAGCTCCGATGGCCGCGCTTGCTTTCAAAATTCAAGTTGATCCACACGTTGGAAAGCTAACCTATATTAGAGTTTATGCTGGAACTTTGAAATCCGGGACGTATGTTTATAACGTTAATAAACAAATTAAGGAACGGGTTGGTAGACTTCTTCTTATGCATGCTAACGATAGAGAAGAAATTGATGAGGCATATGCCGGTGAAATTGTAGCAGCAGTTGGACTTAAAGATACTATAACCGGAAACACTCTTTGTGATGAGGGAAATCCGGTAGTTTTGGAGTCAATTTCTTTTCCGGAACCGGTTATATCCCTTGCAATTGAACCTAAAACAAAGTCTGATCAGGAAAAGCTGGGTTTAGCTCTTGGTCGTTTATCTGAGGAAGATCCAACCTTTAGAGTAAAATCTGATCACGAAACCGGTCAAACAATAATAGCCGGAATGGGTGAGCTGCAGCTGGAAGTTTTGGTTGACCGGATGAAAAGGGAGTTTAAGGTTGAGGCCAATGTTGGCCAGCCGCAAGTTGCATATAAAGAGACTATTACAAAGGAAGCTCGTGGTGAGGGAAAATATATCAGGCAAACCGGAGGTCGCGGTCAATACGGACACTGTTTACTCAAGATTGAGCCATTACCACGCGGGCAAGGAAGGGAATTTGTTTCAGAAATTGTTGGAGGTGCTATTCCAAGAGAATTCATTGCACCAATTGAGAAAGGTGTAATAGAGAAAGAAGATACTGGAATTTTAGCAGGATACCCGGTTACGGATATAAAAGTTACAGTTTATGATGGATCATTTCATGATGTTGACTCCTCTGAGATGGCCTTTAAAATAGCCGGGTCACTCGGACTTTCCGATGCGGCAGCTCGTGCGGACATGATTTTACTTGAACCGATAATGAAGGTGGAGGTTACTACTCCGGAGGAATTTTTAGGGGATATTATTGGGGATTTGAGCGCAAAAAGAGCCCAAATTCTGTCTTCCGAATCCCGTGGAAATTCCAAGGTGGTTATAGCTTTAGTTCCTTTAGCAGAAATGCATGGATATGTTACAAATATAAGGAGTATGTCTCAAGGTAGGGCAACTTCATACATGGAAGCAGATCACTATGAACCAGTGCCAAGTAATATTACTGCTAAAATAGTAGAAACCTCCGGATTTACAGGCAGAGTTGAAAGGTAAGATAATTAATACTATTTAGGCTCAAATTTGGCAAAATATCCCCTACTTGCATTTTCAAGTAATAGTGTGATAGTATATAAATACTTAAATCTCCTGCGACACCGAAAAGTCTTCGCAGGATTTTTTTTGACAAATACAATATTATCTGATATTATTAAAATCTAACTCCCCCCGGTTCTTTACGACCCGGGGGTTTCTTTTAAAATATGAGGATGAATAAAAAAATTTTAGTTCAGATTGATGGAAGTAATTTCTATAATAAGGTTAAGAAACTCTTACCCCAAACTCACCTAATGAGGCTTGACTATAGAAAATTTGTCCATTCTATAACTAAAGAAAAAACGAAAGATTTGCAGATAATCTATTATGTTGGTGAAATAAGAAAATATCCTGGTAATAAGAAATCTGCAAGTTTATATGCAAATCAACAGTCATTATTCTCAAATTTAAGAAAATTAGATATCGAAATAAAGCTGGGTTTTCTCCTATTCTCCGACGGTTCTTACCATGAGAAGGGGGTGGATGTTCAGATTGCAGTTGATATGGTTCGCGGCGCGATTAAAAATGAATATGAAAAATGTTATTTATTTTCCTCAGATACAGATTTATTGCCAGCTATAAAAACAGCGAAAGAAGAACAGAAAAAAGTTATTTATGTGGGATTTGAAAATTTTATTAGCCAAGCACTTTCAAAAAATTGTTCTACATATAAAATAGTAGCGAAAAAAGATTTGCTTGGTGCTTCAGAGTGAAGTTTCCAAAATCGTAGAATCCTCGGATTTACAGGTTGAGTTGGATGGTAAATTTGGTGCTTGCAATATTGTAAGATTTATAGTAAGATTTTATATATCCAGTCTGGATAGGGCTGGTTTTTTAGAGCGAAGCTCGCAAGCTTTGCTCGGGAAAGCTTATATGGCAGACGTTAAAAAGTACGATAGAAGTAAACCACACGTAAACGTTGGAACCATGGGTCATGTTGACCATGGTAAAACAACCTTGACTGCAGCTATTACCAGTGTACTGGCTTCTAAAGGGTTGGCAGAAAAGCGATCTGTTGATCAAATTGACAATGCTCCTGAAGAAAAAGCCCGAGGAATTACGATTAATATTTCACATCAGGAATATGAAACAGAAACCCGTCACTATGCACATATAGATATGCCAGGTCACGCAGACTATATTAAAAACATGATTACTGGTGCTGCACAAACTGACGGAGCAATACTTGTAGTTTCCGCACCAGATGGTCCAATGCCTCAAACTCGTGAACACCTTCTTTTGGCTCGCCAGGTTGGAGTTCCTGCGATTGTAGTTTACCTTAATAAATGCGACATGGTTGACGATCCTGAACTCCTTGATTTAGTTGAAGAAGAAGTAAGAGACCTCCTTAAAAAATATGAATATGATCCACAAAGCCCAATTATCCGTGGTTCTGCTAAAAAAGCATTAGAAGGTGATGCCGAGGCTATAAAGAGCATTGAAGATTTGATGGCAAAAGTTGATGAGTGGATTCCAACTCCTGTAAGAGATAAAGATAAGCCGTTTTTAATGGCTGTTGAGGACGTTTTCTCTATTAAAGGACGCGGTACAGTGGCAACTGGTAGAATTGAACGGGGAGTTGTAAAAGTTAACGAAGAAATAGAGATTGTTGGAATTAGACCAACAAAGAAAAGCGTTGTTACAGGAATTGAAATGTTTCACAAACTCTTGGATCAGGGAGAAGCCGGAGATAATGCAGGAATTTTACTTCGGGGAATTGAAAAAGATGATATAGAACGCGGTCAGGTTCTTGCAAAGCCCGGTTCAATTACTCCTCACGCCGAGTTTGAAGCAGAAATTTATGTTTTGAGCAAAGAAGAGGGCGGAAGACACACGCCATTTTTCAAAGGATACAGACCGCAATTTTATGTTAGGACAACAGATGTTACAGGAGAAGTTACTCTTCCTGAAGGAACAGAGATGGCAATGCCGGGAGATACAGTAAAAATTACAGGAAAGTTAATTACACCGGTTGCTATGGAAGAAGGTTTAAGGTTTGCAATTCGAGAAGGCGGAAAAACAGTTGGAGCTGGAGTGATAACTAAGATAATAGCATGAGCCTTATCGTCATCCTGAACTTGATTCAGGATCTGACAGTAAGATTCCGAAACAAGTTCGGAATGACAAACAATAAGGGGCGAAAGCCCCATTTTGAAAGGAAAATATGCCGGAAAGCAATTCTGAACAACCAGTGACTAACCCAAAAAGGGAAATTACGATCGAAGAATTAGATGAAATTACGCATTTAATATTTTCTCGAGGTGGAGAGCGTATAGCAGGACTTTCAAAATTTGTTTTCAATTTTAATGGTGAACCAGTGATATTTTATACTGAGAAAGATGAGAAAGAGCAACTACATACTTACCAAGTATCTAATGAAGGATTTATAGAGAGGCTTCGTGGAGATGAAGTAGGCTCAGTAGAACCAAGACAAGATGCACAAACATCTTAACTGTCATTCCGAGCGCAGCCCCGCCAGAGGCGGGCAAGGAGGAATCTCTAGATTAGTCTTGAGATTCCTCACTTCGTTCGAGATGACAGATAAAGATTCTGGACAAGTCCCGACTCCGTCGAGAACACTCGACTCTGTCGGTGCCAGAATGACAATAGGTTCGAATTAGTGTATAATAATTGCACATTGAAAGGGAAATATGGCTACAGCAACACGCGGTAGAATACGCGTAAGACTAAAAAGTTATGATCATAGAGTACTCGATTCGACATGCGAGCAGTTACTTGATGTGGCGCTCCGAACCGGAGCAAAAATTCTTGGCCCTATTCCCCTTCCTACGAAAACTGAAAGAATTACAGTTTTAACTTCTCCTCATACAGATAAAGATGCAAGAGAAGCTTTTGAAATAAAAACTCACAAAAGAGTTTTAGATATTATTGAACCTACACAAAAAACAATAGATTCCCTAATGCACATAGAACTTCCAGCAGGGGTTGATATTGAGGTTAAGATGTAATCCGCTAGGCGGATTAGACAAGCTGAGAGATCCTTCGCTTCGTTCAGGATGACTCGCTGCGCTCGTCACTTGCATTTGAGCGTAGCTTCTGTTAAAATTTCCTTAGATGTTTAAAAACACTTCTTAAGTTTACTTAAGAATAAATTTCAGTAGATCGTGCGTCCACGAAACTGCCCAGGATACGACGATTGATGACACGTTTACTGAGTGATCTCAGCCATTGGTTGAAGGTCACTCTTTTTTGTGTAAATTATGATTAGTACACTTTTAGGTATAAAAAAAGGAATGACAAGTACTTATGATTCCCGTGGAAGACGGGTTGGTGCAACTGTGGTTGAAATTTCTCCAAATTTTGTAACTCAAATTAAAACTACGGAAAGTAAGGATGGATACAGCGCAATTCAACTTGGGTTTGGAACCAAGAAAAGTGTTAAGAAACCACAACTTGGACATGGTAGAAAAGCCGGAGTTGAAAAACCTATTAGATGGTTTAGAGAAATCAGAATCAAGAATCAAGAATCAAGAATTACGGATGATGTAAAGCCTGGGACAGAAATTAATCTGGCTCAGGTTTTTTCTATTGGAGACTCAGTTAAAGTTTCCGGAATCTCTAAAGGAAAAGGTTTTCAAGGAGGAGTAAGACGATGGGGGTTTCATGGTGGACCAAAAACTCACGGCCAATCAGATAGGCACAGAGCCCCGGGTTCAATCGGTTCAGGAACAACTCCGGGAAGAGTTTACAAAGGCAAAAAAATGGCAGGGCATATGGGAAGTGAAACTGTTTCCACTAAAAATTTGGAAGTAGTTGCTTTGGATAAAGAGAAAAATCTTTTAACTATAAAAGGTGCAATTCCAGGTTCAACTGGAGGATTAATAAAAGTTGAAAAGCTAGGTAGGGTTAAAGGATATACTCCTCCTCCAGAGGAAAAGGAAGAAGAATCTGAGGAAATAACAGCAAACACCTCCGAGGTGAAATCTGAGGTTACAGAGGAAAACACCTCCGAGGTGAAAGAAGAGGAGCAAAATGCCAGTTAAAAAAAAGGTAACAAGTAACAAAGTACAAGTGACAAGTAAAAAAATTATAGTTTCCAAGGAAACTTCTCGACTCGTTAGCGCTCGTTCGAAGAATAAAATTAGTGTTCGAGCGAGCTCGAGAACTACATCTTTTTCCGTCCCTGTTTATTCTTTAGTCGGAAAAGCCTCCGGGACTTTTGAGTTGCCAAAGGAAATTTTTAGAGGGAAGGTTAATAAAAAACTTTTAGCGCAGGCGCTTAGAGTTTACATGTCAAACCAAAAATCACACCCCGGTTCTACTAAAACTCGTGGTGAAGTTCAGGGTTCAACAGCTAAAATTTACAGGCAAAAAGGAACAGGTAGAGCAAGGCATGGAGCTAAAAAAGCTCCTATTTTTGTAGGCGGAGGAATAGTTTTTGGTCCTACTCCGAGAAGATCGAGACTAGATCTCCCCAGGAAAATGAAAAAAGCAGCACTAATTTCGGCGTTATCTTCAAAAGCGATTGACGCAGAAATAATTGCTCTTACCGGTTTAGAAAAAGCTACAGGTAAAACAAAAGAAATGGCTAAGTTAGTGTCATCAGTCATCAGTCATCAGTCATTAGACAAGAAAAAACAAAAAAATGTCAGTTCTCTTATAGTTACTGGAGAAAAGATGGATAATATTGTTCGTGGAGTAAGGAATATCCCCGGGATTGATGTTTTACCTGCTAATCAGATAAATGCTTATGAGATTTTAAGGCATCAGATATTGCTTCTAACAAAAGAAGCAGTGACGATCTTACAAAACGATAAAAAGGAGATAGTAAAATGATAGTTTTAAGAAAGCCGATTGTTACGGAAAAGTCAATGAAGTTTACAGACAATAGTTTATATACATTTTTAGTAGATAAACATGCGAGTAAACCCCAAATTGCAAAAGCCGTAGCAGACCAATTTAAAGTTGATGTAGTAAGCGTAAAAACAATTATTGTTAAAGGAGAGGTAAAGTTTCAAAGAAGAGTGAGAAAGTCCTATTTTACAAAAGGTTTTAAAAAAGCAATGGTACAGCTTAAATCCGGTCAAAAGATTTCTATTTTTGAACAAGCACCTGAAGAAAATGAGGTAACCGTTACAACTGCCGAAGGTGAACCAATTGTTATGAAGGAGAAAAAAGATATATTCAGAAATACAAAAGTTAAGATTGAAAAAGGGTCTGCCCGTCCGGCAGGCGGGGCACCTGGAGTAGCTCCGACAACACAAAGAAAGGTTATTACAGGAAAATAATATGAAAAGAGTCAAGAGTCTGAAAACAATTTTAAAAAAGAATTCCGGAAGAAGTGCTTCCGGGAAAATTAGCGTACGTCATCAGGGGGGAAGACACAAAAGATACTGGAGAGAGATTGATTTTAAAAGAGAGAATTTTGGGATAGAGGGGGAGATTATAGCTTTGGAATATGATCCGAATAGAAATGTTAGCGTAGCTCTGGTAAAATACCCGGATGGGTCTTTTAGATATATTTTAGGAGCCAAAGGTTTTAAAGTTGGAGATAAGGTTATTTCAGGGGAAAAGGTAGAAGTTAAGCCCGGAAATGCAATGAGGCTTAAAAATATTCCTATAGGAACTATTGTTCATAATGTTGAACTAAGTCCTGGTAAAGGGGGGCAGGTTGCAAGAGTTGCCGGAGCTGGAGTACAGCTCTCTGCAAAAGAAGGCGGGTTTGCTCATCTTAAAATGCCAAGCGGAGAGATTAGGAAGGTATCTCTTCTTTCTTTGGCTACGATTGGAAGCTTAGGAAATGAGGAGTATAGAAACAGGGTTATTGGAAAAGCAGGGCGATCCCGTTGGATGGGAATTAGACCAACAGTAAGAGGAGTAGCACAGGATCCTGATTCGCATCCGCATGGAGGCGGAGAAGGTCGATCAGGAGTGGGTCGTAAAAAACCGATGACGGTTTATGGCAGACCGGCAGTTGGAAAAACCAGAAATAAAAAGAAATGGACAAGTAAGTATATTTTGAAAAGGAGAAAAACATAATGTCTAGATCTAGTAAAAAAGGTCCGTATGTGGACGAGAAGTTACTTAAAAAAGTAATGTTGCAAAAGACAAACGGCAAAAAAGACCCGATTAAAACCTGGGCTAGAAGATCTCAAATTCCGCCTGAATTTGTAAGCCATACATTTTTAGTCCATCAAGGGAAAAACTTTGTTACTGTTTTTATTAGTGAATCTATGGTTGGACACAGGCTTGGAGAATTTGCTCCAACAAGAAAGTTTCACGGACATGGACAAGTTACAAAGAGAACTTTGGAGAAAACATAACAATATCGTCATCCTGAACTCGTTTCAGGATCTATACAATATGTGTATAGATTCCGGATCAAGTCCGGAATGACAAGGAGAGATTATGCAAATACAAACGATACAAAAATTTATACATACAAGTCCGCGTAAACTTCGGCTGGTTTCTGATATGGTGCGAAAAATGGAGCCTGAAAAGGCTTTAGAATCTTTGCGTTTTACCAATAAAGCAGCAGCGGGAGAGTTAGTAAAGGCAATACAAACAGTTTTAGCAAACGCAAAACAAAAAGGTATGGAAAAAGTAAGCTTTGAGAAAATTGAAATTAATGAAGGTCCAAAGATGAAAAGGTTTCGAGCAGGAGCAAAAGGAAGAGCAAAGCCATATAAAAGAAGAATGGCACACATAAAAATTGTCCTAACGGATGAATTAAGGATTAAGAAACAAGAAACAAGAAACAAGTTAAAAACAAAAACACACAATGTCGAGAAAAAGATCGGGGTGGACGATTCTGCAGTAGAAACTAAATTAACAGAAGGAGGAGAGACGGAATCGTCCAAAAAATAATGGGACAGAAGATACATCCGGTAGGGCTTAGAATAGGAGGTGCTGCACCCTGGAAATCCAGGTGGTTTGCAGACAGCAGAAAATACAAGGAAACTTTAAGAGAAGATTTAAAAATCAGGGAAATTTTGATGAAAAAATTAAAAACTGCAGGAGTTGCAAATATTGAAATAGAAAGATCAATTAATAAACTCAAAGTTTTTATTTTTGTAGCAAGACCCGGAGTTTTAATAGGCAGAGGAGGGACAGGTCTTACAGAGTTGAAGAAGTTTTTATTAAAAGAGCTAAAGATAAAAAGTGAAAATGCTTTGGAGATTGCTCCTCAGGATATACGTTCAGTTGATTTATCAGCATACCTGGTTGCTCAGGGAGTAGCTGAGCAGCTTATAAGAAGGCTTCCTGCGCAAAGAGTCATGAACCAAACAATAGATAGAGTTATGAGAGCAGGCGCAAAAGGAGTACGGGTGGTTGTATCCGGAAGAATAAACGGGGCAGAAATTGCAAGAAGAGAATGGAAGGCTTCTGGAGTTATGCCGCTGCATACTCTAAGGCAGGATATAGATTTTGCATCTTTCCCGGCACTGACAAAGTCAGGGTTCGTTGGAGTGAAAGTTTGGATAAACAAAGGAGAGGTGGAAATATAATATGGCATTACTTCAACCAGGGAGAACAAAATATAGAAAACAGTTTAGAGGTAAGATGGGGGGTATTGCTACGAGATCTAACAAATTGAACTTTGGGCAATTTGGATTAAAAGCTATGGAGTCTGGCTGGTTAACGAGTAGACAGATTGAAGCTGCTAGAAGGGCGATGACTAATTATACTAAAAGAGGCGGTCGTATTTGGATTAGAGTTTTTCCTGATAAACCTATCACGAAGCATCCGGCAGAGGCTCCAATGGGTTCTGGTAAAGGAGATGTTGAAGGGTATGTGGCTGTTGTAAAAAGAGGACAATTTATTTTTGAAATGGGAGCTGTAACGACAGATATAGCAACGGAGGCAATGAGGCTTGCAGCACATAAGCTTCCCGTTTCAACGAAATTTATCATCAAGGGAGAGTTTTGACTATGAAAAAGACTGACTTAAAGGGAATCAAGAATATGGAGATAAAAGATCTTGTTAAAAAGATTAAAGAATCTAAAGTTGATATGGCAGGGCTTTTTATAGCAAGAGAGCAAGGAGTGAAGGGCTCAAAAGACATAAAGGGAATTTACAAAAAAAGAAAAGATATTGCACAGATGATGACGATTTTGAGACAGAAGGAGTTAGTTGAAGAGTTAAGCAAGGAGTCAAAGATATGATTGGACGAGTTGTTTCAACAAAAATGAAAGATACAGCAGTGGTTTTGATAACTTCTACCAAGAAGCATCCGCTGTATAAAAAAACATACAAAAGAAGCAAAAAATTTCTTGCGCATGATGAATTGGGTGTAATTTTGGGTGATGTAATAGAAATAGTTCCAGTAAAACCCCTTTCAAGAAAGAAATTCTGGAAGGTTAGTAAAGTTGTCGGGAGACAGTTTGAAGCAGTCGCAAAAGAAGACCTTAAAAACGCTGCAAAGGAAGCAATAGCAGAAGTAATGCCTGAAGAAAAGAGAGAAGAGTCGTCAGACATCAGTCATCAGACATCAGATAATGAAACAGAAGAAAAAACTAAAAAGAAAACTAAAGTTAAAAGAAAGGAGAAGTCTGAAAGCTGATAGCTGAAGACTGATAGCTAAATTTATGGTTCAACACAGAAGTATTTTAAATGTTGCAGATAATTCAGGAGCTAAGAGATTACAGGTGATTCAACCTTTGGGTGGATCAGGTAAAAGGAAGGCTTCTCTTGGTGAACTTTTAGTTGCTGTTGTCAAAAGCGCTGATCCAAACGGGCAGGCAAAGAAAAGTGAAATTGTCAGGGTTGTAGTTGTAAGGACAAAAAAAGAAAAAAGAAGAGACGATGGTTCATATATAAAATTTGATGATAATGCAGGAGTTTTAGTTGATAAGGATGGAAATTTACGCTCAACAAGGATTTTTGGACCAATAGCAAGAGAGGTAAGAGAGGCAGGGTACAGCAAAATTGTATCTCTTGCCCCGGAAGTTTGGTAAATATATGCAAAAGATAAAAAAAGGAGACAACGTAATAGTGTTGCTTGGTAAAGACCGTGGAAAGATAGGTCGAGTTGAGCGCATCCTTTCCAGTGATAAAAAGATAATTGTTGGCGGAATAAATTTAGTTAAAAGGCATATCGGGAAGAAAGTTACAGGGCAGCAAGGCCAGATTTTGGATATTGCAAAACCTTTGAATTTATCAAATGTTTCTGTAATCTGCCCTAATTGTAAAAAGCCAACGCGGGTAGGATTTAAAATAGAAGGGAATATAAAATTAAGATTTTGTAAGAAATGCAAAAAGGAGATAACAAAGTAATTTTTATGAATAGATTAAAAGATAAATATATTAATGAAGTTTTACCTAAATTGCAGGAAGAGCTAAAGTTAAAAAACAAAATGGCTATACCCGGAGTTAAAAAAGTGGTATTAAGCATTGGACTCGGAGAAGCGAAAGAAGATAAAGGAATCCTTGATAAGGTAAATTTATATCTTGGAAATTTGGCAGGACAGCGGCCTGTGGTAACATATGCCAAAAAATCAATAGCAGGGTTTAAGTTAAGTCAGGGTGCACCTGTTGGAGTAATGGTTAGTTTAAGAGGAAGTAGAATGTATATTTTTTTAGATAAATTTTTTAATATAGTTTTACCAAAGGTAAGAGATTTTAGGGGAATTTCAAGTAACTCTTTTGATGGCAAAGGTAATTTTACATTAGGAATTAGGGAGCAATTAATTTTTCCCGAAGTTGATTATAAGACAATTGATAAGGTAAGAGGTATGGCAATCACTATTGTTACGACAGCGAAAAATAAGGAAGAGGGAAAAAAATTACTAGAATTTATGGGTATGCCTTTTAAGAAAGGAGAAGTAAATGGCTAAAACAAGCAACGTAGTTAAGAAAAAGTTTAAGTTTCAGGTGCAGGCAAATAGCCGCTGCATGCGTTGCGGCAGACCCCGCGGGTACCTTAGAAAATTTGGGCTTTGCAGGCTTTGTTTTAGAGAACTTGCGCACCTTGGACAACTGCCAGGGGTAAAGAAAGCGAGTTGGTAGGACAGGGGTTTTTAAAATATTATGGTTAACGATTCTGTTGGAGATGCATTAATAAGAATAAAAAATGGATATATGGCCACAAAAGTTATGGTCAGCATACCTTATTCGAAACTTATAAATGGCATTTGTGAACTTTTAGTTAAGGAAGGATATATTCAAAGTGCAGAGATTAGTAAAAAAGATATTCTGGTCAAGCTTAAATATACAAATCATAAACCTGCTTTATTGGAAGTAAAAAGGATATCTAAACCAGGGCTTAGAGTATATTGTGGAGCAAAAAAAATCAGGAGAGTTTTAAATGGATACGGGATTGCAATTATTTCTACTCCGAAAGGTTTACTGACAGATAGAGATGCAAGAAAGATGAAACTTGGCGGAGAGGTTATGGCAGAAGTCTGGTAGAAAGAAAACTATGTCAAGAATTGGAAATGCACCTATTTTAATACCTGCCGGAGTCACAGTTGAAAAAACTGGAGACCTTTTAGTGGTAAGTGGATCAAGGGGTGAGTTGAAAATGATACTTGATCAAAGGGTTAGTGTTGAGATAAAAGAAGTGCAGGTAATGATCAGCAGAAAAAATGAGGAAAAAGCAACTAAAGCCATGCATGGATTAACAAGAGCTTTGATATTTAATATGGTAGAAGGTGTATCAAAAGGCTGGACTAAAAATTTGGAGCTAATTGGAGTTGGTTTTAGGGCAGAAGGCGGGGGCGATAAACTAAACTTAAATATAGGGTTTTCTCATCCAGTTGTAATAAATGCACAGAGTGGTATTACATTCGAAGTAAGGGATAATACAAAAATAACCGTATCCGGAATTGATAAAGAGTTAGTTGGACAAATTGCTGCTAAAATACGGGATGTCAAACCGCCGGAACCATATAAAGGTAAAGGAATAAGATATGAAGGAGAATATATAAGAAGAAAAGCAGGTAAAGCCGGAAAAGTAGGAGCAGCAGGGGCTGGAAAGTAGGAAGATTATGTATAAGAATTTAAGGACAAAAAGACATATGAAAATACGGAAGA
>MFDK01000003.1 GCA_001776865.1 Candidatus Daviesbacteria bacterium RIFCSPLOWO2_01_FULL_37_10 | reverse complement strand
GCAGATTTAAATCCAACTCCGACATTTGCATCACAATTTACTCCTATTCCGGCATTGACCGGAATCAACACAATTCTTACAGCAAAGACCTGGAGCGTTCCAACGGTATCAGGAAAATACTATTTGGTTGTTAACGCTCATACAACGACAAATAATCATAATTCTAGTTTTAATGATTATGGTAATGACTGGAATCCGGAGTTTGATACAGGCTGTGCCTGGGATGGATTTGTATGGATAGGCCCCCCGCCCCTTCAAAAAACAAGTCAAACATGCTCTAATACAGGTTTAGTTACTTTTTGGGTAGGAGTCGGAGGTGGATATGCAACTCCTGGATATGCAACTCCTTCAGTGTATGGAACTCCTTACGCAACACCTTCAGTGTATGAAACACCTTATGCTACCCCTTATGCAACTCCTTCAGTGTATGGAACTCCTTATGCAACTCCACCAACTGGAGGTCCTATTACGTATAAAATTGCAAATGCACCAGGTGATAGCGCTGCAAATTGTAACGGAGCTTTAAACACCGCAAGTCCCCGTTCATTTACACCACTGGCTTCAATAAACTGGGACCTGCTTTCCGGAGGATCTATTGCACAAGGAACTACTAAATATATTTGTGCCCAATTCTATGGAGAAGGCGGCAATGCAATTTTACCTCAGCCTTTAAGTACAAGAGTAGAGCTTTTAACAGGCGGCACAACTCCCTCCCCGACTCCTGGTAGTCCAACTGCAACAAGGACTCCTTCTCCAACGCAAGCCGGGGCGCCAAGTGCTACTCCCCGTCCTTCCGCAACAACCACACCCGGAAGAACTACAACTGAATATAGAATTGCCGAGAGTTTAACAGAACTTACTACAAAACCATATCTTCCTTATACGACGCATCCTTTAAATGTTACTCATACATTTATAAATTCCAATCCCGGGGCTAAACAAATTTGTGTGCAATTTAAAGCATCAGATGGTACAGAATCTATTCCAACTTGTTCTGATATTGAACTTGTAGCTAACCCGGAAATTACATCCTGCAGTATTTCACCTATATCCGGAATAGGAGATATAACCTTGGATATTCTGGGGAAGAATTTTGGAACTGACAACGGCGCAAAAATTATAAGCAACAATACAAATGTAGTATTTACATCCTGGACTGATACAAAAGTTACAGCAAAATTTACAAATCCTCCGGTTGGTCAAAGTTTCCCGATTTCTTTAACTACATCAAACGGATTAACTGCACAGGGTGCCTGCAGCAGTATATCCCAGCTTGCAATCGGCGCGCAGCTTTTTTGCCCGCAAGTTAAAGATGTAGCAATTCCGGGTACTGAGGTGACTATAATGGAAGCTTCAGGTTCTGCAGTAGCAACTACTGAAAAGGCAACCTTAAAAGTCCTTAAGGCAAACAGCGTTGGTGTAATAGAAGGACTGAAAACAAAACTCCAGGAAGGAAAAGCTTACAGGCTTGCGATAAAAGTACCAAGAGGCGTAAGGAGAATTTTCAAAAATACTTCCGGGGTTTTTATAGCACGGGGTACAACTACCAATATTGAATTTACAAGAGATGGAAACGGCGCAAAGTTACCTCTTGGAGATATATTCCCGGTTGGATCCGGTGACGGAGCGATTAATTCAGCTGATTTTACTCAGCTTAAGCGTGATATAGCGGCAGCTAAAGCTACAACCAATAGTTACAGTGATTTAAATCTGGATAACTGGGTTAACTCATTTGAATGGGCTTGTATGAGACCGGAAATTGGTACATCAGATGAGGATTTTTCTAATTAATTTGACAGTTGATTAGAAAATGCTTTAAGCTAAATTAGAGGATAAAATGGATCAAACACCAAATATTTTAATAAATCCGGAAACAGCTATTCCTATTGGGATTAAAAAAAGATTTAATCTAAAGTATCTCTTTATAATACTCGGGGCAGTTGTTCTAATTGAAATTATTATCGGGGTATGGGTATTCTTACAGAAAAATTCAAGCGCTGGCACTGCGCCAGGCCAACTAGCTGAAAATCAGGTTAGTACTCAGCCGGGAGATAAATCAGTAAATGCAAAGCTTTCT
The DNA here is from genome assembly GCA_001776865.1 of Candidatus Daviesbacteria bacterium RIFCSPLOWO2_01_FULL_37_10. Taxonomy (GTDB): domain Bacteria; phylum Patescibacteriota; class Microgenomatia; order Daviesbacterales; family UBA10151; genus 2-12-FULL-37-11. The sequence continues at coordinate 18,050 of MFDK01000003.1, read as the reverse complement.
CTAAGTAGCGTAAAAAATGAATTTAAAGTCGGAGAGGTAATTCCTGTTACTATTAGTATTGATACAGATAGTCAAGTAGTTGACGGGGTTGATGTGGTTTTAAATTTTGACCCTGCTGCTTTAGAAGCAAGTTCAGCTTCTATTACGACCGGTACAATTTTTCCAGAATATCCGGTTGCAAAGGTTGAGAAAGGTATAGTTAGAATTACTGCAATAACCTCACTTGCAGGTGTTGGTTATTCAGGATCCGGAATATTTGCTACAATTAATTTTAAGGCGAAACAAAAAGGTCAGGCTAAAGTTACAGTTGATTTTACAAAAGGTTCAACAACTGATACAAATATAGTAGGGACAGAGTTTCCGGATGATATGCTAAGTGAGGTGAAAGATTTAGAGGTAAATATTAAATGAATATAATAATTATAACTATTATAAACAGAGTTTGTAAGTTTGCTTTCAAACGAAGTTTTCAAGCTTCGCTTATAATATTTATAACTTTTATATTAGCATCGCCTGTTTCTGCACTTGCTGCAACTTTGGTCCTCTCCCCTGCAACAGGAACATTTAACAGGGGTTGTAATTTTACATTAGGGATAAATCTGGATACTGCTGGAGCTCAAACTGATGGAACTGATTCTATTTTAAATTTCGACCCTACAAGACTTACCGCTTCAAATATTACTGAAGGGACGATCTATTCAGATTATCCGGGGACAAATATTGATTCTACCGGCAAAATTACAATTTCAGGTCTTGCATCTGTAGCGCAGCCATTCACAGGTTCGGGTGTTTTAGCAACGATTTCGTTTTTGGTTCCTGCAAATGCCCCAACAGGAGCAGCACAAGTTACATTTGATTTTGATCCTGCAAACCCGGGTAAAACTACAGACTCAAATGTTGTTGAAAGAAATACAGTTAAGGATGTTTTAAGCTCAGTTACAAATGGGAGTTATACAATAGGTACAGGATCCTGTTCATCTCAAACCCAAACAACTGCAACCGGCGGCGGGACAGGAACTACAACTGTTACAGGCGGCGGGACAACAGTAACAGGTGGGGGTACAACGACAACCGGCGGCGGAACTATTCCTGTAAAAACACTCCCTCCGGCAGGATCAGAAACCCTTACATTTACCCTGGGGATTATTGGGGTAACGCTCACGATACTTGGCATATTAGGCTTTGCCTTGATATGACTTTAGCTTCTCTTGTTACTGACTTTCTGGAATATCTGGAGCTTGAGCGTAATGCATCACAGCTTACTATCCGAAACTATGACCACTACTTAAAAAGATTTCTTGAGTTTGCTCGTCTCGCGAAGCGGGTCGGAGAAATAGAGCCAAAAGATATTGATTTATCCTTGATTAGAAAATACAGGTTATATCTTGCGAGATGGGCAGATCCTGTAACTAAAAAACCTTTAAAAAGAATTACTCAGAATTATTTTATGATAGCGCTTAGGGCATTTCTACGCTATTTGGCAAGAGTGGATGTAGAAACACTTTCTCCTGAAAAGGTTGAACTTGGAGAAGTTGACCCAAGACCACTCAAAATACTGGATGATGTGCAATTAAAACAGCTGATTAATTCACCTGATACTGCTAGTATAAACGGGATAAGGGATAGAGCTCTTCTGGAAACGCTTTTTTCAACAGGACTTAGGGTATCAGAACTTGCAAAGTTAAACCGCGACACAATTAACCTGGGAAGGCGCGAATTCAGTATTGTCGGAAAAGGAGGAAAGGAAAGGGTTGTATTTTTATCCGATGCCGCAGCAGAGTGGATAAAAAAATATTTAAGTATACGCAAAGATACTTTTAAGCCCTTATTTATAAGATTTCAAGGAAAAGTGGATTTGGAAGAAAGCGGTGAATCAATGAGGCTTACCACGCGCTCTATTGAAAGAATTATAGAAAAATATGTTAAAAAAACAGGAATTTCGGTGAAGGCTACACCTCATACGCTCCGCCACTCATTTGCAACTGACTTACTCATAAACGGAGCAGATATAAGAAGTGTTCAGGAAATGCTGGGGCATTCTAATATTTCTACAACCCAGATTTATACTCATGTGACAAACAAGCACCTCAAAGATGTTCATCAGGCATTTCACTCGGGGAATAAATAACAATGTCATCCTGAATTCATTTCAGGATCTATATAGATTCCGAAACAAGTTCGGAATGACAGGGTTATTTCTTTATTTTTCTGACTTCTTTAACAAGAGTGGATAAAATTGTGGCTGTGACTGAGAGAACTATTGCCCCGAGTATTGCTGACCAGGCGCTATCTATTCCAAATCCAGGAACGATTAGTGCTGCAAAGTAAAAAAGTACTGCATTTATAACAAAAGTAAAAAGGCCGAGCGTTAAAATATTAATTGGAGCGGTTAAAATTGAAAGAATAGGTTTTATCAATGTATTTATAATTCCCATTACAATAGCTGCGAGTATTGCTTTCCCAAAACTTTCAATAAAAATTCCGGGGACAATTTTTGAAGTAATTATCAATGCAAGAGCATTAAGAAGTAGAGCTATAAATAGTGCCATAGAATAATTGTGGAATAAAAAATAATGTTCTGTCAAGCCCTAAAATATTAAATAGGTTTTCCTGCTAAGCCGTATGTCAGGAAATCCTGAAGTAGTCCGGAAAATTGAAACGGCCAGGTTAAAACGACTGCGTAAAATCCCGGGGATAAAAAAGATAGAGCCTCCCACTTATAATAAATTGCAAAGATGGTTGCAAAAAAAAGCCCAAGTATAAAATAAACTATGGCAAAATTAGTTAATAGCTTTTCTTTTTTCATTCTGCCCTGTCTTTACTTGATACCACAGTTGCAGCAGCAACTTTTTCCCCTTCCTTAGTTCGCATCAGAATTACCCCTTGGGTTTGTCTTTGTAAAGTGGGGACTTGCTTTAAGTCCATTTTTATAAGTTGACCTTTATTTGAAGTTAAAACCAGAGTATCGGTATCTTTATTAATTACCTCTGCTGTTACTATACTGCCTGTTTTAGCTGTTACTTGAGCAGCCTTGACTCCCTGTCCTCCACGCCCCTGTTTGTTCCATGCAGAAATTTTCGTTTTTTTACCCAGCCCGTTTTCCATAATAATTAAAAGTTCCTCTTCATTTTTCGCCCAGTTTAGAGATACTACTTCATCTTCTAACTTAAATTTAATCCCTCTAACTCCTGAAGTATCCCTGTGCGTAGTTTTTACCTGTTTTTCTGAAAATCTAATACTTTGACCCATTTTTGAAACAATAATCATGTCATTTTCTCCGGAAGTAGGAGTAACCCAGCCCAAAGTATCCCCTGAATCAAGTTTAATGGCCACCAAACCGTTTTTACGGATATTGGTATATTCTTCTATGGCAGTCTTTTTTACTGTTCCCTTTTTAGTGCACATTAGTAAATATCTGGTAATAGAGATTAAGTCCTCTTTAGCTTTGGTTTTGCCATAATTGACTGGTAAAACCGCAGTCACCTTTTCAGTCCCTTCAATATTAATTAAGTTAACAACAGCTTGACCTTTGGCTGCCCGCTGGCTTTCCGGGATTTCCCATACCTTAACTTGAAAAACTCTGCCTTTGTCAGTAAAAAATAAGATACTTGCGTGAGTTTCTGTATAAAAAATATGGGAAACAGCATCTGTTTCTTTAGTGGAAATTCCCATGACACCTTTTCCTCCTCTTGCCTGAGTTCTAAAGCTCATTGGAGCTTGCCTTTTAATATATCCGCCTGCAGTAATAGTTACTATTGTAGTTTCGTTGGCTACTAAATCTTCCTCATTAAACTCTCCTACCTTTTGAGAATAAACTCTAGTTCTCCGGTCATCTCCGTAGCGCTCTTTAATCTTATCCAGCTCATCTTCAATAACTTTTAAGATTTTTTCAGGAGAGATAAGTAAATCCTCAAGATTTGCGATTGTATCTCGAACCATTTTTAACTCATCTTCAATTTTTTGAATTTCCAGCGCAGCAAGGCGGCGCAGCTGCATATCCAAAATGGCAATAGCCTGAAGCTCTGAGAGTTTAAATTTCTTCATTAAATTAGTACGGGCTTCGTCTGCATCCTCGCTTTTTTTAATGGTTTCTATTACCTCGTCAATATTATCAACTGCAATTTTAAGTCCCTCTAAAATATGTTCTCGTGCTTTTGCTTCTCTAAGTTCAAACTCTGAACGTTTTCTAACAACTATTTGTCTGTGGCCTATAAATTGTTCCAAGATATGCTTTAAAGTTAAAAGCTGCGGGTTAATACCATCAACTAAGGCAACCATGTTTACGTTAAAAACGCTTTGCATTGTGGTATGCTTGTACAAATTATTTAGAACACTTTGAGGTTTGCCGTCTCGTTTTAAGTCTATTACAATTCGAACCATCTGTTTTCTGTCTGATTCGTCCCTAAGATCTGCAATCCCCTCCAGCTTTTTTTCTTTGACTAAATCCGCAATTCTTGCTATAAGCGTGGATTTATTAACCTGATAAGGTATTTCTGAAACAATGATTTGCATTTTTCCTGTTTTAGTTTCTTCTATTTCAGCTTTGGCGCGCATAACAATTCGGCCCTTACCAGTGGCATATGCTGCTAAGATTTCAGTTTTGTCATATATAGAAGCGCCTGTTGGAAAATCCGGACCCTTTATAAACTTCATTAGATCTTCAACAGATGCTTCGGATTTATAGCCTGTTGTTAGCGTTTCTTCAGTTACCTCTGTTTTTTCCGGTTCCTCACTTTTGTCATCTCGAGCGGAGTGAGAGATCTCCAGATTTGAATCTTGAGATTCCTCCCCCGATTTAATCGGGGTCGGAATGACAGGTTTTGATGATTTGGTAATCTCCTTAGCCGGGTTCTCAATCATGTAAATTAACGCATCACAAATTTCACCTAAGTTATGCGGTGGAATTTGGGTGGCCATACCAACTGCTATTCCCTGCGCGCCGTTTAAAAGTAAGTTTGGAATGACTGATGGAAGTAGAGTCGGCTCCTGAGTGGTGCCTGAATAATTATCAATAAAACCAACTGTTTCTTTATTAATATCCCGAAGTAACTCCTCCGAGATAGCTGAAAGCCTGGCTTCAGTGTACCGCATTGCAGCAGGAGAATCTCCATCTATTGACCCAAAGTTCCCTTGGCCGTCAACCAGCATATACCTCATTGAAAAGTTTTGCGCCATTCGAACCATGGCTTCATAGATAGGAGCATCCCCGTGCGGGTGAAGGTTTTTCATAACCTCTCCTACAACTGCAGCGGACTTCTGGTAACGTGAGGTATGATGCAGACCTTGCTGATGCATGGCAAAGATAATTCGGCGCTGGACTGGTTTTAACCCGTCCCTGACATCCGGAAGTGCGCGGGAGACAATAACACTCATTGCATAGTCCAAATAGGAGCGTTTCATCTCTTCTACGATTGGAGCCAGTTGAATTTTACCTATATTAGACATAAAAGTTTAGCACTAAAAAACCTGCCTGCCGGCAGGCAGAGCCCTTCGGCTTAAGAGTATTATACCTTTTTAAGAAGCTGAATAGCAAGTTAGATATAAGTGATATACTTCTTTTTATGATAAAAAAAGCCTTATCGATATTACTCATAGGCGCACCGCTTGCTTTTTTAATTATTTTCTCCATGATCCTGCAGGTTACAGTCCTTTCAAATCCTGAAATATTTACCTCATGGCTTTCACAGTTTGGTCCGTTTGTAATATTAATTTATGTTTTAGTGCAATCCCTTTCTGTAATAATTGCACCTATCGGAGGGTTTTTTATACAGGTGGCGCTTGTTGCCCTTTTTCCAAAGTGGCTTGCTTTTGTAATTTTATATTTGACAGTCACTCCCCTTTATATGATAAATTTTTATATTGCCAGAAAATATGGACGGCCGATTGTTAAAAATTTAATAGGAAGTAAAGCTTTAGAAAAAGTTGACCATCTTGCAAAGGATTTAGGGATTTCCAGCCTGATTATCTTAAAAATCTTTCAGGGAATGTATTTTGATTATATTTCTTATGCTGTTGGCTTAACACAAGTAAAAGCAAAAACTTTTATTATTGTTAATATCTTAGGCGGAATTCCGGCAACTTTTATTTCCTATTTTGTTGTAACAAGGTTTTCAAATTTTGCACTGGGGATGATATCATGGGTAATTGTTTCATACATACTTTTGGCACTTTCAATATTAATAAACCACCAAATCAAAAAACACAAGAGAATTTAAATAATGATCCTTTTTGTTGATGGTGCAAGATGAACTAATAAATCATAAGGAATAGTTTTACAAATTTTTGCAGCATTTTGGATGGAATTTTTGTATTTTGAATTATTTGAATAAACAATTACTTCTTGTCCAACTTTTGGATTTATAATTTTGGTTATATCAATTGCAGTAATGTTCATAGAAACCAACCCTAATATCGGACATTCTGCGTCATCAATTGTAACAAAGCCTTTATTGGAAAGCCTTCTGTCAACCCCATCATAATAACCAAGAGGTAATACTCCAATTGTCATTGGTTTTTGGGCAACAAAAGTTCCATCGTAGCCTACCCTATCCCCTTTTTGTAAATTTTTAATTTGAACAATCTTACTTTTAAGAGTAAGTATGGGTTTTAGGATTGGATTTGATGATATTCCATACAATGATAGTCCCACCCTTGCCATATTCTGTATTCCCACTTGGAATGTGGGAACGTAGTTTAATAAACCATCTGAATTAGCAAAATGTATCCATTTAAAATGCGTTCCATTTTTTTTACAAATCTCTAAAGCCTTTCTGAAATTTTTAACTTGAGTTTTGTTTAATGGATCTCTTTTGTCATCAGCCGATGCAAAATGAGACATTAATCCTTTAATATTAATATTGGTGAGCTTTTTAAGATGTCTAATAAAGTGGGGTAATTCAGTTAGAGGTACTCCTTCCCGATGCATGCCGGTATCTACAAATATATGAACACCGGCATGAGGTTGATATTTACTAATAGCCTCTGCCAAATCTAGTGTAGAAACAGCATAAGTAAATGGTAATTTCTTAATTTTTAAGTTCTCCGGATCAATATATCCCATTATTAAAATGGGGGTATTAACTTTAGCTTTTAAAAGTTCATAAGCCTCATAAATAGAATCCACACAAAAAAATGGGATATTCACGTTCCCACTTGACATGTGGGAATACGAATCTAATATTTTTGCGATTTCTTTAATTCCGTGTCCATAGGCATTGCTTTTTAAAACCGGAGTAATTTTTACCTTTTTGTTTATTAAAGATAAAATTCTGTAATTATGCAGCAAATTATCCCTTGAAATTTCGATTAAATTAAGGGGTTGATAAGAATCAAGTTTTAAAAATCTTCTGATTATGCTCATAATTTATTTATAATTGCTGAATTAACCAACTTTTCTACCAGTTTACGAAAACTTAATCCTGCGATCTTAGCAGCTAGAGGAAAAGAGCTGGTTGGTGTGAATCCTGGGATTGTGTTTACCTCCAGAGCGTATGGTTTATCAAATGCTACTCTAAAATCAATTCTTGAATATTGTCCAAGCTTTAATAGATTATGGATTGTTGAAGCAATAGATCGAATAAGTATTCTAGTATTAGGATTCAAAGAAGGTGCATTGGGAGTTTCCTTAGAAATTCCAGAGTATTTATTTTTATAATCAAACCACTTATCTTTAGGGAGACTAATTTCTACTAAAGGAAGAGAATCATTATCTAAAATACCTGCTGTTATATCAATCCCGGGTATATAAGATTCCACAAATAATGGTCGGTTAGAACTAATTAATTTTTTGACAGCACTATTTTTCAAATCTTTATCTGAGTTTAAGATAAATACTTCTTTGGAGGATCCTCCGTCAGAAGCTTTTAAGACACTCGGGAACCCGAAACTAATTATATCTCTAGTTGTCTTGATAATTTTCCAAGGTGCAGTAGGAATTTTATTGTTTTCACAGAATCTTTTAAATGAAATTTTATACCAGCCTTTTTTAAAACCTTTCCAGTCACCTCCAACAAATGGTTTACTAGATTTAGAGAGAAATTTTTGTAGATCTCCCCCTTCCCCTTCTTCTCCATGAAGCATAGGAAAAATAACATCAAAATCCGGAATAATTTTTTTAAGTTTATGAAACCCTTTTCTAAAATCAAAAAGTTTAACTTGATGCCCATTTTCTTCTAAGGCTTTTTTTACAGCTTTTGCAGAAATCAGAGAAATTTTTCTCTCAGAAGCATTTCCTCCGGTAATCACAAGAATTTTCATTTTAAATTTAAATATCTTTCCAGTTTTTCCAGAGCCTTTTTTCTTATTGAGGTTTTTATAATTTCTTCATCATTCATTTCTGCCCAGGTTACATTATACCCTTTCGGAATAAAAATTCTGTCCCAGCCAAATCCATTATCTCCGCTTGGTTTATTGGCGATTTTTCCACTAATTTTCCCTTCAAATGTTTTGAAAGTTTTACCGTCATAAAGTCCAAATAAAACAATCGCCTCCGCAGATCTATTTTTATATCCATCAACTAGCTTGCATAACCCTTCATTCCCTAATTCAGTTAAAAACCATTTAATAAGAGGTCCTGGTAAGTTTCCAAGTGCATTAAATGCCAGTGCGGTATCCTCTATTAAAACAGGCTTTTTAATAATCTTATAAGCATCCTTAGCTTTATGTTCTACAATTTCTTCTATACTTAAAGATTGTATCTCATGAAGATCTAAAGACTTATGTTTCAAAGGTAGATCTGTAAACATCCTTAACCATTTTAATTTATCAAGGTTATCTGTTATAAAAGTTATGTTTCTCATAAGTTAAAAGTTTAGCAGTTCCTAACCTCAATTTCCATTTTTGCTGTTGTGTTATAATAAATAATATGGATGAGCGAGAAAAATCAGATTCTGGATATGAAAAAATTCAAGGAATCCTTAGAGAAGGAGCCAGAAGGTATGAAGATGATTTTTTAGTTGCAAAAAGCTCATGGGAAGAAAATTGCCAAGGGGTTGATGAAATCCTGGAAGAATATGCAAGAGAGGTTAATGGAAAAATTGAGAAATGGAGGGAAGATACGCCTTCGAGAGCATTGATTTGGAAAAAAGAACCTTGGTATCCATTGGGTTTTTCGATAAGCATGTTACTTGAAACTAAAGAAACGCCACTCTTGAAGATTTACGCAGCTTCCTGGATAGATGATAATAAAGGATTTAAGCGGTATTCTATGCAACTGGAACCTTTTGAAGCAGAAGTACCAACTTCCAGAGAATTTATTAGTGATGTAATAAAGACTTATGGACATGTTTTGCGTATTTTTAGCGGAGGCACAGAAAACCAGAGTTTAGTGGAAGAGATTACTAATTTAAAAGGTCCGGTAAATATTGGCATTCATTTTAGTCAAAGTGACCTTAGTCATTAAATATTTTTTCCACTGCCTTATTGAATCTTCTTCCTCTATCAAATTTATTCATTTGAGATCAGCTCTCCGTACAAGTATAATGTTCCATAGTATGAATTTCAATGAACTCAGGAAAAAACATAAGCAATTTATATATGAAGGGTATGAGATTAAGGAAGAAAATGGAAGTTTAAAAGTATTTTTTAATTTTCTCACAACTCCTAATATTAGATTCCAACCTAAAATTACATTTCCACATGTCAAGTGGGAAGCTAAATTTGAGAATCTTGTTTTTAACCTGGGGATGGTAGAGTTAATCAGTTACTGGAAAGCTACCTGTTCTCCAGAGATTGTCATAAAAGCTGGTCATCTGAATGATGAACAAATTAAATGGTGGAAAGATTTACTTATAAAAGGCTTAGGTGAATTTTTTTATAAAAACCAGATTGATTTTACTCATCCTGAATTGGTGGATATTGTTTGTCATCCTGAACCCGCCAAAGGCGAGGCTCGCTCCTTTCAGGAGCGGCTTGATTCAGGATCTATAAAAAAGATGCCGAAACAAGTTTGGTATGACACTGAGCTTAAAGATAGAAATTTAATTTTGGTTGGAGGAGGTAAAGATTCTGCAGTTACCATGGAAACTCTCAGGATGAGTGAAAAAGATTTTAACTGTTTAATGTTAAATCCAACTCAAGCAGCCCGGGATATGGTTGAAGCTGGAGGATGTAAGAATTCAATTATTGTCAGCCGTACTATAGATCCAAAGCTTTTGGAATTAAATAAACAAGGATATTTAAATGGGCATACCCCCTTTTCTGCATATTTAGCCTTTTTATCTACTCTGGCAGCAGTCTTATATGATTACAAAAATATTGTTGTCTCCAATGAAGCCAGCTCCAATGAGGGTAATGTTGAATACCATGGACAAATTATTAACCACCAATATTCCAAAAGTTTTGAATTTGAAGAAAAATTTCGTGATTATTCTAAAAAATATTTGTCTTCAGAGACAAATTATTACTCTTATTTAAGAAGCCAAAATGAGCTGGAAATAGCCAGACAATTTTCCAAACTGGAAAAATATCACCAGATTTTCAGAAGTTGTAATGTTGGCTCCAAAGCTGGAATTTGGTGTGGAGAGTGTTCTAAATGCTTATTTGCCTACATAATTTTGTTCCCGTTTTTAGGTAACCAACTCAAGGAAATTTTTGGAAAGGATTTACTGGACGATGAAAAATTGACACCAATAATGGAAGAACTATTACAACTTCCGGGAAAATTTAAACCATTTGAATGTGTTGGTACTAAAGAAGAGATTGAGTACGTTATGCTACTTTGCATTCTAAAATTAAAAGGTAAAAATTTACCCTATCTTCTCAAAAAATTTAAAAATAGAATTTCGGTTCTGATATTAGGAATGGGTCGTGAAGGACAATCCGTTATGCACTTCTTAAAAAAATACGTCCCGGATATAAAAATCGGAACTGCTGATCAAAAAAATGACAAAAATTACTTAAACAATTTAATAAACTATGATGTCATAATAAAATCTCCAGGTATCCCCTACCTTCCGGAAATTTTGAGAGCCAAAGAAAACGGCAAAATTATATCTTCTGTAACCCAGATATTCTTTGATTTATTTAAAGGCAAAATTACTGGGGTCACTGGTACTAAAGGTAAAAGTACTACTGCCTCATTAATATATGGAGTCTTAAAGTCAGGTGGTTTGGATGTCTATTTGGCGGGAAATATTGGTAAACCAGCACTGGATTTATTAGAAAAGACTAATGAAAACTCAATTGTTGTTTATGAGCTTTCTTCGTTTCAACTAGCTGACTTACAAAAAAGTCCGCATATTGCAGTGATTACTAATATTTATCCAGACCATTTAGATTATCATGGCAGTTTTGAAAATTATAAAACATCTAAAGAAAATATTGGCAGATTTCAAACTAAGAAAGATATACTTATTTCTAATAAAGATGGAGTTGAAGCAGCCAAAGTGGTGGGAAGATTGTTTAAAATACCAGAGAGCAAAATAAATGAGGCAATTAAAAATTTTAAACAGCTTCCTCACAGGTTAGAGTTTATTGCTGAAAAAAAAGGAATTAGATTTTATAATGATTCACTTGCAACAAATCCTCATGCTACTATGTATGGACTAAAAATCTTAGGAAGTGAAGTTGAGACTTTAATTATTGGAGGGTATGATCGTGGAGTTGATTATTCAGTTTTGGGACCAGTAATTGCAAAATCAAAAATAAAAATATTAATTCTTTTTCCTGTTACAGGAGAAAGAATCTGGCAAGCCTTGCGTCATTCCGGACTTGATCCGGAATCTATTAAGAAATTTGATGTAACTTCCATGGAAGAAGCAGTTAAAATAGCCTTTGATTTCACCTCTTCTGGAAAAATTTGTTTACTCTCCCCTGCTTCAGCCAGCTTTAACATGTTTAAGGATTATGCAGATAGGGGTGACCAATTTAAGAAACTTGTGAAGGAATTTTAACTCTTTGCATTTTAAATGTTCCAAGATGGGCATAAATATGTCCTTGCCGCTCTACCTCAGTTAATGCATATAAGGCATCCTTAAATTTAGGGATAGTTTTAAAGCCATTTTGTAATAAATCAGAAACCGGTGCATGAGCTACGCCATATGAACCTTTAACTGATTTTCCAAGTAAAATAAATTCAGTACTTACTATTCCAACTTCCACCACTATAATAAAATTCTTTTCGTCTTCTAATGCATAAATTTCTTTTTCAGATCTTTCGGCTATTTTTAATTTAACATGTCCTATGCTACGTCTTTTAAATATTCTTCTGGCTCTTAGTTCATTTAAAGAGGTCTGAATTTGGTCTAATTCTGTAAAAGGAATCAGATTATTAGTAGTGAAATTTTCATATGAATATTCTATTTCAGAATTTGTTTTGGGTCCAAATAAGATATCCCGTCTAGGAGGTTCTATGTATCTTGCTATGCAAACAAAACCCTCTATAGATCTCATTTAATTAAATTCCTGGCCATTTGGTCAATATCCCCGGCTCCCATGAAAAATATTATATCTCCCGGGCGGACTTCTTTATCCAATACCACCTTTAACTCTTCAACGCCTGACAGATAATCTACTTTATTACTGTCAACTGCATCCACGAGTTCCTGACTTTTTACAAGGCTAGTATCTGCTTCCCTGGATGGATATATATCCAAAATTAAGGCTTGATTTGCTGGAATGTTTTTAAAAACACTCACAAATTCTTTAAATAAAGCTTTAGTTCTACTAAACATATGAGGTTGAAAAATAAGCCAAATATACTGGTTTGGGAATTTTTCCCGGGCTGCCTGCATAGTAGTTTTTACCTCTGTTGGATGGTGTCCAAAATCGCTGTACACTTTCCTCCCCTTGTAAGTTCCTAAATACTCAAATCTCCTACTAACTCCGGTAAAGTTTGATAAAGAGTTTCTAATAATTGTAGGATCGATTCCTAAAAGAAGCCCAACCTGAAAAGCTGCTTTTGCGTTTAGTATATTAAATTCTCCTGGAATTTTCAGTGAAATATTAAGCTCATGTTTAGTGTAATCAATTGCATTTACACTAGAGCTCTTCATAACATCTTTTAATATCTCGGCAACAGTGGGATCAGAAACATTTCCTATAATAGTTTTTCTGGTACCTAGTAAGAACTTTTCAAAACTATCCATAATTGCACTTAAATCTTTAAAATATTCCGGATGATCCATTTCTATGTTTGTTACTATAGCAATGTCAGGTTTATAATTTAAAAAGTTATCATAGGCTTCATCTGCTTCGATTACAAAAATTCCTTTGTCATCCCCACCATCGTCATTCCGGACTTGCCGCCCTTTAGGGCGAGCCTCGACTCTGTCGGGATTCGGAATTTCTTCCATAGATCCTGAAACAAGTGCTCCCCGATTAAATCGGGGTTCAGGATGACGGACAGGGATTCTAAAATTTGTTCCCCACTCTGGAAGTATTGCTCCCAGTAATACTGTTGGATCAAGCCCCGCATCTTCTAAAACCTTGGCTACCATAGCAGTAGTTGTAGATTTTCCATGAGTTCCCGTTACTGCAATGACAAATTTGTCTTTTAGCAAATATTTTCCAACAAATTCTTGCCAGGTTAGGACTTCTATCCCCTGCTTTTTAGCTGCTTCAAGTTCTGAATTATTTGGATCAAATGAGGTAATGGCTGGGGTTATAGCCAAGATATCGACCAAACTGTCATTCTGAACCGAAGGCGAAGAATCTAATTGTTGACAGTAAAGATGTTTAGGGTTGTGGCCTTCTAAAGATAGATCGCACCCTGTAACTTCAAAACCATTTGCCTTTGCAATTTCTGCAGCAGCTGAAGCTCCGCTTCCAGCTATTCCCATAAAATGTACTCTCATCTACCCTCCATCAATTTGTTTGCTCTTTCTAAATCTTTTGGAGTATTTATCCCAACCCACTCATTTGGATCCTTAAGTTCAAAAAGTCCAACCGGAGTACCTTCATCATGTGCTATATTTAATATTTCGGTTAAACGGTATTCGTTTTTGTCGTTATTGTTCTCAATTTTGTTTATGTGACTGTCCAGCCAAATTTTATCAAATAAATATACACCGCAGTTTACCTCGTCTGAGTTTAACCCGGATTTTTCATATTCCCAAACTTCCATAGTTTTTTCAAAATTGCCGCTGGAATCTCTGATAATTCTTCCCACATTCTCTGATTGTGGTTTATTTGTTGTTACGATAGAAATCTCCCTAGGTGTCGTACCTGTTCCACCTCCCAGGTGGAAAGCTATAAATTGTCTTAGAGTATCAACCTTGTAAAATGCAGAGTCATCACCATGTAAAATCATTACAATATCTGTATTTTCAGAAACTTTACTGAGCCCGGTTTTAACTGCGTCCCCTGTTCCACCCTGAGGATTCTCTTGAAAGGCAAACTGGCATTTATGGTCAATACAGGTTTTAACTTCATCTGCACCATATCCGACAACTAAAATTATTTCACTTACCCCTAGCTGGTTTAGGGTTTTTAGAGTATATTCAATCATTGGCTTACCGCCAATTTCATGTAAAACCTTAGGACGGTCGGAATTCATCCTGGTCCCCTTCCCTGCAGCTAAAACAATAGCAGAAATATTTTTAGACATGGAGATATTATATAACTGTAACCGCATCATTGCGAGCGAATGAAGAGAGTGCGGTAATCTATTTGAATGTTTTTGGAATCTTCTGAAGAATTTCTAATGTGTATACCCCATTATTAAATGGATCTTGATCTGTAACAGGTGTATTAGCGTTTTTCTGGTTTCCAAGCAATTTTTTTAACATAGCATTCTCTGTTTTGAGTCTTAATAGTCCAGCCTTTAAACGGCTATTCTCCGTTTTTAAACCTGTTAATTGGTCTTCCCCCTTGTGTTATTCTACGTTGAAGCCTCTCAGTGTTAAGTTCCTGATTTGCGTCCGTAACCCTTTGACGATTTAATTCTGAAGAATACCTTTCCATAATACAAATAATTATAGGGCATTATTGACAAAATGTTCAAATATCTAAAATTGCCTGTTTTGCATGAGTTTGGATGAAGCGTTTGCGCGGCGGGACTTCATCTCCCATTAGCATTGTGAATATTTCATCAGCTCCCTCTGCATCTTCAATAGTAACCTGTTTCATGACTCTTTTCTCAGGATCCATTGTTGTCTCCCAAAGCTGATCCGGATTCATTTCTCCGAGTCCTTTATAACGGGAAATTATAATACCTGGAGTTTTCTTAAGTTGTTCATCAGATATAACATTGTCATCTTGAGGCGTAGCCGAAAGATCTCCAGATTCTGAATCTTGAGATTCCTCGCTATCGCTCGGAATGACAGGAACAGCTACTTTGCCTCCGCGTATCCTGGCTAAAATAACATCTCTTTCACTATCCGAATACGCATAATTTATTTCCTTCCCTTTTTGGATTTTAAAAAGCGGCGGCTGGGCAATATATACATATCCGCGGCTTAAAACCTCTGGTAAATATCTGTAAAGAAAAGTTAAAAGCAAAGTTCTGATATGGGCTCCATCTACATCAGCATCTGTCATTAAGATAATTCTGTGATAGCGTACCTTTTCATAGTTTGCTGTTTCTCCTATTCCGGTACCAAGTGCTATAACAAGAGCCCTAATTTCTTCAAATTCTAAAACTTTATCCAAACGTGCCCTTTCTGTATTAAGTATTTTTCCCCGAAGCGGCAAAATTGCCTGAAATTTTCTATCCCTTCCCTGTTTTGCAGATCCGCCGGCACTGTCACCTTCTACTATATATAGTTCACTTTCTGCCGGATCCCGTTCCTGGCAATCTGCCAGCTTTCCCGGAAGAGTCATTCCCTCCAGCGCTCCTTTTCGGATTACTGCATCTTTTGCAGCCCGTGCAGCAGCCCTTGAACGCGCAGCTAAAATAACTTTTTCTATAATCTTTCTGGCATCAGAGGGGTTTTCTTCAAAATATGTTTCAAGCCCTTCCCTTACAACGTTATTTACAATTGGCTGAACCTCTGCATTTCCCAGCTTTTCTTTAGTCTGGGATTCGAATTGAATTTGTTCAGAATCCATTTTTATGGAAATTACACAAGTTAGTCCTTCTTTTACATCCTCC
Source organism: Candidatus Daviesbacteria bacterium RIFCSPLOWO2_01_FULL_37_10 (assembly GCA_001776865.1). Taxonomy (GTDB): domain Bacteria; phylum Patescibacteriota; class Microgenomatia; order Daviesbacterales; family UBA10151; genus 2-12-FULL-37-11. The sequence goes on along the minus strand of MFDK01000003.1, from coordinate 2,020 downwards.
CCTGTTAAGTTCTCATCTTTTTCTTTCAAAGCCTCGATCTTTCTTGCATAATCATTTATGGCTCGGGTTAGTGCAATTCTAAATCCTGTTACATGGGATCCCCCTTCTGTGGTAGGTACAACGTTTGCAAAACTTTCAAGATTTTCATTAAAGCCGTCATTGTATTGGATTGCAACTTCGACATCAACTTTGTCCCAGACTTTGTGAATAATAATAGGGCTGGGATGGATTAGAGCCTTATTTTTATTAAGGTGGGTGATTAGAGTCGCGATCCCGTTTTCAAAAAAGAAATGGCGCTCGTCCCCTGTTCTTTGGTCAAATAGATGGAATGAAATGCCGGAAACAAGATATGCAACCTGTTTGAGTTGTTTCTCAAGCCTTTCAAAATCCGGCTCGACGGTTGAGAAAATTGTTTTGTCAGCTAAAAATGTAACTTTGGTTCCTGTTTTAGATTTCCAGTCAAATTGGTTTATAGTAGATTGTTTATTGTTTATAGTAAGTTCAGAAACAGGAGATTTTGGTTTTCCCTGGTGATATTCCTGGAAATACTCTTTTCCATCCCGGCGTACTTCTGCACGTAAATAATCAGAAAGTGCATTTACTGCGGAAACTCCAACTCCGTGCAGCCCTGTTGAGACTTTATAACCGCCTTCCCCGAATTTTCCTCCGGCGTGCAGTATTGTCATAATAACTTCTAAGGTGGACTTTCCAACTTTCGGGTGAACTTCTACCGGGATTCCCCTTCCGTCATCTGCTACAGTAATATAATTATTTTCATGTAAGACTACCCAGATATTTTTAGCATAGCCGGCTAAAGCTTCATCAACACCGTTATCAACAACTTCTTTTATTAAGTGATGAAGGCCGCGAAGATCTGTTGAGCCAATATACATCCCCGGTCTTTTTCTTACCGGCTCAAGACCTTCTAAAACCTGAATCTGATCTGCTGAATAACTGTTATCTTTTGCCATTTGAGTGTCGTTAGTGTACCACAACTAGAAACTTTGTGCAAACGGTAATAAAGAGTTTATATTGCTAGGGTAAACTAAACTATCTATTTTTCAGCTGGATTCAATAATTCCCCAACTGGTCCTTTGAACGAAAGCATTGGATCTCCCAAGGCGTCTACTATTTCCCAGGCAAGGTTAGGGTTAAATTCTTTCCTATAAATTAAATCAACGGCTTTTGAGATGTTCACTCTATTTAAGTTCACTCTGACCTTTTTTACAGTTCCCTGCCCGGGTTTGTTTTCATAGAGGTGTTCTTGTTCAACAGTCAAAATGCTATGATCAGAGGTAGATGAAAAAATTTTATATGCCTGTTCACCGTAATCGCTGATAACATTGATTGTACCCTCGCTCGGCTGGTTGAATCGAAATCTTGGATGGTAAGTAAGTATTTGTGCTCTATAAAATCCCCCCCCTAAATAATCCACATAGTTTTAGTCTTGGGGAAATAATTTTTCGACCCTGAGAATCAATTAAAAATGCATCTTCCAGTTCAATATATTCAGGTTCTTGTTTAGGATTTGAGTCATTGTAAACTATTGTTGCTAATTTATTGAAATGATCGTCTTCTTGCGGAAAAAAATTACCTAGATCAAAGAATAGTATTCTATACTCTGGTACTGTTTTTATTCGGTATCTACCCTTCCTCTCTATAACTTCATAAAAGATACTCCGGGCAGATACTACTCTCTTTGTATCCCCCGGGAGGGTTATTCTGATGTCTGGGGTAGGAATTTATTGGTCTATTTAAATCCATAATACTTCGGGCACAAACCACCTTGTTATTTGAATCAAAATAATACAACATTTCCCAGACTTGGTCATTAAAGGGAAACAGCTTATATGTTTGACGCAGAAGTCCTCTGGTTTCATCTACCTCTACGGTCTTTAAGTCAACAACAGGAAGGGTATCGGTCATACCTTTCCAGCCTTCTGGTATTTCTAACTCTTTTGGTTCCATCATGAGTTCTAAAACGAAGTGCAGCACTTCAGGTAAAATTTAGTACCTGAAG
>MFDK01000002.1:13240-13373 GCA_001776865.1 Candidatus Daviesbacteria bacterium RIFCSPLOWO2_01_FULL_37_10 | reverse complement strand
CTCTAAGGAGTGAATCTACGAATTTCCTGGCTGAATTTTTTGGAATTGAGTTTATTCTAGATAGAAAAATTGAAACTTTTGAAGAATATTTAAAAAATATTGATAAAGTAAGTATAAAAGATGTACAGGATGT
>MFDK01000002.1:0-13232 GCA_001776865.1 Candidatus Daviesbacteria bacterium RIFCSPLOWO2_01_FULL_37_10 | reverse complement strand
AACTATTCCAGAAAAGTAAGTTTAATCTGCAAATAATAGGACCATTTAAATCCAAAGAACCATTTGAAAAAATCCTCAGGTAACTCTTAGATTTGATATATTGTGATATAAATGATATCAGTTGACATTGGGGAAATATTCGGGTATAGTTCATTTAACCTCAATTTCTTCCGAAAAGGTTTGGGAAAAGAGTAATTAGGAAAGGGGGTGAGTAAACAGGTATGGATATGAGTAAAAAGCAGGAAAGACAGGCTCCAGTAAAGTCTTCAATTTTGAAAATGGGACGACAGACAGTATTTTTCGATGTAAATATTGCATCAAACAATAGAAAATACTTAAAGATTTCTGAATCACATTTTACAGGTGAAGGAGATGAGCGAAAAAGAAGTTCGTTTGTGCTTTTCCCGGAACAGGCTCAAGATTTTCAAACCCGTTTTGGGGAAATAGTTGGAGAGTTGGTTTGATTTGAGTACTGGAAACTGATCCAAAAAACACACCGGTGTGTAAAATTTTGTATAATACATACTATTATGGTAGGTATTGAGCAGCGGCAACAGTATGTACCAGTTGAGTTAGTGGAATGGCTTGGTATTTCAAGAACAACACTTTTCAGGTGGGATGGAGTTGAGGTGTCTTCGTCACAAAGAGATTGTAATGGTAATAGATTCTATACCAGGGAAACTGCTGTAGAAATAGCAAATAAAGTAGTTTCTAAAAATCGTATGAGCGGTGATTTATCAGTTATTGGTAAAAGATTTACATCTGAAGAAATAACTCTGCGGATGGGGCGATTTATGCTAGCAAGTTATTTTATCGATCCCTTAGCATGCCTTATGAGTTTCGAAAACTTAGTTAGTGTATCTAACATCTCTAATGATGTACAGAGGCTAATTGCTACTGATGTAATACGGAGAGAAAGAGGAGATCGAATTCGGGCAAGAGTTTGGAAATTTTTTTATCAGTACGAAGCATGTAAGGATTGTTTAGATAAGCAAAGAATCTAACGCTTCTTGAGCTGCTTTAAGATTCTTGTTATAAAGGTAAGCTTTTTCAAATTCGGATTTGGCGAGATTCTTTTGTCCTTTTTCTAAATAAATTTTACCACGGATTATATATAATTCAGAAAAAGCACGGTTGTGATAATTTAAAACTTTGTCAGTTATTTGGAAAACCCTGTCATAATTTTTAAGTTTTTGATAAGCTAAAATAGGTTCAATTTGGTACCATAAGGTTCTAAATGAAAGTTTAGTTTCTACTTTTTCAAATTTCTCAACAGATCCCTGATAATCTCCTATGTTGTATAGTGCGACAGAAAGATTAAATCTGGCATAAATATCATCTGGAGCCTCAACAAGCTGTGCTTCTGCATTCTTTACAGCCACTTTCCATGATTCTAATGCGTCTACCTCGTATCTAAGTATTGCCTCGGCAATTTCTTTTTTGTCTTTTGGAACCAAAACCAAATATTCGAAATTAAATTTTTTCCAAAGGGTATTGAAGTCATCATATGAATATCTTAAGTTCTTCCCTTGAAGTGAATCATCCTGGAAAATCTCGTTAGTAGACCCGTCATAGCCTGTAATAACTCTGTAGTGTCCAATATCTTCATTTACTTTGATCAACGTTCTTGCAATAACAGGAATGTCATAAGTTATGAAAAGTTTAATTAATTCGATGGAACCATTTGGTCTGTGATATGGAACAAATTCATATTCCCTACTTTTTTCAGCAAGTTCTTCTAAAGTTACTGATTTATCGTCGTTATCTCCGCCAGGAACTTGATATGGTCTTAAGTCTTGACCAAGTTTGGCTTGAGTTTCATAAATTCCATAGTAGGATAGTGCCATAGAAAGCGCTGCCGGTCCGCAGTTGTTAAAGGTTTGAAAAACATGGATACCATTCGTAAGAGTTTTACTTTCCGTAGGTATTGAAAGCTGAAAACTAGTTGGTGTTGGCAATGAAACTCCCGAAGTTGCAGCCTGATCAACTCCCGGAGTTGTCAATTGTTGAGTAATTGGTACCCATTTGGTAAACTGCCACCAAAGGTAGATAGAAAGAATTAAAATAACAGTTATTATTAGTTTGACCATCTGCTAATTTTAACAGACTTTTACAATGTGATAAAATTACTTTTGTGGCTTCTCTCCCCTTAAAGTTTCTGATCCCAATTATTATACTGTTAGCTGTATTTCTTACCTATTTTTTTGGCACATTGGATCTATCGGATAGAATATTTCCACCAAAAACTCTAAATTTACAAACTAATATGGGTGAAAACCTGGATTTTGGTGAAGCAGAAAAAGTGCCCCACTCACTTTCAATTGAATCATTAAGGGAAGGGGATTATCCGGGTTCTGATATAGTAGTTGAGCAGGAGCTTTCTCCTGGCTCTAATTACAAAAGATACTTAACTTCATATAAATCTGAAGGTCTAAAAATTTATGCACTTTTAACTGTTCCAAATGTAGATCCGCCGGAAGGCGGATGGTCGGCAGTTATATTCAACCACGGATATATCCCTCCGACGCTGTATAAAACTACTGAACGCTATGTTGCATATACGGATGGATTTTCCAGAAATGGCTATGTTTTGCTTCGTCCGGATTTTAGGGGACACGGCAATTCTGAAGGAAGTCCAACTGGGGCATATGGGTCAAATGGATATACAATTGATGTTTTAAATGCCGTGGCTTCTATAAAGAATCTGCCATATGTGGATGCGAACCGTATAGGGATGTGGGGACATTCAATGGGTGGATTTATAACACTCCGGAATATGGTAGTTTCCAAAGATGTAAAAGCTGGTGTAATTTGGGCAGGAGTTGTTGGATCATATGAGGATTTATTTGAAAGATGGAGGAGGCGAAGTGTTCCTTCTACAACTCCAAGTACAAGAGGAGGTAGTTGGAGGCAATCTCTTTCAGATCAATTTGGTTCTCCGGAAGTAAATCCTGCATTTTGGAACTCACTTTCTGCAAATTCATACCTTGTTGATATTTCCGGTTCTTTGCAGCTGCATCATGGTACTGCGGATTCGTCTGTGCCCGTAGAATTTTCTCAAAAATTGGAAGCTCAGTTAAAAAACGCAGGTAAAGAAGTTGAACTTTTTACATATCCGGGTGATGATCATAATTTATCAAATAATTTTAGTACAGCCATGAGTCGTTCTATAGAATTTTTTGACAGGTATCTAAAATGAAGAAAATGGATGAAAATTATTGGAAGAAAAAATTAGCACCAGATCAATATCATGTTCTGAGAGAAAAAGGGACAGAGGTTCCTTTTACCGGGAAATACTGGAATAACCATGAGACAGGGATGTATCACTGCGCAGCTTGTGGCACACCACTTTTTTCATCTGATGCAAAGTTTGATACCGGAACCGGCTGGCCATCTTTTGACAAGCCTGAAAATATTAAGAACATAATCTTACAACCTGATAATAGTTTTGGAATGCAAAGAACAGAAGTAATCTGCAAAAAATGCGGTTCACATCTGGGACATGTATTTGATGTTGGTCCAACTCCAACCGACCAAAGATATTGTCTCAACTCCTGTGCTCTGGATTTTAAGAAAAAAACATGATTTTCTGCAACGACAAATTACCTAAAAAGTAGTATTCCGACTATTACTGATGTATGTGCCAGGATTGCGGCGACGTTTGTTATTATAATTGGTTTTTGTTTGTGAATTACTCCGTAAAGTAACCAGAACACGGATGATACCAAAAACCCAATCCAGGTAGCTACTGATACCCCATCCGTTTGTTTTTCTACCCAGATTTTTAATATTTGAGGAATAATTATTGCGACACCAAATAGCCCTACTCCATATATTGTCCGGTCTATAAACTTACAAAAAGTCGGGTGGTGTTCAATAGACTGACTGTGTAAGAAATGATGCAATCCAATATTCATATTTTCTCTAGATCTTCTTTAAAGTCTTCCGGTTGACGCATACACTTTTTAATCATAACATATTAAAATGTTAAAGAAATTAAGAGCGGATCTGGAAAAATTTAAAAATCCTGAGAAAGCAAAAAGTTTGCAAAGGTTTTTTAAAACAGGAAAAGGGCAATATGGAGAAGGAGATATTTTTTTAGGTATAAGTGTGCCGATCCTAAGGAAAATTGCCATAAAATATAAAGATTTACCTTTTACTGGTATCACCAAACTTCTTAAATCTAAAATTCACGAAGAAAGATTAATAGCGCTGCTTTTACTGGTACATAATTTTCAAAAAGGCGATAAAAAGAAGAGAAAAGAAATATACGAATTTTATTTAAAATCTACGAAACATATTAATAATTGGGATCTGGTGGATTTATCCGCACCAAAAATATTGGGTGCGGATTTATTAGATCCCCGCCTTCGCGAGGATGACAAGAAGATACTATATAAACTTGCAAAATCTGAAAACCTTTGGGAGAGAAGAATTGCAATTATTGCAACTTATCAATTTATCTGGAAAGCAAAAGAGTATAAAAATACTTTTAAAATCGCAGAAATTTTACTTAGCGATAAACATGATTTAATCCAAAAGGCTGTTGGCTGGATGCTAAGAGAAGTTGGTAAAAGAATATCCCAGGATACAGAAGAAGATTTCCTGAGAAAGAATTATCATAAAATGGGAAGAACAGCTCTCAGATATGCCATAGAGCGATTTCCTGAAAGTTTAAGAATAAAATATTTAAAAGGAGAAATCTAAATTCTGAATAAAGATTTTAGTTTTTCTATTAAGTCCTCAAGCTGATTTATCAATATTTCAACTGCATTTTTTGATTTGTTGTCGTCAGAGTTTACTGCAGAATTTGTTGATTGAGATATAGTTGGGGAAAGAGTAGATGTCGGGGAAACATTTTCTTCAGACACAGAGATATTTCCCGGTTCGCTTAAACTCCACTCTCTGTCATTTATTTTTACCTTTGATGTGCCGTCTCCTGTTTGATTTATTTCAACGTTTGTTTTTGAAGAAGACTCTTGGATATTTGTGCTGCTTGAGGTATTTATATTATTATTTATATCCACATTTACTTTTGCACTTCCTCCGTTTGATTTAATGCTTACATCGTTTGTTACAGTATTTGCCAAAGCATTTGGAATGAAGATGAAAATGACAGATAGAGTTGTTATCAGGACGGAAAGCTTCATGAAATATATTATACACCATAAATTTTAACGGGTTTTGTTTTGCCTTTAACTAAAACTTCTCCCAAACTTTTTAATTTTATGGGAATGGTCAATTTATTTTTTGTTGCCTCTGAAATAATAATATTTGTTTTGTACTGTTTATTTAATCCTTCCAGCCTTGCTGCTGTATTTACCTCGTCTCCTATTAGAGTATAATCAAATCTTTGAGTTGATCCCATATTTCCAACAGTGACAACTCCGGTATTTATTCCAATTCCGGCATTTACAAAAGGTAAACCCTCTGCAAGCCATTTTTTTTGAAGTTTTTTTAATTTTTTTATCATATTTACTGAGGCTTTAACTGCTTTGTCTGCATGATCAGGTTGATCTACAGGAGTCCCCCAAAAAGCCATAATTGCATCGCCTATAAATTTATCTAAAACCCCGTCCGTTGCAAAAATCTCTTCTGACATTTCGGTAAAATATTCCTGCAATAATTTTGTTAGCTTTTCTGGTGGAAGTGATTCAGTAATAGTTGTAAAATCTCTGATATCTGAGAAAAGTACAGTTACTTCTTTCCTTTGACCTCCAAGACACAGGCTTTCCGGATTTTTTAAAATCTCCTCCATAACAGCAGGGGAAAAGTAATACTGAAAAGTCTGTTTAATTTTTCTTTTTTCAGCTTCAGAAATATACCACCTATAAATTGCATGGGAGACAAATAAGCCCAGTCCTAAAACCAAGTTCGAAAAATAAAAAAGAGCAATATTAAATTGCCATAGAATAAAACTTACGACTGGAAAAGCGAATATAGAAAAAACTAAAAAAAATGATAGGTTTCTTGCAGATAATCTGAAAAAAAGTAGAAATACGGTTAGTATAAAAGTTAATCCGATAATCAGAGCGGATGATTTTGGTAAAAGTTTAATTGACCTTGAAAGTAAAATATTATCTAAGATATTAGCCTGCCATTCAACTCCCGCCATAATGCCGGAAGGAGTTAAAACTGTATCATGTAAATCGGCTGCTGTTGCGCCAATAAGAATTATTTTGCCTTCTAATTTTTCTTTTGGAATTTTATCTGATACAAAATCAGAAATTGAATAAGTTTTGAAACTTCCGGAAGTTCCAGAAATATTTACCAGTGCATCATGAGCGAGCATTTTTATATTTAAACCATTTGAGATTTGCCAACTGAAAGGTTGTTGAGACAGGTTTTCTACAGTTTGTATTTTTGGCATCATTCTTATGAGTTGATCTGGATCTTCCGTCAAGTTTGTAAAACCGTATGTTACTTTTAAGTTTTTCAAAAACTGCGCAAGTGGTAAAAGAAGTTTTTGAGGTTTCTCAGACCCTTTTAAATATATAAGTTCTGATGATAAGACGATCGGAAATTTAACATTATCAATACTTTCAATAAAAACTTTATCATTTATTGCATTAGACTCTTCGGAAAAAGTAACATCCAGCCCTAAAATTTGAGGGTTTAAACTCTTAAGCTTATCAATAATTTTTGCATGAACTTTTCTATCCCATGGCCAGCGTCCAATTTCCGAAAGGCTTTTATTATCTATTGCTAGTATTACAATTTCAGGATGGGGTGTGTGCGGAGTTCTAAAAAGATCCAGAGCTTTTAGATTTAAAATTTCTCCAGGAGGAAAAAAATTTAGCAGCCAGAGTATTATCAGGGAAATAAAAAGAAAAGCAGCTGATGAATTTTTTTTCATAAGTGTTAAAGAATAGAAGGAGTGGTATAAGAAGGGATAGAATGATTGGCGCTGGTAATCCCATAACTTCCTATAATAGTATCTCCCTTAGTTTTCCCTTGGGTATAATAGCCGTAAGCGCTAATAGAACCATTAGCTGGAGATTTAATTGACCATTTTGTATCTTTGGTTACGTTAACTGATTTGTTGGGATTGTTATCAAAATATGCTAAAGCGCTAAATTGACAGCTAGTATAACAATCATTTTGTGTGTCATGACTGATTTGAAAGTTAACTACTTTTTTTGGAATAGGTGTAGGAGTTGGAGAAGGTTTAGGCGTTGGAGTGGAAGTTGGTTTTTGAGTTGGGAAGGGACTTTTATATAATGTTGGTTTTACGGTTGGAAAATAGGTTGGTGATGGTGTAGGAGTTTGAGAAGGTGTTGGAGAAAGTGATAAATCCTCATTTTCACACCCCGGCGTTTTTGGATTATCTTTACAGATTTTATTATCTTCTTCCTGATTAAATTTTATCCAGTCATCAAAATATTTCGGATCAGGTATTTGCGGACCTTTTTTAAAATCTTCTCCAATATTTTCATTCCGCATTCTTAAAACTAAAGATTCAGGTACAGTTTGAGTTTCGTTTATTTTTTTTAATCTTACATCAACCTTTTTCTTATAAACATAAACACCTGTTATTTTTTGGATAGAGGTGGTATTAAAACTAGTGCCTCTTACAGATGCAACTACTGTTGGAGTTTCAACCTCGAAATCACCGTTTTGTTCAAGCGGCGCAACTCTTGACCATAGCCTTCCAGCAGTTAATTTAAAAGTTGCATCTTTTATTTTCTGCCCCTGATACGATAGTTGCCCGATCTCTACTTCTGTATTTTCATCAAGTCTTATTACTGAAGAGTCTTTTAAAGCTATTGCTACTTTGGATCCTCCTGAAACTCTAATGGTGTCTTTTATTTTAACTGTTTGACCGGTTTTTGCATCAGAAGTTTTATCGTCACCAATTATTTCCGCATTTCCCTCATATACCTGGATATTTCCAATTTCTGCAGAAGTTTTTTGTACCCAGAAAAAAAAGCCAGTAATAGCCAGCATTACTACTATTCCAACAATAACTAAACGATTAACTTTGTGCATAAACAGGGGCTATTTTACATCAAAGAAGAAATATTATCTATATTGACTCATAAGGATATTTTTGTAGAAGTTTAATCAAAGCATATTCATCCCAGGAAAGACCTGGTCTTTTTGCATTTTTATAGCTTCCAAAATGGGGAACTAAAATATTTTCCTGATAAGTTTGGAATACAGATGGATGTATATAATAATTTCTACAAACAGAAACAGTATTATTAAGGTGATTTGCTACTTTTTTAACAGTTTCTATAATATTTTTTTTAAGGGAAGTTCTATTTTCTGGAATTCCAAGAGTGTAAAAATTGTTAGCTGAAATAGATGTTGCCCCCCATGTTCTAAAATCTTTTGCTGAAAAATCATCCTGTGTGATATCTTTTAAGAACTGATTTACATCAGCAGAATCTACAACATGTTTTTCTCCATCCTCATCAATGAACTTAAAAAGTTCATATCCGGGAAGTTCAATGCAGCGCTTTATAGTTTTTACAACTGTTGGATTTGATACTTCTATTTCATGTTGAATACCGCTTTTACCTCTAAATCTAAAAACTATATCTGAACCTTTTTTTTCAACATGTTTATTTCTAAGGGTAGTTAATCCGAAAGAATTATTTTCTGATGCATATTCTGCATTTCCAATTCTTATAAAAGTGTGTTCCAAAAGCCAGATAACTGTTGCCAGAAGCTTTCTTTTATCAAGGTTTTTACTTTGCAAATCGTATTTAACCTTTGATCTAATATTTGGAAGTTTAAGTCCGAAATCAACCATTTTGGAAAACTTATTTTGGGAACTTAAAGATATCCAGTTCGGATGATAAATATACTGTTTTCGGTTTCGATCATCAATCCCTGTTGCCTGAAGATGACCGTTTTCTTTAGGGCAAATCCAGACATTTTCCCAGGCAGGAGGGATAGCTAAGCTTTTAATTCTATTAAGAGTCTTTTTATCTGTAATTGTTTTTCCATCAATACCATAATATTTAAATGATTTTCCCGAACTTTTACCCCGATCTAATCGGGGCTGCCGAAAAAATCCAGCGTTATCATCTGAACAGTAAAAAAGACCTTCTTTTCTAAGCTCTTGGGTAATTTCCGGATTCTGGGATAGATTCATCTATATGTTTTAAGATTACAGTATTCAAGAAAACTCTACAACTTTAGATTCCTGATATAATTTTTTAATGCGCGGGTTTTATGGATTATCTGGTATCTCAATGCTTGTAGTAGTTAGCGTATTAGCTGGTGGAATTTTTGCAGGCGTATATTTTTGGAAAGACAGTGATTCCAGAGAAATTTTGCAAACGCCTGTTTTGGAAATTCAAAACAAAATTATTAAACCTCAAATTACTCCAACCCTCCTTCCTGCGTCAGGACAAGCAACCCCAGTGCCATTTTATGAGCTGACAACCCCGTACCTTAGAAATAGATCTTATCAAAGTCAGTTGGGTGCTTTGGAGAAAGTATCGGAAAATGCAGATTATACTTCGTATTTAACAAGTTATACTTCAGACGGATTAAAAATTAATGGACAATTAACCCAGCCAAAAGGTGTGAAGCCCGATGGTGGATGGCCTGCTGTAGTTTTTGTTCACGGGTATATTCCGCCAGCTCAGTACAAAACTTTGCAAAACTATTCTCAATACGTGGATTTTCTGGCCAAAAATAGTCTGGTTGTTTTTAAGATAGATCTTCGCGGACATGCAGATTCAGAAGGGGAATCCGGAGGGGCTTATTTTTCTTCCGATTATATAATTGATACTTTAAATGCATATTCGGCTTTGCAATCATCTGATTTTGTGAATCCTGAAGAAATAGGACTTTGGGGACATTCTATGGCTGGGAATGTTGTGTTCCGTGCTTTTGTTGCAAAAGCCGATATTCCGGCAATTGTTATTTGGGCTGGGGCAGTTTATACATACTCTGATTTCAGCGATTATAGTATTTCTGATAATAGCTATCAGCCGCTGCCAGAAGGTTCGGAAAGGCGAAGAAAAAGAGTTGAACTTTTTGAAACATACGGAGATTTTGATCCCAAAAGTGAATTTTGGAAACAGGTTCCGGGTACAAATTATCTGGATGGGGTAAATGGGGCAGTGCAAGTAAATCACGCAGTCAATGATAATGTTGTCAGCATTGAATATAGCCGAAACTTAATGAAAATTTTAGATGGAACTGAAATTACCCATGAGCTTCAAGAATATCCCAGCGGAGGTCATAATTTAACAGGTGCAAGTTTTCCAGCTGCAATGGAAAAAACAGTAGAATTTTTAAAAAAGTACTTATGATATAATAATCTCATGAAAAAACTTTTAAAGCAGTTACAGTTTAAGGTACTGATTGAACAGGATGAAAATGGGTTATATGTAGCCTCAGTTCCTGAACTTCCAGGTTGTTATACCTAGGGGAAAACACTTGAGGAAGCCAGGGAAAGAATAAAAGAAGTTATAGATTTAGTTCATGCTAGGATGGAACATTCCGACGGGAGAAAAACATCCGTTCCAATTCATTCAGGAGAAAAAGTAGGAATCGGACTCCTTAGGAAAATTTTAAGAGATACTAATATTTCCAGAAGTGAATTTGATAAATTAAGATAACTCAGTTACAAATTTACTATTCCCATTGATCTGAGTTAATGCCATATTCTTCCAGTGCGTCATCGTTTCCTTGCAACCATTCCATTACATGTAAAAGAATAGCACGGACTCTGTCAATTTGTTGAGCATTTCTGGTAATTGATGGATCCATTTCTCTTGATACTTCTAATGCTTCTCTGGTTTGTACTTCAACCATTTTAATTAATCACCTCCCTTATTAATGAAATGATTATATCGTATAGTTGTTAACTATACTTAACCCATGTAACCTAAAATTACTCCAATTACAAGTAGCGTTACCAGTTGATAACCGGTGTTAATTGCAAAAAGTTCCTACTGTATAAATTTATTCAAGAATATGGTATTCTATGCAATATGAGTGATGAAGTTTGTCCGAAATGTGGTGCGCCCTTAGGCGAGATGACAGAAACGCCAACCGGTAAAAAATTGCAGCGTTGCAGCAGCGGTTCCTGGAATAAAGAGCTTAAGAAAAATGAAGGTTGTGACTATGTTAAATGGTTTCAAGCGGAACCGGTTGAGCTGGATGAAAAATGTCCAAAATGTGGATCGCCTTTAGTATTAACAGAGACCCGTTTTGGTAAAAAAATGAAAAAATGTTCAACTGGGGGATGGGATGTGGCTTCCAAAAAAGCCACAGGTTGTGATTATATTGAATGGATAAATGGAACCAAAGAACCTCTGGATACAGATTGCCCGCAGTGTGGAGAAAAATTAGTTTTATTTACTACCTCTGCTGGTAAAAAAATGGAAAAGTGTTCAACAGCTGGCTGGGACTCTAGCGCCAAAAAACCAACAGGGTGTACTTATGTTAAATGGTTAAAACCGGGCGAGGTTCCAGTAAGCAGCGCCGGTGAAGAATTTCTGCCCCCTGAACCAAAGGAATAAATCTGGTAATTTCCTCCCAAAAAAAGTCCTAATTGCACTGAGTGTAGTCGAAGTGTAAAATTTGCGATATGAAGTTTACTAAAAGAGACAGAGATTTATTTATTCAAATCTTTATTGCATTTTCACAGGTAACTTTTGGTGTACTTTGGGCTTCACTTTTCCTGCCAATTGATCAATATAGACCGTTTGTGGTAGTATTAAATTCAGGAGCCACCATCGGTTTTATAATACTGGCATGGTGGATAAATAAACTATAAACCGGTAGGATTGTAATTTAAAAATTATGAACATTGACCCAGTACTTTTAGTTATTATCGCTGAAATTATAATTATTGCATTTGTAATGGGTGCGGGATTATATGTGGGAACTCATCTAAAGAAAACTTCAAAATAATCTAGAAATTATCCACACAAAAGAGTAAAATGTAATTATGGAATTGTTAGGTAGAATTTTTGGTCACCATGCCCCACGGGAAGAAGCCCCTCCCGCACCTCCTTCAGCTGAATTAATTGAATTAATAAGTAGATGGAGAGACCAGGTAGATAATAGAAAAGATACTGAAACTACTACTGCCACTGGAGAATTATTGCAAACTTTAGCTAATAATCCAGAATTACTTCCATTTAGCTCATTCAAATTTGTTAGAGATGGTAACCGGATAGTTATGAACTTAGGTGGTAGAGCTCATAAGGATATTGCTCGGGAGGGAGGATTACAATATGTGGATGATGCTGGAGAAGTCAGAAGAGATTTAAAACAAAAGAACACATTAAGTGTGTGTTTAAATTCAATGTCCTTACATGTTTATCCGAATAAGAAGAATAGACCTGAAACAGTCAAAGTTCTAAGAAAAATAGCTCCTGGAATTAATATAGAGGCAGATGTATCCCACGGAGTTTATCTTTGAATATAGTTTGGATCTTTTTTGAAACACATTCCTACATCGGATGTGTGAAGCTAGTTTAACTCTAGTTTTTGGAGGTGGGGATTAAGAGTAGATTATTTGCAAAGAGTGCTTTGGGTGCCAGATTTGGAATCTCCTGAAGGAAGAGATTTTACTTTAACACTGTCAGAGGTAGGCAGAAGGTCAAACCAGCAGACTGCAAAAGGTTGTGGATTTTGGAATGTATTTTTACCTCTTAAATCATAAACCCCAAAATCTACAAAAACGTTTATTGAAGATTCACCGTGCCCATTATTTTTAAATCCTACAGCAGTAGCTATGACCTCCCCAGCCTTTACAATGATTGGATCTATATGGGTAGTTTTTGAATCACCTTCCTTTGGCTGGGGTAGCTTTTCTACCATTTCAGAAAACTTGGGAGAAGGAGTAAGAATGTGGTCAAAACGATACCTGATACCACATGGGGCAACAAAATCAAACAGGTATTGAACTTCACCCTGCTCAAGATATCTACCGGCATCCTGAAGTTCACTATCCATGGCAGCTTTTACTTCTATATCATTTGTTTTAGCATTATCAAACCTAAACCCTCCATGATTTTTAAAATTCCCGCCTCTTTCCTGGCCAGGATATAGGATGGTAGTGACAAGACTCATATCAACTGGGGTTTGAAGAATTGGATTTGGACAGGCTGGTTGGTTTGATGGGTTCCTTGCCAAAAAGGGAGGCGGCTGCCCTTTTCCGGTCATAATGCCAAAAGCAAAAACTCCTACGACTACTAAGACAACGCCGATAATTATCTTTGGCAGCATAAATTTAGTGTAACACAAAGCAAATC
>MFDK01000001.1:24580-25552 GCA_001776865.1 Candidatus Daviesbacteria bacterium RIFCSPLOWO2_01_FULL_37_10 | reverse complement strand
GACGGGAAAATTGTATGTGCCAGGGAGAAATTGCAAGAAAAAACGCTGCAAAAAGAGCCAAACTTCTTTTTTTAAATAGTTCCGAAGTTAGCAAATATACCCCAAATACCCCAAATACCCCAAATATGGCAGACGGTAATCTAACAGCAAGTTCATTTAATCCAAATACAGCCACAAAAGGAATATCCAAATAAGCATAAAAAGCTGGTTTATAATCACCAAAGGACTTCAGGTTTAATGGAAGAAGGTTCCCATATTCATCTTTCCCGGTTAGCATCAAAGAGTACGCATTGTACCCCAGTGCAGCCTCATCCCAGGTAAGTCCAGGAGGATTTCCCGCTAGATTCCAGAAGCGTAAAACTATGGCTAGAATCAAAATTAAACCTAATAAATAATACTTCCTCCAAAACCCCATATCTTGAGTATATAATATTTATATGTTATAATCAGCATATGGAAAGAGCAAAGAGAGAATGGTATCAAACTGAGCAGTGCAGCGAAGAGAGATCCAGACATTTCCGCAGCAATCATAAATTATTCTTTGATATTATCCATGAATCCGAGGAAGTCATAAATGAGTGGAGTAGAGATTTTCACGAAATTGTAACAGGTAAACCTCCCACAAGCTCTGAAGAATGGGAAAGAAGGAGTAAATTACTTAACGAAGACAGAATTTACTTAGAATTAAGAAAAAAGCATGATGAAGCTATTGATCAAGATCGTCTGGAAAAAGGCTGGTATATGCATCAAAGAAGGTGGCAATTTTATATTGCAAGAAATCCTGAGGAATTGGTTAATATTTCAGAAAGTTATATTCCCCATCCACCTCCAAAACCTTTAACAGAATTTCAGCTTTAAATTTAAATTTCCACAATATCAAATGCAGGTTTGCCATCCAGGAAATTTATGGTTTTTAAAAATTTTACATCATCCGGATAATTCCCCGGACTTGTGATTAGTAAACTGTCACCT
>MFDK01000001.1:21768-24570 GCA_001776865.1 Candidatus Daviesbacteria bacterium RIFCSPLOWO2_01_FULL_37_10 | reverse complement strand
AATCATTTACAAAAACATACTTATCAAAGGAGTCTACCCAATACCAGTCTGATCTAAAATATCTCGATAGATTCGGATCATTTCTATATTGCTGCGGTTTCCATCCCATGTAAAACAGCAAAAATTCATGGGGTTCACCGTATTTTTTTGTAACATATATTTTTTCATATTGCCCGCCATTTTCTTTTATATAATTCACTACCTCTTTGTATCCATACTGCCAACTCCATGAATAATTTTTTGCGTATTCTCCAGAGTAATTATTCCAGAAAAAATAAAGGTTAACCAGCAAAACAAAAATCAGCGGCAGCTTAACAAACGCTCCTTTGTTTTTGAATAACCCCACGAACTTATCAAGTCCTATCGAACTTATAACTACAACCGGCAAAATCATCATTAAAGATCTTAGAGCATGGGGAGAATCTCTAGTTATTGCAGCAGGAATTACAGAAATTAAAAGCCATACAACCATGAAAAATTGCCATTTTTTTCTTTCTTTAAAAATTACCCAAAATCCATATACAAAAAACGGGGCAAGTATTGGATAAAACATTCCAGACCCCGGAACACTAAACTGATAATTTGATCCTCCTGTTAAAAATAAAAAACGTGGATCCAAATGTAAAACGTAATTTTTAAGGACTTCTGGTACAACATATGTAACTTTATTGTAGGTGACCATTGCCAATGAAGGAGGGAGGGCAGAAGATCCGCGTAGTTCATTAATCCTATTTATCGCGCCTTCATCCAAAATAGAAGTCCATTTGTATCTTGCAGATGAATCCTGCAAAAGTGCTTTTGGCAGCGCTATTGCAAAAAATAATGAAAAAATGATCAACGATGAAAATACCATTCTTTTAAATGATTTTAACTCTTTCAAGAATAAAAGTCCGAGGGCAATTATTAAAAGTGGTGTTACTACTCTGCTTGAATTATAAGAAAAAATTGTCATGCCAAAACTAAATCCGCTATATAATAAGAATGTGGGATTTTTAAGTCCCATCAGAAAAAAATAAAATCCCAAAGTTGTTAGAAAAAGTGCCAGGTGTGCTTCCAGTGCAATTCTTGAAATAATGATTGTCCAGGGGGAAATTGCCCCGAGAAATATTGCCCAGCTTCTTACATGTATATTTGTTAACTCCTTAAGTATTAGTGAAATTAAAATTATAAAACCAATTCCTAAAATTGCTGACGGCAACCTAACTCCCCATTCATTTAAACCGAAGATTGCAATGAATGGCACATCAAGATAAACATATCCGGGAAGTTTATAATCTCCATACCCCTTAAAAGATAAGGGCAAGGTGTTCCCCCATTCATCTTTTCCAGTTTCCAAAATAGAAAAAGCGTTGTAGCCTAAACTTACTTCATCCCAATTAAGCGCGGGCGGAATATTACTAAGGGAATACAACCTAATAACTGCAGTAAGTATTAAACTCAAAATAAATACTACATAAAATAAATTAATCTTTTTCATACTTAAAAATAATCAGTTTTTTCTTAAAATTATATCCGGATATTGATAAAAGTATCATCCATGACACTAAAGAAAGAAGATTTCCTGCATTTCTAACAGGAGTATTTGTAAGATTTGCGGTAACTTTATATTCACCAGAATCCAAATTAAATTGCGGAAGCCCCAATTCTTTTTCCAAAACAGGTTCTACTTGCTTACCATCAATTTTATAGATCCATCCGGGGAAATAAAATGTATTTATTTGGAAAACGCCTTTTTCTTCCATTCTTACAGAATACTCCTGCTTAATTGAATTCTTGAAAACTTTATTAACTTGTCCGCTTCCACTTACAAGCTTTGCGTCTCCGTCCGGAGGATTTGGTGGCGGAAGTTTCGCTCCTTTAGGAAGGTAATCAAATATACCAGCTGTTATTTGCAATTTCCAGAGTTCCCCTGAAAATTTATGGGTATCATCAACCCAATTCCAATGCTTCTCCCATTTGAAATAGTCTTTATAAAAGAAAATGGTTACTAATATTAGTATCGTCCCTGCGAAAGCAGGAATCCATTTAAATAGCTTCAACTTATTAGACCCGCCAATGGCGGGTGACAACAGCATAATGCTTCCTGCTAAAAAAGACGTTCCAAAAATAGTTAATGTTAAGAATCTCCATGGAAATTGTAAGTATTGAAGAATAGAGATTCTCTCCCAAATAAAGGATGCCTGCTGATGCGACATAAAAGTATAAAATGCAGTTAAAGAAAACATGAGTACTATTAATATTGAAAGGGTTTGCTTTTTTCTTAAAATCGCAAGCGCAACTAAAAGTGAGACTAAAGAGATTATCCAATGAATATGCCCAACCTGAAAACTTAAGTCATCCACCGGTCCAAAAAGTGAGGCTCCATAACCCCAGAACCTACTAATAAAAAGCTGATCCAAAGTAGTGAAGTGTGCAAGGAAGTTAAAGTAGCCTATTACAAGACTCTCAACGTGAACATATTTTTGTTCAAAAATAACAGGGAGAGTAAAAAATGCTGCAAGTCCAAGTGCCCATATACCCGAAACTAAAAGTTTTGGTAAAACTCTCCATCCTTTCTCAATTATTAACCAGAAAAATGTCCAGAAAATTGCAAAAGTAGAGAAAATCAAAAGTATGGGGTTGTGCGACAACATAACCAGCGCAACAGATATTGATACAACTGGAACAAAAATCCACTTGTTTGTAATGATTAATTTATATATCGACCAAAATACCAGCGGAAAAAATGCTAACGCCCAAGCTTCATTCATTGCAGCTCTTACATATATATCAACTGCGTGATAAGGCGCATATACATAAAAG
>MFDK01000001.1:11477-21756 GCA_001776865.1 Candidatus Daviesbacteria bacterium RIFCSPLOWO2_01_FULL_37_10 | reverse complement strand
CATTTTCCCCAAAATTCCTTTGCTAAAAGGTACATCAAAAAACCAGATGTTAAGAAATTTAAAACCACCAATACTTTTACTGTATCTATAAAAGAAAACCCTATCCAGTGAATAACTTGACCAATATAATACGGTAGCGGCGGGTAGAAATTAAAAAGAGGATATCCAAAACCAAAGCCTAAATCCTCTGACCATCTGCAAGGAATTTGTCCATCCCGGAAACACTTATCCATAACAAGCTGCCTCATAGGCTGCAAATCGTCATGCATTGATAATATCCAACTGAAATTGTGTCGATAAATGCAGGAATGAATAAGGCTATCAACAGAATCAATATTGCAATAGGTGATTTTATAAGTAATTTAATTCTTTTCATAGTTAACAGGAATTAATCTATAAAGCATTTTCTTCTTATGATCATAAACGTCCAATATAGATTCTACATCTTGAGGAAAATCCTCCGGCTTACCTACAATTAAAGCATTTTCTCTATTTGAATCCTTTAGATTCCAGTTTAGATCTTCAAAATAAAATTTCCCTAAATTCCAGCTTTGCAACTGATCAACATACAATTTATCAGATTTTTCATATCTTAACCAGTCAGTAGATGCCATTTGAAACTCAACTGGATCCATTTTTGAATAAAAAGCTATGAAAATTTGTGGTTCAGTAAAAGCTTTTGAAGTAACTACTTGATCATACTGCGACTCAACCTCTAATATCTTTTTAAAAACCTGATCATATCCATATCTTAAATTATCCGGAGGTTTTTGAGGAAGCTTGAGAAAATAAAAATGTAAGAAGAATACGAAACTAATAAGTAAGGACACTGATATTATTTTATTTGCGTATTTCCATTTTTCTATCATATATACTGCTCCAATGGCTGAAATTACAGATGCTAAGGGTAAAAGTGTTGGGGTTCTATTGGCGTTCATTGACCCAACAGCTAATGAAGCTGGAACTGCTGCTAAAATAAACCATAAAATGATAATCTTTCTATTTTCTAATCTTTTAGTAATTAAAGAGTAAATCGCAAAGAGCCAAAAGATAAGTTCTATAAAATAAAGAAGCGGGGAATAGGGAAAATTCAAATAAGTGTTATCCGAACGGTCATCGCCAAAAATAAATCCAGGAGAAAAATAAGACAAATAATTTCCGGAAAATTCATTAAGAACATATACAAATTTATTATCCAGTAATCTATCTACAATAGGATACAAAGAGGACGTCCCTTTATTGGAAAAGTATCCAGTAATCCTATCTTTACTAAATACTCCAACATCTGAGGATCGCTTAAGAACAGAATTTATATTAATCATGAGCGGCAAAATAAAAATTAACAAAATTAATCCAGGAATCCAATATTTAATAGAAATCAGTTTTTTCCAGCTGCTTAGTATTAAACCCGCTATAAATAGCACGATAAACAATCTCCATGAATGGTAACTATAAAGAGTTAAGCTAAAAAAGATTGACGAGAGAATTAAATTTCTTATACCGGATTTCAGATAAAAAAGAAGGCCTATTGAAAATGTCAGTATTCCTACTCCTCCCTCAAAGGCAGTTCTTGAAAGTTGTATATGCCAGGGATTAATAGCAAACAGTATACTTGACCAAAGGGCAATTCTTTCATCTTTTAACAATTCCTTAGCCAGGAAGAACACAACTAAAACACTAAGTATCCCGATCACTGCTGCAGGAAGTCTAACTGCCTCTACAGTCAGACCAAGTAACCCGACAGATGGTACAGTAAGATATGTATAGAGAGGCGGTTTATAATCTCCAAATCCTCTTGGAAAAATTGGTAAGATTTCCCCCCATTCATCTTTTCCAGTTTTTAAAATAGAGTATGCGGAGTAACCTTGCTGTGCTTCATCACCTGTAAATCCGTTTGGAAACTGATCTAAAAATACAAGACGAACAAAAGCTGCAAATAAGGTTATTATTAAAAGTGACAGTTTATAATTGAATTTCATTTGTTCCATTAAAAAGATAGAATATTGGCTCATTGGTTGGTGAATAGATAGTTTTCAATAAATTTATTCTCTGGTCATTTAACATCTCAGAGTTTGTTATATCGTCCTTGGCAGATGTAACATACAAACTGAGCGGATCTACTATCTGTTCAAATGGTCCTGTAAATTTACCGAAATAAAATTTGTTTAGTGTGAATCCTTCAAAACCAACTGCTTTTGTATTTGGCTGATCTGATACAAACTCTTGATGAAATTTTACTGGATCGTATTTCGTCCAAAATAAAAATCTTATTAGTGAAGGTTCATAAGTATTATTTATAAAAACTTCTTTGTACTGACTTTCGTTTTCATCAACATACTGCATAGCTTCTTTAAATCCAAAATGCCATGCTCTCCATTGTTCAGAAGGATAGTGTGCATAATATCTATGTAAGTAAAAAGTTATATTAAATAATGCAAATAATAAAATCAATCCAGTTATAAACTTGAACCCGGAATTTTTTGTTCTTTCCAGTATATAGTTTGTTCCCATGGCAAGAAGAATTACAAGCGGCGGCAGCATAATGAAATCTCTTGTTGCGTGAAATCCTCCATCATAAGTTAAAGCAGCTGGCACTGGAGCAATTATCAACCATCCTACTATCAGCCAGATATTCTTTTTTTCTTCTCCATTTCTAAACCTACTTAATAACCAAAATACCCCAAATCCTAAAAGTATTATTTCAAAGAAATACATCTGTCCCATATCGTGTACCGAATGTCTTGAATTGGGGTCTCCATTCAAAAATAAAAATTCAGGGGAATATGCCCTTAAATAATTCATACTTATTTGCCTTCCCCACTCCACCCCTTTGTTATGAAAAAATCTTTGGAAACCTATCGGAAGTTGTTCTTTTTGTTGATCAAGTTGAATTTTATTTACCACATCCCTATTCCCGAATACACTAATAATAGAAAACCTTTCTCCTGATTTACCAGAAATAGTCTGAAACCCATACGGAATAAGCACCAAAACAAGGACACAAATTGCGATCGTAAAATATGTCCCTCTTATTTCTATTCTCTTTCTATATATCAGAGTCATAATAAACAACAAAAGAGGCATAAAAACTACTGCGGTTGAATAAATATATGGCGTTAACCCGAAGAGTAGCGTTGATACTATTAAATAATACTTCTTCTCCAGTCCTTTTAGAAAAAAATGTGTACCGAATATTAAAAATGTAAGAAGCATTGTCACTTCAAACCCGGCCCTTGAGTAATGGATATGCCAGGGAGAAATTGTTAAAAATAAAGCCGCAAACAGTCCGATTGTTTCATTAAGTAATTTTCTTGTCAATAAAAATATACCTATTATCCCAATTAGTCCCCAAAATACAGCAGCAAGCCTTACTCCCCACTCATTAAGCCCAAAAATGGCGATAAACGGAATATCCGAGTATATAAATAGTGGTGCCCTGTATTCAGAAAGTGAATGTACTAAAATTGGCCAGTTATTTCCGTATAAATCCTGTCCGGTTTTATAGAGCGAGTACGCCTGATATCCAACATCCACCTCATCTCCGAAAAGAGATGGTGGAACTCTATCAAGCTGATAAATCCGAAGTGTTGTAGCCAGAACTAAAATAATCAGTAAATATATAAACGATTTTTTCAACCTACTTTTATTGTACGTATTTCATAGTGAGAATGGAAGCAATAGAACTTGACATAACCTATAATGCATGTTACTATAGCAACATATGCTACAGAAAGATAGTGAAATTTCATTACCTGAAGCAATTTATCATCATGAGTATGTTTGGCATCCCATAGAAGGATCAGTTAAGGGATGTGTTACTTTAGCTGAAAGGGGAGCAAATGATTTAAAGTATTTCTGGATGGAGAATCTGAATAATGCGGATCTGAAAGATAAGAGGCATCGTTTTGGAATTGCAGAGTTAATAGCTGAAGCTAGAACTAGAGCAACTCTCAAACTAGTTATAGGACCGGCTGTAAATATTAAACATTCCAGAGACCATCAATTTCTATGCACAGAACAAAAAGGGGTTGGAATTTATCTATTTGATGCAGCTAATGTTGGTGCACTTACACGTCAATATCCAGCTTTCCATAGCTATGAATCGAGTCTACACGACATTTCTACACCTGGTGGACTTTTGGAAGCAATACATAGATTAGATATCCTTTTTGAATTAAGAAAACGTCATAATTGGCGATTCAATGAAGAATTTCAAAAAGCGCTAAACACTATGCCTAAGCTATCTTAAATTTTCTCAATTATGAGACAATTCTAAAAAAGATTTCTGTATTAATCCAAATAAGACACTATTTATCCTTTCTATATATGCCATTTTTCGCTATAGCGAATTATTGGAGCAATTGACATGCGATACTCTAATACTCTCGTGTATTAGAGTGAGTTAATAGATCCTTAAAAATTTATTCTTTCATACTTCTGACAATTCTACGGAGGAAAAAAATAAGTTGAAGTACTAAAAATCCGAAAAGTCCATGGTATCTAAAAGAAGACCTGTAATTTAATTCGCTCTTATCCGATTCAGATTTTGTTGCACCCACCAGGTGCTTGACCGAAACTCCTGGATGATAAAAGATTTTTTTACCACTTTCTCTTACCCTTTTACAAAGATCTGCATCTTCATAATATAAAAAGTATTTCTCATTAAATCCTCCCATTTTTTCAAATAAATCTTTTTTAATTAACATTGCTGCTCCGTAAACCATTTCTACCTCTACTGGACTGCTTCCGTCTGGAACATACTGGGAATACTCATTCTGCATGCCAAGAATATATTCTTTAAATGCCCCTAATATAGTAGGCAGCTTCCTAACTGAGGATTGCACTTGCCCATTTTCCATAACAAGCCTTGGAGCCACAATTCCAACATCGGAAGTTTTTCCATAAAAACTTATAAGTTCATAAAAAAAGTTCGCGTCATCCCGAACTTGCTCGCCTTGCGAAGCAGGTTTCGGGATCTCCGTATCTGGATTTAAGAAAAATAAATAATCCCCGGAGGCTTCTTTAACAGCCTTATTGTTTCCTTTTGCAAAACCTAAATTTTCATTAGATTTAATAAGCTTAATCTCGGGAAATTTTTCTATGATTTCTGCAGTTTTATCTGTAGATCCATTATCCAAAACAATAATCTCAGATCCAAGAAGAGATTGCTTCGCAATTACTCGCAATGACACAAGGCATTTTTCGATAAAATCTTCACTATTATATGAAACAATTATTACTGAAACTTTAGCTGACATAATTTATTACCTCCAGATCAGACCTCACCTTACTATCATCCTGGAAGCCACGAAGTGGCTGATAGGATCTGTTTCTTATTATTCTATCGCTTCGCTCCAGAATGACAGTGTAAACCGCCCACAGAAATGGAATCCAGTATCCCAATCCACTGATAAATAACCTTTTTACAAGTCCTTTCCTATATTCTGATTTTAATTCTGAGTCAGTAATATTTTTCCAAATAAAAAGAAGTTGATTCCTGTCTTGCACCCATTTAATATATCTTGCATTAAAATTTCTCTTTATTGTAGTCTCATGCTCGTGCTTAACTTTTGCGTCAGGTTCCCATAGTACTTCATATCCTACCTTTATTGCCCGAAACGAAATATCTATATCTTCCCAATAAAATGGAGTATAGATCTCATCAAATCCTCCGAGTTTCTTCCATATACTTTTTCTGAATACTGCCGATCCTCCAGAAGCCCAGGCACTTTTTTGTATATTTCCAGACTCTTCACCTCGTTTGAATTCATAAAAACCTTCTTTCCAAAAAGAAACTGATGGACCTTCTCCTTCTTCGTGTAAATTCACGGCAAAGACTTTTGAATTTTCAAAATGTTTAGTAAGTGGTTTCAAAAAGTCCCTCTCAACCCATACGTCATTATTTAACAAAACCACCAGCTCACCCGCTGCATTTTTAACCAGCTCATTAACTGACGGAATAAAACCTTTGTTCTTCCCGTGTTTTATAATTCTCAATTGTCCATTATCAATTGTAAATTTTGATAATAGTTCCAGGCTTTTATCACCCGACCCATCATCCAACACTATTACCTCATCTACCCCGCTTTCTAAAATATTTGGTAAATTTTTTTCAAGTAGCTTTTCTCCGTTAAAATTCGGTATTGCTATCGTTACTTTCATACTCTTTTCTTATTTAAGATGGCTTTACAAAGAAGTAATGAACTTACAAAAAAAGTGCTTGCAGTTACGCTTCGAAGAAGTATCACCTGATTATCCTGCAAAATTTCATGCAACCCTTTAGCACTTTCCAAAACAGGAAAAAGTGGAGCAAAAAGTTTTAGCTGAAGCGAACTCTCGAATAAAAATAGCATACCTATTAAACTAGTTATCAACCCGATAATCGACCACTTTATTTGTTTATTCCAATAATCTAGCGCGAAAATAATTATGAATGGCAAAACCCAAAAAAACCATTGGATATGAAAATGAGTAAAGGCAAGAATGGAAAGAAAAATAAGTATAGAGTACGCAATGAAATCTTCTTTAGTTCTATCCCGTAACAAATAGGTTACATAAAAAAATAAAATCAGGCTTGGTACGATTAGAATAAATTCACCGCCTGACAATGGAATATTTGCATAAAAAATTTTTTGCATTTGCGGTGCAAGAAGTGCATCCTTTCTAAAACTGGGAGATGCAATATACGGTGTAACAGTAATAATATATGGCAGTACTGATAGAAATAATATTATTAATCTATCTTTAAAAGATACAGCCAGCCCTAAAAGTAGCGGCAGCAATAAAAATGGTGCACTCTTGGTCGCAGCTCCAGCACCAAGCGCTAGTGCAGCTAAATATAGTTTATCTTTTTGAATAAAGAATAA
Organism: Candidatus Daviesbacteria bacterium RIFCSPLOWO2_01_FULL_37_10; assembly: GCA_001776865.1. Lineage (GTDB taxonomy): Bacteria > Patescibacteriota > Microgenomatia > Daviesbacterales > UBA10151 > 2-12-FULL-37-11. The sequence goes on along the minus strand of MFDK01000001.1, from coordinate 14,890 downwards.
ACTAAGGCACAAGAAAAAAACCAGGTAAACATCATATTGACCTATGGCAGAGGAAACCCAAATAGAAAATGGGTTAAAAAGCCAGATTGCTAAGGCTTTTTTCTGGTTATTAAATTGAACTATAAAACTAAGAAGTACCCCTATCCCTATATCAAAAATGATGAACGGTAATTTTACATATATTAAGTAAAGCCACATTTTAGGATTACCTAATAATAAGTTCTGATTTGCAAGGAATATCTTTTCAATATCCCTGTCTACAAACACTCTTTCCACTAGATGAATCGGCAATGACAATATATAGCTAAATGGTAAGTAATTTAAAAGTTCCTGCGGTGCAATATCAAAAGATCTCTTGTAAGGGTCTAATTCTTTCAATTCCAGATATACGAAACTCGCGGTTGCTGAAGCCCTGACATCTTCGTGGAAGGTAAATGCCCCGACAAGTAATCTGATTACGAGTGCTATAAGAACTAAAAACCAATATTTTCTAAGATATGTCATAATAATTTTTGTATATTTTGGCAAAATTTATCTTTACTAAATAGTTTACTTCTTTTTACTGCTTTTTGTGATATTTTGCTAAAAAAAGTATCATTACTTATAACTTTGAGTGTATCCTCTACCAGCTCACTTGGATTGTTCCATAAAAAGCCTGATTTTCCGTGTTCCACAATTTCCTTTTGACCGCCCAAATTAATAACAATAGGTACACACCCGGCTGCCATTGCCTCAACAGTTGTAATACCAAAATGTTCCATTTTTGTGGGATCTTTCTCTCCGTAACCTGCCGCATGCCAGTAAATCAGAGCTTTTCCATAGAGCTTTCGCAAATCATCAAATGAAATATTGGGATATAAATATACTTTTAAATCTTTTGCTCCTTTACCTAATTCCTCTAAATATTTTTTATCCCCATCTGCTGCTGCTCCGGCTATGTGTAAACTATATTCACCTAAACTATTTTCTTGAACAAGTTTTCTGAAAGCATCAATCAAACTTTTGTGGTTTTTACTTGCGTAAAAAGTTTGTCCGCCCTGAGAAACCCCAGAAAATCTTCCAACGGAAAGTATAATTTTTTCTTTCTTTAGAGGTTTAATTTTATCAACCGAAACAGGAGGATAAACAATAACATTTTTAATTTTCCAGGAATTTTCAGTTTCCTCTTTAGTAAACTTGGAATTATACATAATAAGTTTCCAGCTTGAAAGCTTAAAATTTCCCCAAAGGTCATTATTAGTATTTTTTAGTGGGGATTGAATGTGTAGGATATTCTTTTTTGCAGTTGAGAAAAAGATACTGCCATCTGTTAAATAAAACAGTAAATCATAACTTTTTAAAAAAATAAGTCTTTCAAAAAAGGAACTTCCGACTCCAATAGGAGCTTTTATAAAGTTAACATTTGAAAGGTCAATTCCATGAAGACTTTCAATTTTTTCTTTAATTTTCTCCTTGCCAATTTCGAAGAGGTGAGCGTCCAAAAAAACATGAACTTCATGAGATTGCGACAAAAATTCCGCAATACTCATCATATATCTCTCCCCACCGCCAGCAGTATCAAGATATGGTGAGTAAATTCCAATTTTCATAAATTCCGTCATTGCGAGGAGCGAAGCGATGTGGCAATCTCTACCTTTGTCATCCCGGACTTGATCCGGGATCCATTATATTCTTCACTACGTTCAGAATGACAATATTAATAGCTTAACAGGTTGAATCCGAAGAATCAAAAATATCCAAGCTCATTTAACAAACCATTTCTTACCTAATACAATAGCTACAAAAATATTATGAAAGCTATGAGCTAAAATTGCTACCAATAACCCGAAATTTACCATTATCCACCAAAAGAAAAGACCTAAGAAAAATGTATAAACTACAATTTTCTTACCAAAATAAAAATGAACTATTGCATATGGTATAGAGCTTAAAATTCCTACTTCCCAATATCTACTAGTTGGTAAATAGAGCAGAAAATAAGGAAGATACCTAAAAATAGGCTCCTGCAAAACCGGTGCCCCTATTATACTCCACCAAGGTTGCAATTTTGATTTAAAAAGTCTAAACCTCTTAAAATTATCATAAACTGTCTTAATCATGTTACATTATCACATAGTTCTAATGATTCGAATCATTAGAACCGTTAATGTTTAAAACCACTTTCAATTAGTTTCTTATCAATTTCTTCGTAAACTTTTTCCAAAGGCTTTTCCTGTTGAAGTTCCCAAAGTCTAACATATGTTATATACATGCTGAATGCCTGCAAAATGGAGTCCACTGCTCCAACTGTTCCATTGAAAAATCCGCGACGAGCTATTCCCTGATTCCAAAGTTCGGTAATGAGAATTCTTATAAATCTCCAACCGGACATTTTTGGATGGTTAGATTCCAAACGAAGCTTTGCATCAATTTTACTCCACTCCAGACTTTTTAAAACAAATTGATCAACATTTCTGTGAGTTAAATGCAAAAATGAATTCTTTGTATACCCTAATTTTCCTCTGAAATGCGGGGTTTCGTGTACCTTTCCTGTCCATTTTTCAAAATCCTTTTTTCTAAAAAGCCTTATTACCCAATCTTTTTTATACGGACCATAACTAATTTCTTTTCCAAAAATAATATTCTTCCTGGAAATGGCAAATGCTGAGCACCCATCCTGAGCCAACCTTACGTCATCCTGAACCCGCCAAGGGCGAGGCTCGCTCCTTTCAGGAGCGGCTTGTTTCAGGATCTCTTCCCTTAACGACTCCAAAACTCTCTCATCTGCATCCACATACAAAACCCAATCCCCCTTTGCCTCCTCCATCGCTTTATTCCTCAAACTTGCAAAGTCCTGCTCTGCAAACTTCATTACCTTGACTCTAGACTCTAGCGACTTGTCACTCCTAATGATTTCCAGGGTTTTATCCGTTGAGCCATTATCAGCTATAATTATTTCATCCGCCCACTTAACAGATTCAAGACATGCCCCAATCATCTTCTCCTCATTCTTGGTCAAAATAATTACCGAAAGCATATATTAATGATAAGTGAGTGCGCATTCAAACGCAAGTAAAAATCCTTAATACCTATTGACAAACATTAGAGTAATAAACTATATATAAGTTTATATGTCAGTAAAAGAAAGATACTATGCCTTGGTAGCTGAACAAAAAGCTATTATTGAAACAGAAAGACAAAAAATTCAGGCTGAAAAAGAAGCTGAGCAATTAAGAAGAGCAGAATCACATAGAATTTGGCTTGATAAAAGAGACTCTGGAATGCCGGAAGTCCTCAATAATCTAGAACTTATGGCAGTTAGACTTAGAAAAATGGGAATCATTAGTATGATTGAGGAATTTACAAATCGCAATATTTATAATCTATATATTAGTAATCCAGAAATACAAATAAAATTTACTCCTAAACAAATA
>MFDK01000001.1:7853-11440 GCA_001776865.1 Candidatus Daviesbacteria bacterium RIFCSPLOWO2_01_FULL_37_10 | reverse complement strand
ATAGCTTAAGAGATACTAACAGTGAAGGTTGGGCAGTCAGACCTTTATTTCCTGAGCTGAATTTAGAAACTTTAATTTGGGAAAATACTGATAAGGTTGCTTTAGATATTCGAAAAGAACACAGGAATATGCGGAACCGCGAACCTTTTCGTGTTTTAATAACCGAACATGTTCATTTATTATATGATGGCTCATTATTAGCTATTGCTGGTGAATCTGAAGAATTTTTTGGGCGTATTCCACTAAGAAGAAATCAAAGGGTTGAGATTCTTGAAAGTGCTTTTGCAAGAGCTTTCTTTAAACCAAAAATTGAAGTGCCGGAAATTCCACAAAGATATTTTAGAGAACCTGATTACAATACTCCTATTGGTTTAGCCTAACGATCCTTTTCCGAGGTTTCCTGTTAGGAAATCCCAAAGTGCTAATCTTCTTACTGGATTTCCAAAGTTTCTTAAAGCTTCTCTGAAAAGTGCAAATCTTGTTCTAGGGGTCAAAAATTTTGAAGCATATAACATTCTATTTCGGGTTATATAATAATCCTGTAAAGGAGACCCAAGACCGGACGACACTGCGTTTTCATGGTTTACCACTGCATCCGGGATATAGAACACTTTAAATCCGGCTATTTTTGCCCTTTCACAAAAATCTGCGTCTTCATAGTATAGAAAATATCTTTCATCTAGTAGACCTATTTTATCAAACAGCTCCCGCTTTACCATCATTGCCGCTCCGGTCACAAAATCTGTTTCCTCCGGGATATCGTATTTCCCACGATCCATCTCATCAACTCCACGGTGGCTGCCTATTACATTTTCCTTATCAAAAATTCCTCCTGCATACCAGATTTTTTTTGATCCATCAAAATATATTTTTGGACCAGCTATATCCGCTTTATTATCTTCAATTCCATTTATAATATTTTCTATACAATCACTTTCAATAGTTGTATCAGGATTTAAGATGAATATATAATCTGCACCGCTCTTTAGTGCCTTTTTTATTCCAGCATTATTTCCTCCAGAATATCCCATATTTTTACCAGTTTGAATAAAATCAATATCAAACTTCTTTACATCTTCCTCAATTCCATCATCTGAATCGTTATCAACTAATATAATTTCAGTATTTTTATATGTTGATTTTTTTACTGACTCTATACACCTCAAAGCCAATTTTTTAACCTTAAAGTTTAGAATTATTACAAAAACCTTCTTCATGATTATTTTTTTTCTGCAACAATTAACTTAAGCATACTCATATTAAATGTTTTTACTTTTTTTATTTTTAATCCACTCTCTTTAACTACTCCCTCAAGAGATTTCCCTGTAAAACTTTGTACATGTGCATGTCTCCAAACTGGATAATAAAGTGTCCATATTCTCCATATAATTTTAAACAAAATATTATCAGTTGGTACAAGTATAACTATATAGCCATTTTTTTTTAATACTCTCTTTATTTCAAAAACCACGGATTTTGGGTTATCAACATGTTCTAAAACTTCCAGACAAAAAACTGCGTCAAAAAAATTTGATCCAAATGGAAGCTTTTGTACATCTCCAACTCTAAAATCTCCATCTGGAATTTTATTTTGCGCTTCCTTTATTGCACTATATGATACATCAATGCCATAAACCTTATTTCCTCCAACTTTTTCCAAGATAACTCTTGTAAAAGTTCCTCCGTGACAACCCACATCCAATATGGATCCTTGTACGTATCTGACTACTTTCAGGATCTCTGAAAATCTTTTTTTGTGCCAATATCTTTGAAATAAATTCTTTTTTATTCCAACATCATAATGGTTTGCAGGAACATCCTCGTGAATTTCATTTAATGATTTGTGGTTATCCATTTTCTAATTTTGAATGAAAAAGCAGTTAAAATCAATATAGTTAAACTCACTGTACTTAAAATACTACCGACCCTAAAACTTTCCGGCTCATATTTAACTAAAATTTCATGGTTCCCGGAGGTTACAGGGATAGCCATAAAATTAAAATCCGCTTTTAAAATTCCTATCTTTTTCCCGTCAACATATGCATTCCAACCAGGATACAGCGAATCACCTATAAAAAGAATTCCGGGTTTTTCTGTTTCTACTTTAATCATCTTTAGATTTGGCTTTTCTTGAAAATTCACTTTGTTTATACCTTTTTCAAATTCCATACCTAGACTCTTTTCCAGTATAAGTTTTTCTGTAACTGGAAAAGCTTTATCAAGCAGCTTATTCAATATAAGTTTATCATCTTCTATTTGCTCAAATTCATAAAACATTTTTGCCCTGTCTAGAGCTTTTGTATTTTCCAAAATTACAACGCTTTTATCTTCAAATACTTTTATCAAGTTATCTTGCTGAAATTTGGAGATTATTTCACCGCTTGTATCAAGTTTACCATTTCTATCTTTTTTTAATGCCAGAATATATTTAACATTTGCTAAGTTTAGAAGAGGTGAATTCAAGTTATCAACTGAACCATACCTTCCCATAGGATCTGCATCAGAGCCTCCTGAATTCAGCGCTGATAAATATTTTGCATAGGTAAGCGGGTAGACTGCATCATATCCTTCTATTGTTTGTATCCCATAAGGCATCATCATATTAATTGGAATAGCTTCTTCTGCCGCAGTTCTAAAAGGAGTATCCTGTTTTTGCAAAAATTCTAGCACAGGAGTTTTTGGAAATACTAATTCTCTCTCCGAAAATGGGGTAAATTTCCAGCCAAATCTGAAAAGTTCAAAAATACTTAATAATATTAATAAGCATGTAAAGAATCTTGAGTACTTTTTAAATCTAAAAGAGAAGAAAATTAGCGAAGCAGAGAAAATAAAAACTACAGATGGAAGAATCAGATTTCTTAATCCCACCCTAAAATTAGTACTATCAGTTAGAGGCGTATCATCATTTAAAACAATAAACAGCGTAGAAATGAAAAAACCTAAAAGTAAAATACCTGGCGGATATAGAGACCTAAGTAATTCTCTAAACTTTAAATCCCTGTTTAAAATTCTATCTATCCCGAATGCTGCTAAAAAAGCAATACCTAAATTCGAAAGAATTAATGCTCTATGGGCAGAAGATGCTTGTAGACTAAGGAAACCACTATCCCTTATAAAAGAAGAAACAGGATTCTCAAGCACTATAGCAAATGAAATAGCAACAAGAGTAATACCAAATTTTACATACCTTTCTCTAAGGCTCGAGATAATTCCTATACTTGCCAAAATTACAGTAACTACCCCGCTGTATCCTGTTACAAGTGTATAGTCCCCGGAACCCCACCAATTTCCAGTTGAGTGATTTCCGAAATAATCAGGCGCGACAATAGTAATTATCATTTGCCAGGGTAAAAATGCAGAAACATTTATTACATCCTCAACCCCTCTTTGTGAAAGTTTTATTAGCTCAAATGAAGGAATAACTTGAACCGCTGCCAAACCTACACCTAAAAATCCAAAAAAAACTAGACCAAAAAATCTCTTCTTGTTTCTAAATTTTGGATCAAACATAATTACCAGAACCAGGAGCGAAAGAAGTTCATACAAAATAATCTGTGGGTAACCCGCAAATATATGCAGAACAAACG
>MFDK01000001.1:0-7815 GCA_001776865.1 Candidatus Daviesbacteria bacterium RIFCSPLOWO2_01_FULL_37_10 | reverse complement strand
TTTAGCCATTTAAGGCTCAAAAAAAATATTAAGGGGAAAAATGCCGCGACTAAAGAATGTGCGTTCCATTCCATCCAAATCATTGAAAATCCTGCAAAAGCAAAAAACAGGCCTCCTGAAATAGACGCCAGTTTACTTCTCCCGAATTCCCTAAGTAGTAAATATAGAAATATTGAAGCTAGAATTGGCTGGAAGATAACCTGCAATGACCATGCAGTAAGTGTATCTGTTAAGAAATAGAAAATATTTGTTATTGACAATGGAGCAGACTGAAAATTTGCAAGCAGTGGTGTGCCCGACAAAATTAAGGGATTCCATAAAGGCAAGTTACCTTGTTTGATTAACTCAACAGCATAAGTTCTCATTGGATAAATAAAAGAAACAACATCTGTTGTTATTGGATTTTTTACCGGAACCCCTGCTGGATACCCCCATTTGTAATCAAGCCATGGATAATACGTTCCAACTACAAAATCGCCGGGAAGTGGAATTTTCCCTTGTAACCAAACCGGATAGAAAAATATAGAAACTATAAAAATAATAGTTACAAACGGCCAAATCTTGAGTATGAATTTTTTCACATTACCTTGCTTCAATGATTTAAATCATTTTAACTAAATTTATTCCTGATTTTCTGAATATATTTTTTAAATGGATTCCTTGATAAATTACTATATTTGAACCAGTAATCAATTTCATATCCCATTTTATTTTTAACGTCTTTAAGCTCATTTAGAGTCATATCTTTCGTTTGAAACTTTTCCATTTCCCAAACTCTTAAATACATCACTAAAAAAGAGAAGGCTTGTAACAAACCAAGTGCCAAACCATGAAGACCATCTTCAAAGCCACGGTTTGCAAAAAATCTTCCCAAAAATTCACCAGCAGGTTTAGTAATTAAATCACCCCATTTAAATTTATACCCGCTTTTTATCAATTCTTTTGCCTGTATATCAGTATATCTGTTTAAACGTTCAATGAATTGAGAAACACTATCATAATGATGGTGAATAATTGACCATTTTTCGTCTTGTTCCAGTCTTAAACCTTTTCCTTTAGTTTCTGGAGGAATGTGAATTCTGTCTGACCAAACTACATAACCTTTTTTAAAAAATCTTACATTGTAATCTGACCACCACATAGATGCCTTCATCCATTTCCCAAAAATAATATTTTTTCTGGGAATTTCTACAAAGTCTATTTGGTGCATTTTTTCTGGAATCTGTCTTAATCTTTTTTCCAAAGTTTCCGGAATTTCTTCATCTGCATCCAATATCAGAATCCAATCACCGGAAGCTTTAGAAATAGCAAAATTTCTTGCTGGTTCTACATATCCCTGTGATTTGTGCTTAAAAACCTTGACTCTTGACTCTAGACTCTTGACTCTACCTATAGCCTCCAGCGTGCTATCTTTAGAACCATCATCTACTATAATTACTTCATCAGCCCAAGTTACAGATCTTAATGCTCTCTCAATATTTTTCTCTTCGTTCAAGGTATTAATAACAACAGAAATCTTAACCATATTTAAATAGTATCACACTACATACCCTTTGGAGGGAAGTTTAAAATTTTAGGGATTTTAACCTTAAATCTATCAGAAGTTCCGGAAATTCTTGCATCTAAAATACTTTTGGGATCCTGTATTTCCCAGTAGTTTCCTCCAATTTCATATTCTCCAACACAATTTCCAACATTTTTAAACAATATCTTCACCTTTATTAAATTATTAAAAATCTTTGCCTTATTTTTACAAGGTAATTCAATATCTCCCAGCATTAAACTATTACTGGAAATTTCAATATAACTATCAGAAAGAATTTTAATTGCTTTTTTACTTGGAATCTCAAAAGTGTTATTTAAAATTCTAACGTAATTATTTCCTCCATCAACTATCAATATCCCATCGCTTTCACCTTCTAAAAAATCATTACTCTTAATAAGGGATTCACCGTTTTTAATTTCTATATAATTTCTTTTTCCTTTTTTAAAGGTGTTTTCTAAAATCATTGGACTACCATCTGCAATACATATTGCACAATCCCCGCTATTTTCGAAAGAATTTTGGGTTAGTTTTACATTTTGACCTACTTCAAGCCTCCGATAATTTGAAAATTTTATATTTGACAATTCACCAGCACCAATTTTTATTAAATTGACATCATATGGGCTACCTTCCTCTGGAAATGATGTGATTATAATTTGACGATCCGAAAATCCCAATGCCCTAAGATTAGAAATATATACTTGTATCTTTTCTTTTTCATCCCAGAATGGCTCTCCTGTTTGAATCCCCCGATATTCAGAACCTGTATTTATACCATTTTTCAAATGCCAGGGTATTAAGTCAAAATTATTTTTATCTCCTTTTTTATATATAAAAATTTTACTTCCGGCTTTTATATCGATTTGGACACTCGGCAAAGTTATTAAATCTCCAGTTATGTATACTGTCCCGCTCCAAATTTGATTTTGAAATATTAGTCCATGAATCTTACCTGTTACTAGCTTTGTGGGTAATAGTTTTGGGAGTATAGTAGTTATCCCAAACCAAAGTAATATAAGTGGGATAAATAAAATCCATACTTTAAAAAACCAATGTAGTCTTTTCATATAACACTATACAAAATAACCTCTTCATTCTCGAAAATTTTTCTCATCCCAAAAGTTTCGTCTGCAGCAGTATTCGTTATACGGGGAAGGTAGATGTATTTAATATTATTTTCTTTAAGAAATTTTTTAATCATCTCCGGTTCTTTAAAAGAATAAATATCCTTTTGAACTTGTAACCTGCCTTTATAATCTATTCCCAGTATGTTTAAATTTACAGTATCCGCAACATATTCGCTTTTTCCTGTTAATGCAGATAAATACATTGTAGATTCATAGGCAAGTAGAGGAATAGGCTCGTTAAATCTTTCCCTTAAATTTTTGTCATAAAAATAACTGAGTACCACTCCATCTGGCTGAGATCTTAAAAAATTCAGTGCCTCAAGCTCCAGGCTGGAAATTCTTGCTGGCGGTCTTTGGGGTAAATAATGCATTAGTGTACCTAGAGATGTTGGAATTGTAGCTAAAACTAATACTGCAATAAGAATCCATCCGAAAATGCTAAACTTTTTTAATATTCTATCCATTCCGCTTGCTGCCAAAAAGGCTGAAATTATCAGGAAATAGTAGAAGAATTGAATCGTATTAAAACTTGCTCCTTTTTGAGTAAAGCTTAAAGGAAGTAATATGGATAAAATCAATATTACAAAGATAAACAAATTATAAATATTCACCGGCCAAATATTTCTTATCGCAAATAACCCAATAATTCTTGTTCCCAAATTACCTGCCAAAAACAACATAAGTCCTATCCCTTCCGAAGCTATAAATTTAAACCAGTTTCCGGATTCTACTCCTGCCATTCTTGCAAGCTGTAATCTGTAAAATCCAACCCTATCAGGAGAATCAATCATTGAGTGTACTAACCAGAAAGGTGAAATTACTAAAAGTGATGCGCTGCCAGAGTTATTCGGATAGAAAACAAAAAAAGATATTAAACCAATGGGGATACTAATAATTAAAAATTTAATATTTCTTTTAAACACCTCTGCTATACTAACAACTACCAGTGTCCCTAAAACTAATATTCCCGCATAAGCCTTAAATTCGATCAGCGAACCCCATAAAATAACCAAAGGAATTACCATAGATAAAGCTTGAATTTTTTGTTCTGTAATTTGACGGAAAAAAAATAGTCCTGTTAAAAAAATTAACAATGAAATAGCAAAAGGAGGATTGATGAGCGTTGATATTCCTTGCTGAGCCCAAAAAGCTGTTTCGCCCCCTATTGATTCATCCTTTAAAAAGGTAATAATCCATCCAAAACTCCCCCCGAAGTAGATAAAAAATACAGCAAATAAAGCTGAGATTTTTGATTTAAACCAGGTAATTGCTAGAATATAAACAATAACTCCAATAGTTACGGATAAAAGAATCGGAAAAAACCTGAAGTATAAATCCACTGAACTAATTCCTGTAAAGTTTGAAGCCTGAGCAAGAAGCAAATCATAAAAATAATGATAATTCAAAAGTTTGTCTCCAGAAAATGCCGGATTTTCAGGAGGCACCCCTTTCTTGAGTGCTTCAATTAAACCTATATGCCAAATTGCATCATGCCCATGCGGTCCCCAAAAACCCATTCCATAATCAAAAATTAAGCCATTTTTTACAGTAGTTGCAAGCCATGTAAGAGAACCTGCAATAATTAATATTCCTGCCATTAAAGACTCTTTAGAAATTGTAAGTTTAGGTAAAATCCAATCCCTTCCTATAAATAAAATTGATATCACTGGAAGCATAATAATTCCCCAGCTAAAATTTAAATACCCTAGTGTAAATGCTAAAAGCGTAAAAGAACAAATTCCCACAGGTATTGTTAAGAAAAATTTATGGTTTTTTTCGATATTCGCTTTTTTCAATAATGCTGCTCCCGGAAGGTAAAATGCGAATAAAGAAAACAGTATAAAGGTAAACAGGTTTTTAACCTGCTTCCAAATCTGAGCCGTACTATCTATAAGCTGATACCCAAATTCATCTATCTCATTTATTAGTTTTTCAGGTTTATCCAATGCACGTGAAATCCAAACCGGGATTGGCAATATCTGGCTATCTAAACTTATATCGTTTTGCAAGAATTTAATGCTTCTTTTAAACCCTACCTGATTTGTATAAGTAAGCTCTAAATCTGTCCCGATAAGTCTAAGTTTAATATCACTAATTCTTCCTTCATCAATAGTCCATCCGTTTTTGTATGTTACATCATCAATACTTCCGGTTTCAGCAGTTGCAAGATTAAGCTGTTCACATGATTTTTCTAAACATAGTTCCTGATGAGAATCAAAAAAAAGCCTTAAATCTTTAATTACACTTCCTGAACTATTGTAAAACCAGCCCATCCTATATTTTGTATTTTGATACCATAAAACATATCCATTTGATCCAAGGGGATCTTTAGCAAAAATTATATGAGGTGGTGAGGTTTTTGGAAATTGGGACATATAACTATGCGCAAAATCACTCATAGTCAATATACTGGCTCCATTTTTTTGGCTTTCTAAAACAACATCAAGTTGTTTTTTGTATTCCTCACCAAATAATTCCCATGAAAAATCATTTTCCAGACCAACAGTAACATGTCCAAATGCAGAATATGGATTATTAAGATAAACAGTGATCAGTTTCTTAAAATATTCAGTATTAAGAGAATGGAATTTTTTATTTGCATAATCATTGGCTTGCACCGAATAGGTTGAATCCAAAACTCCATTTCCAAAACTATTAAATGGATCCCTGTTTGCCCACTGAATTGTTACTATTTCAATTTTTTGGTCAATTGAGGAAGCCGGCATAAGGGCGTTTTTTTTGGAAGGATAAAATGGAGTTGAAAAATATTGCCCCCAAACCTGGTAATTATCTGTAGAATATTGATCTGCAACATCCATATTTGCAACTATTTCATATTTTTCTTTCATATAAGACAAGGAGTTTGCGTCGATCCACCAGGCTCCAACTGATTTTGGATATCCACCAAATACCTCCTTAAACTTCTCAAAAGCGCCATCAATAAGCTTTCGGCGCTCCGAAACTTCATACCCTGTTAGAAAAACTGAGCCTGCACTATGCCAGTTCTGACCTTGTCTATATTCAACTCCTGAAAGTTTTGTCCATGCTGGAGTAACTTCCATAAAAAGTCCTAGTTCCTGATTCCTGTCCAAAGTCTTTGCCAAACTCACTAACTCTTTATCAATAAGTGCATCAGGCCGAAGTAACCATGTGGCCGACAATTTTCTTTTTTTAACTTCCTCCCACTCATTTTTAAAATTATCTTCAGGTTTTGCACCTTCAAGCTGGAAAAAATCATCTCCCCTTATCGGATTAACAATTGTTATAAATCGATTACTTGCAGCAAATAAATTATCCGGAAAGAGTAAAAATGCAATAAAAGTAAATAATACAAAGAGTAATTTATTCATTTAAGATTTTGTACAATCTTTTTAAAATCATTAAGGATTGATTGTCCAACCAGAAAAAATATACTCCCCGCATATACTAAAATTCCAAGTATGATTGTAAATATCAGTGAAGTCACTGAACGAGGTAACTGTATTTGTAAAAGATATATCGTAATTCCCATAAATGCTGCCGCAATGATAGGTTTACCTAAAGCTGTCCAAAAATCTATTTTTATATACTTATGTGCAATATATATTGCAATTAGAGAACTAAGCCCTACAAAAGCGTAACCTGCTGCTGCTCCATTAACGCCATATTTTATCGAAAGAGCCGGTACCAATATCCAGGTAAGCACTGTCCACATAATCATAAGGCGGAAAGTTATCTTTATTTTACCTATGGCATTTAAAAAATTTGTTAAAGGAGTCGTAATTGCTGCAAAAAATGTATTAGTGCTGATTAAAGAAAGAGCCAAAAGTGCTGGCTGCCACTTTTCGTATTTTGGAATTATTTGCGTAAGTGCTGGTGCAATTATAATAAGCCCTAAAAGAGTTGGAAATACAAAAAGACATATAAAGAAAATTGACCTTGTTAGAGCTTTTGATAACTCCTGCGGCTCATTTTGTAATCTTGAATATGCTGGAAAAGTTACTTTAATAACTTGATCCATAAAAAATCTAAGCGGGGCATTTGCCCATTTTTGTGCCCAAGCTAAATACCCTACACCTAATGGACCCAAAATAGAACCTAGAATCGCAGTTATACCATCATCTTTAAAAACTGCCAAAAAAGTATTTGTCTGATAAGGAAGCCCGAATTTTAAGAGTTTTTTTAAAGACTGTCCCGACAGATCAAATCCCATTCTCCAGGGCTGTAAGTAATACATAATAAATAGGCCGGAAAATCCCCTGACCAAAACTGCAACAGTAAAACTTTGTATTCCAAATCCCTTCCATGCCATATACACAACTACTGAGTAAAAAAGAATCGTTTCTATAATTTGAGGAATTATTAATTTATTAAAATCAAGTTTTCTCTCAAGGATTACCGAAGGTATAGTCTTGAGAGAAGATAGAAAAAGGGAAACCGCAAGAGCATATATTAAATATGCTGCATCGTCGCTCAGATTATACCAGTTTTTAATAACTGGCGAGAGCATTAGAATTATTGCAATCAAAGTTATTACGAGAATCTGCTGGATAGTAAAAGTGGTTTTGAGTTCTTCAGGAGTTAAAGCTTCTTTTTTTTGAATTAAGGCAGCAGCAAGTCCTATATCAGAAAAGTATGCAAAGAAATTTATAATTGCAGACACCAAAAAGAACATCCCGTATTCTTCAGGACTCAAAAACACAGTAAGAAAAAATGTCGCAACAAGTGCAACAGCCTGAAGTATGAATGTACGACCTGTTAGGGCAACAACCCCCTTAATAGTTTTACCCTTTATTTTATCAATCGTTAATTCCTCTTCCATATTTTTATTACGGTAAAACCCTGTAAAGAATAATTATTCCTTGGGGATAACGGGTGTCATACGGCTTTGCTTTTGGAAATTCCATAATTTTTTCTGCTCGCTCCAATATATGAGGGATTGTCCCGTTAGAAACAAAATAAGTCTGGTTTGCGTTTACAGCATCTCTGATTTTAGCAGATATAGTTGCTTGAGCACCAATTACTGGTATTCCGGATTTATCAAGATAAATTTGCAAACCGTCAGGAAGTGTTCCAAAATATCCTTCTGTACCTACGAGAACTGGACCATTTTTTTTCTTTTCAATAAGAAACTGTGCAATTTCTTTAAATCCATATCCTGCA